>DASRGL010000195.1:0-14066 GCA_035651115.1 Chthonomonadaceae bacterium
CTTTGATGATGTAGACGATATGCTCGAAGACAGACGGCTCTCCGACCCGCGCGGGAACCGGAACCGGACGCTGGCTGCCGTTCGCCTTCTCGCGCGCCCGCAGAATCTGCGGCAGGCGGGCGTCGGCGCGGGCCTGCGCGGTGTAGGTCTGTAGCTCCGCGTCTGTCGGCAGCGTGACAACGTTCAGGGTTCCCTGGTATTCATAGACATTGAAGCCTTTGCTCCCGCCCGGTTCCTGCGGCTGTTTCTTCGCGGGATCGTCCGCTTTCGGACTTTTCTGTAGTGTCCCGGCGTTGCGGGAACCCAGCCCTTTGATGTTGGCGATGTAGAGCGCCCTGCCATCCGTAACGATTCCGCCGGGATACCATCCAGTCGGTATCAGCCCGCGAAGCTGGCTCTTCTTCTGAAGGCCATCGCCCAAGGCGACGACCGAGATCGCATTGTTGCCGCCGTTGGCAACGTAGAGCGTTCGGTCGTCCGGGCTGAGGGCGAGCGCGTTGGGCATACTGCCGAACGGCAGCGCCGGGTCGGGACGCACGGAGATCGTCTCTATGACGCGCTGCGTCTCCAGGGCCAGAACGCTGACGGTATCCGAGTTGGCATTGGCGACATAGAGCGTCCTGCCGTCCGCGCTGCGCTCGATGTCGGAAGGATGCAGCCCGGTCCCTATCTGCGCGGTCTCGACGCCTTTGCGCAGGTCTACGAGGGAGACACAGCCGCTGCTCGCCACGCCGCGCGCGTCCACCAGCGTCTCCGTTCCGGCGGAGGGCGCGGTTTTCTCGCCCGGTTTAGGCCGCCTGCCGCCCCAGTCGGAGACGTAAGCCTGGCTGCCGTCGCGAGAGAGCGCGACATCGAACGGCGCGACGCCGACCGGTATCTCGGAGAGCAGCGTGCCGGAGACAAGGTCTACCACGCCGAGCGTGTTGTTGCGCGACAGGCAGACGTAGGCGCGGGTTCCGGCGGCGTTCAGGGCGAGACCGCAGGGATAGGAGGCGCCTTTGCCCTCCGGCCCCGGCAGGAGGATCTGCCGTTTCCAGCGCAGCGCGCCGTCCGGCAAGACCTCGGCCTCCGCAAGCTGGCTCTGCGCACCGGTGGCATAGACGCGCGCTCCGTCCCGGCGGACGACAACGCCATGCAGCGACGTGCCGCCTTCCAGGGGAAGTTCCTGAATCACCTTCCAATCGGCCACCTTCACGACGACCAGGCCGCGATTGTCTTTGGCGTAGAGGGTCTTGCCGTCCGGGGAGAGCGCCAGGTCTATCGGGCGTCCGCCGAACTCCAGCGTGCGCCCCGCCGCGCGGATAAGCTGCCGGGTGGGCAGCAGCGTGCGGCCCTCCGCCGCCGGGCCGACCTGCTCGTTGGCCTGCCCCAGAGTCGCCGATGATGCAACAAGACAGAGGAGACAGAGAGTAAAGGTTTTGATCTGCATAGTTGAGAAACTCATTGCGGCAGTTGAAACTGCAGCTGCAAAAGCACAAAACCCGCCTGCGTGGGTTCCTTTCCCCTCCCCCTGTTCTTGGGGGGAGGAATAGGGAGGGGGCCTGGAGTCGGCGCAGGCCGACTTCGTGCTTTTCCAGACGCGAATTCCTTCGCCGGGAATTCTGAGAACCGATTTTATAGGAGCAATTCGCCCTGGGGCTGATGGCCTCCTGCCTGGCGAAGGAACATTCTCTCTGGAAAAACCGCCTGCTGTCTGGTAGACTATTAAGGACGCATAGGGAACACGGGGAAGCAATCCACAAGCGACACGGCGTAAAAGAGATAGGAGACGCCAGCCAATGAGTTTCAGCACGATTGAAGAGGCTATCGAGGATATTCGCCAGGGCCGCATGGTCATTGTGGTGGATGACGAAGACCGGGAGAACGAGGGCGATTTCATCATCGCCGCCGAGAAATGCACGCCCGAAGCTATGAACCTGATGATCAAGTACGGGAGCGGCTTCGTCTGCGTGCCGACGACGGCGCAGCGCCTCGCCGAACTTGAGATACCGATGATGGTGGAGCGCAACTCTTCCCGCCTGGGAACCCCCATGACGGTCACGGTGGACGCACGGCACGGCACGACTACCGGCGTCTCCGCTTATGACCGCGCGACTACCGCGCAGCTCTTCGCGAACCCGAACGCCCGGCCTGCCGACCTGACGCGGCCCGGTCACATCGTTCCCCTGCGCGCCGATGAGGGCGGCGTCCTCAAGCGCGCAGGCCATACCGAGGCGACCGTAGACCTCTGCCGCCTGGCCGGTCTCTACCCGGCAGGCGTGCTGGCCGAGGTGATGAACGACGACGGCACGATGGCCCGCCTGCCCGACCTGGAAAAGATAGCCGCGCGCTTCAATCTCAAGATCGTCACCATCGCCGACCTCATCAAATACAGGCGGCGCACCGAGCGGCTGGTCACGCGCGTCGCCACCACGCGCCTCCCGACCGGGCGCTACGGCGAGTTCACCGTCTACGCCTACGAAGCCAGTGTCGAGCCGCACCATGTCGTCGCGCTGGTCAAGGGCGACCTCGCGGACGGCGAACCGGCGCTCGTGCGCGTCCACTCCTCCTGTGTCACCGGCGATCTGCTCGACTCGCTCAAGTGCGACTGCGGCAGCCAGCTTCACCTGGCCCTGCAAAAGATCACGGACGCCGGACGCGGCGCGCTCATCTATCTGGAACAGGAGGGGCGCGGCATCGGCCTCATCAATAAGCTGCGCGCCTACGAACTTCAGGAGAAGGGCGCGGACACCGTCCAGGCCAACGAGATGCTCGGTTTCAAGGCCGATCTGCGCGACTACGGCATTGGCGCGCAGGTGATGGTGGACCTGGGCCTGAAGAAAATCCGCTTCATGACCAACAACCCTAAGAAAGTGGCCGGACTGGAAGGCTACGGCCTGGAGATCGTGGAGTGGGTTCCGCTGCCCGTCACGCCGAACCCGCACAACGTAAAGTACCTGCAAACAAAGGCGACTAAAATGGGCCATGTCTTCGATACAGAGGCGCTGGCACTAGCAGGAAACGCGGCGGCGGATAGCGAACAGAGCAGTCCGGGCGCATCGCCCGCACACGACATCTAGAGAGGAACCGCTTGGATGCCGCCTGAAACGCTGGCAGGCCACTTGACGGCGCAAGGACTGTCGTTCGGTATCGTCGTCAGCCGCTTCAACGAGTTCATCACAAAGGCGCTGCTGGAAGGCGCGCTAGACGCGCTGCGGCGGCACGGCGCGGATGAGGGCCATATCACGGTCGCCTGGGTTCCCGGCAGCTTTGAGATACCCGTCGCGGCGAAGGCGCTGGCCCAGTCGGGCCGTTTCGACGGCATCATCGCCCTCGGCTGTGTCATTCGCGGCGCGACGACCCACTACGACCACATCGCCTCCGCCGTCACCAGCGGCCTGAGCAGCCTGGCGCTGGAGAGCGGCCTGCCCGTCGCGTTCGGCGTGCTGACGGTAGAGAGCATCGAGCAGGGCATCGAGCGCGCGGGCAGCAAGGCGGGCAACAAAGGCGCGGAAGCGGCGCTCGTGGCCGTCGAGATGGCGAACCTTCTCAAACAGCTTAAAACCGAGTGAATCCACAGATGACACAGATTTGCACAGATTGTCTGAACTGTGATTAGTAATGATTATGGGATGGACTAGGATTTTGCTCCGGCTCCCTCATAGTCCATCCTCTAATCCTATAAATCACAGTTCAGACGGTCTTCATCTGGGGATTCGCAGTGCTTGTGCAAGGAGCAAGACCGGCATGGCCGTAAGGCGGATTTGTGTGTTTCTACTCGTCTTCGGAATGGGAATCGGGGTCGGCATGATGATGCTGCGCGCTTCGGTCGCGCGCCCGGTGACGGCGTCGGAGGCGCAGCGGCGCGCGCTGCGCCTGCTCGACCAGCCGCCGGTGGTCACTCCGGTCGGGGACAACAAGATCGTCGCGGCGGTGCGGCGCATCGAACCGGCGGTCGTCAACATAGATACGGTGGGGCGCGTGCATACCGAAGACGACTCCGGCGCGTCCTGGCTGATAGAGCAGGAGGTGCGCGGCAAAGGCTCCGGCGTCATCCTCACCCCGGACGGCTACATTCTCACGAACAACCATGTCATTGATGGCGCGAACCGCATCCGGGTCACGCTGCCGAATGGCCGTTGGTACTACGCGCGGCTGGTCGGGCGCGATCCGCAGACCGATCTCGCCGTCGTGCGTATCGAAGCCTCCGGCCTGCCGGTCGCCGAACTCGGCGATTCGGATCGCCTGCAAGTCGGCGAGTGGTGCATCGCCGTCGGCAATCCACTCGGCCTGGGTTCCACGATCACGGTCGGCGTCGTCTCGGCCCTGAACCGGCGCAACTTGCAGATAGACGAAAACCATGTCCTCGACGGCGCGATCCAGACCGACGCGGCCATCAACCGGGGCAACTCCGGCGGCGCGCTCGCCAACGAGAACGGCCAGCTTATCGGCATCAACACCGCGATTCTCAGTTCCGGCCCGAACGGCGGCAGCATCGGTCTCGGCTTCGCCATTCCCGTCAACACGGTGCGCCGTGTCGCGCGCGATCTCATCGAGCGCGGCAAAGCTCCCCTCCATATCGCGCAGCAGCCCTGGCTCGGCATCCGCTATCGGGCCGTGCCGGAAGACATCGGCCAGGCGCTCGGCCTGCCGCCCTATCGCGGCGTCGTCATCAACGTGCTGCCGGAAAGCCCGGCCAGTCTTGCGGGCCTGCAGGACGAGGACATCGTCCTTGCCATTGACGGCAAGCCCATCGGCGATGAGCGCGATGTCAGGGACGCGATCAAGGATAGCAGGGTCGGCGCCAAGGCGGTCGTGCATATCCTGCGCCCTGCGGAACGCCGCGAGCTAGACATTCCTGTGGTACTGCAAGATCGCCCCGAACGGGTTCCTCTCCTCCCACAATAGACCGGCCTCAACGTAAGACCAGCCAGGACAAAAGAGCGGCGCTTGCCTCCATCGAGGAGTTAAGCGCCGCTCTTCTGGCGTGCAGGTATCCTTCCTTCCTCGGATGTGATCTTTTTCACATGCGGGCGCTCTCCTGTAACCTTCCGGCGGTATCTAGCGTCTGAGTCTTACTTGTTTCTTTTTGGTTGCGGAGGGTCGGTTCGCTCATGGGCCTTTACAGGGATGGCAGTCCGGGCCTGAGACGCGGGATACACCTGCGTCCTCAGTTCGCTCTCGATATTCACCTGGAGGAATTCCCATGCGTCACTCGTTTGCTCTCTCGGCCCATCAGAAACGCTATGCAGGCTGGCTGGTTCTTGGCTGTCTCTGGCTTGGCCTCGGTTCGGCGGCGGCAGTCTATCTGCGTACCGCCGACAGGCCGTCTCCCCCCTTATCCCAGCCCTCCCTCGTTCCCGAACCGTTGATGCAGCAGGCGCAGGCGGTCGTCTCGGCCTTTGGGCAGCCCTGCCTGGAAAAGTCGGCGATGCGGCCGAGCGCGTCCGCCTGGGCGGTGATCTACCGCTCCGGCGGCTGCCGCATCGTCCTCGTCATCGAAGACGGCACCTGGGAGATTCGGAATCTCGTCCTGCTCGATTCCGCGGGCATACGTCCGCCTGCGTTCTCCCAGGAGCCACTTACGACGGAGGCGCAGACGCGCAAGATCGGCGCGCACTGGCTGTCCATGCTGCGGATCGTTCCCGCCGGTTCCTCCCTAAGCCTGACCGCAGGCGCGCCGCGTTCCGGGCCGGGCAGCGCCTGGCCTTTGCGCTGGCAGGCGCAGAGCAGACAGGGGCGGCTCTGGCAGGGAACGCTGACGCTCGACAGCCGGACCGGCCTGTTGTTACAGTTGACCTCGCAGCGCGCCGGTTCGAGCTAACGGTGGCTGCCGGGGGCCGGAGCGACACGGCAGTCGTACCGGCCGCTAAAATCCCCGCTCCAGCCCCTCCCATCCGGCGATCAAAGCGGCGGTCATGGCGGGCGCGAGGAGAACCGTGACGGCCCGCCAGCCCCATTCCATTACGTTGCCGGAGCCGACGACAGAGAAGGCTGCCAGATAGGCGATGCCCCAGGCGACCAGACAGGCCACGAAACAGGCCCGCCGCGAAATGGCCGATTGTGACCGAGGTGTTGGGGCGCGCGGTCGGCTCATACGCCTGGCAGACAGGCGAAAGGCCGGGAGGCGTTACACTTTGAACCGCACGTGCAGAATGTCGCCGTCCTTGACGATGTACTCTTTCCCTTCCAGGCGCATCTTGCCGGAGTGTTTGGCGTCGTCCCAGCAGCCGCCCGCCGCTTTGAAATCCTCGAAAGACATGACTTCGGCGCGAATGAAGCCGCGCGCCAGATCGCTATGAATCTTCTCCGCTGCGCCGACCGCGTGCGTGCCGCGCGTAATCGTCCAGGCGCGCACCTCGTCCTCGCCGACTGTGAAGAAGCTGAGAAGGCCGAGCGCGGCATAGGCGGCACGGATCAGACGGTCGCGGGCCGATTCGGAGATGCCCATCGCCTCCAGGAACTCCTTCTCCTCTTCGGGGGCCATCTGCGCGATCTCCATCTCGACTTTGGCGCAGAGCGGGATGAGCGGGATGCCCTGCGCAGCGGCGAAATTGGCCAGCGGCGCCACAGAAGCAGGGCCGGCCTCGCCGACCTCGTTCTCGCCGACATTGGCGACCAGGATGAGCGGCTTACCGGAGACGAAGGCGAAGCTGCGGATAGAACGCTGCTCGTCCTCGGTCAGTTCGACGGAGCGCACCGGCTGCAGGCTCTCCAGCGCGGTTTTCAGCCGCTCGATGACCTGCTGCTCGGCGGCCTCGGCGGGAGACTGGCGTTTCTGAAGGCGCGCTTTTTCCAGCCGTTCCAGGCGCGATTCGATCACGGTCAGGTCGGCCAGCAGCAGTTCTTCCAAAATCTTTTCGGCCTCGCGCAGCGGGTTCAGTCCCTCCGGCGGCAGCGGAACGGTCGGATCATCGAAGGCGCGCACCACCAGTACCAGCGCGTCCATCGTGCGGACGCTGGCGAAGAAGTCCGTGCCGAACTTGTCCCCCTGTCCGTGCCGTTCGCCCCGCTCGATGCGCGCGCCGCCCTCCGTGACCTCGATGGTCGCGGGCGTCGCCTTTTTGGGATGGCAGACGGACACGGCGTAGTCGAAGCGCGGATCGGGAACGGGGATGACCCCGATATGCACCTCGGTCGCGCCGAAGCGGTTGAGGTCCACGTCGGAGCGGGTTAAGGTATTATAGAGACTGGTCTTGCCGGTCTGCGGCAAGCCGATGATGCCGACTTTCATCGCAAGCGGACTCCTTCTGACGAATGGGACGATGGCCCCTGCATAGTATACCTGCTGAAATCGGCGAGACGACCCGATAGAAAAGACCGTATAAGACGTATGGACACGCTGGAACCGAGGATGCTGCCAAAGAAGAGACCGGTCTCCGTCCCTCTGGTGGAAGCCTCGCAGGAACGATCGTCTCCGGGCCTGTCGCGGCGGCAGTTCCTGCTGCGCAACCTGGCCCTGTTCGCGATGCTGGGGGTAGGGGAAGGGATTCACGAGCCGACGGACATCGAGATAACGCGCTACCAGGTGCCTCTGCCCAATCTCAAGGAGCCGATGCGGCTGGTGCAGTTGACCGATCTGCATCGCTCGTGGTGCGTCTCCGAAGAGTTCATCGCGAATGTCGTGACGCGGACGAACGCGCTGCAGCCGGACGTGATCGCGCTGACCGGGGATTTCATTACGCGCTCTACGGAGTACGCCGAATCCTGCGCGCGGCAACTGGCCCGACTGCGCGCTCCGCTCGGCATGTACGGCGTCTTCGGCAACCACGACAACTCCGCCGATAAAGGCCGGGGCAGCATCCCGCTTGGCGCGATCCTGGCCGACGCCAATATCCGTATCCTCACGAACCGGAGCCAGCCGTTAGAGAACGGCGCGCGCATGGTCGGTGTGGACGACTCCTGGACGGGGCATCCCGACCCGCAGACGGCCTTCTCCGACGTGCGCACCGACGATGCGGTCATCTGCATGACCCACAACCCGGAGATATTCGGCGCGCTGGCGGTCTACGACTGCCTGATCCTGGCCGGACACACGCATGGCGGCCAGATACGCATCCCCTTCGTGACGCGCAGCCTTCTGGACAACCGGGCGCGCCACCTGCAAGGCTGGTTCCACGAGTTTCCGAGACCGGGTCGAATGTACGTCTCGCGCGGCCTGGGCGTCGTTGGCATCCCGATGCGCTTTCGCTGCCGCCCCGAGATCGCCGTCTTCGACTGCCATCCCGCCTGACCGCAAGGAGGGCGCAGCCAGCAGCGCCTCTACGGTTTCCCCTCACGCTTTCCGCATTTTTGCCGAAAATAGAAGACAAGTCAGACCCCTACCCTGTCCCGCCCCCTGTTGTTGGGAGGAGGGTTAGCGGGGGCTTAAGCAAGGCAGGAGGGTGCGATGGCGTCGCGGGGACATGGAAAAGGGAATAGAGGCGGTTTTTCGCTGGTCGAGCTGCTGACGACGCTCTCGATTCTGACGATCCTTCTTGCCCTGGTGACGCCCGCGCTGCTGCAAGGCCGGGACAAGATACGCGCCTTCACCTGCCAGGCCAATCTCCATCAGATCGGGATGGCGACCACGTTCTATGCCCAGGACTATGACGACCAGTTCGCCAGCCCGAACAACGAGCCGTATCGCGGGATACCGGACGCCCACCGGCCCTATCTGAAGCACTGGGGAGTGTGGAACTGTCCCGCCGATGCGCGCGCGCGCCGCTGGGATGGCTGGTGGGACAGCGAGACGTTTCGCGTGCGCGCCAGCTATATCTGGAACGCCTACGTATTTCAGGGCGACCCGGCGGACTGGCGGCGCAGCATTCCGGCATCCAGCATTCCCTTTCCCACGACGCTGGTCGTCTGGGCGGAGGGATATGCCAATCCGGGCTGGGTGAACGAGGGCGCGCCAATGTCCGCGCCGCAGCCTCGCGCTGCCCTCCTCCACAGCGCCTACGGCGACAGCCTGAACGCCGTCAAGCACGATCCGACCGCCGCGCCCTGCCCCATCCGCCATGACGAGCATCTCGACGTGATCCATGAGGGCGGCGGCAACTACGCCTTTGCCGACGGCCATGCGAAATGGCTGCGCCCCACCGCCTTTACGACAGCAACCCTCATCCAGAACGGCGGCGAACCGGTAGACGACCGTACCGATCCCTTCGTTACCAACGGCGCGCGCGCCGCCGCGCTGAACAGGACGGCGCTGTGTCCGGTCTTCTGCTGCCCGAAGGACATCGGCACGCCGCCCTCCGATGGCGAGCATCCCTGGTTCCGCCCCTGAAACCTGCGCCCTCTGCCCACGCTCCCGACCCTGCTCGCACAATTACCGGAAATAGCGCGCCTGCCCGTCGGAAGCCGCAAAACTCTGCATCCTGGCACGCTTTGTGCAGCCCTGCCTCTCGACAGACCGTTAGTCTGCAACTGTACTCCTCGTAGAAAGGCTAACACCACCATGTTGGACAACACGCCCCTCCCCTCCGCGTCCGTGAAAGTCAGCCGCCGCGAAATCGAAGTGCTGCGGCTGGTCTCCGCTGGAAAAACAAGCCAGCAGATCGCCGACCTGCTTTTCGTCAGCAAGCGGACGGTGGATTTCCACCTGCAAAATCTGTATGAGAAACTGAATGCGAGCAATCGCGTGCAGGCGTTGTGCCGGGCCTTGCAGTTGGGAATTCTCTCCGCAGAGAATTTCATGTAGCTTGCCGTTCCAAAAACGCAAAGGAGGGAGGACGCTTCGGCGTCCTCCCTCTTATTTTATGCGGCGCACAAAGCCAATGGCGGAGCCTTCGCGGTAGAAGGCCGGTTTGCGCCCGATCCAGCGGTCATACGCGCAGCGTGACATCCCAGACGACTTCTTGAATCTCGGAACGCTGCCGCAATATCTGCGAGATTATGTTCATCTCGTCCCGCAAGTCCACATTGAAGCCGCGTAAGGGCCGCAGGACGCCGGTGATATGGACGACACTGCCGCTCACGGTGACATTGAGCATCGAGGAATCGACGGCGCGGCGAGTGATCTGGGCGCGCACGTTCTTGAGCATAAGCGCATTCTGCGTGGCTATGGGGGCCATCCTTTCTACGCTCCGGGCCGGAGAGCATCCAGAGGAGTGAGTCTCTGTCTCGGAAGGCGTGAAAGAGGCCATGCCGCCGGAACGTCGCCAGCTGACCTGTCCCCACCCGCCAGAAACAGCAAGAGGCCGGGAGCGGAAAAACGCTTCCGACCTCAACGCTCTCTATCTTATCAGATTTGCCGCCGCCTGTCTAGCCCCCAAAATGCGTCGAATGGCAGGTATCTGCCGGGAAAGCCATCGCCTTGCGCCAGTAGGGAAGAGCGCAGTCAGGTACACAGCCGCTATACGCCTGCCTTGCGCAACGCCTCGGTCATCGCGGCATAGCCCCGGCCGCACGCCTCTACGAACGGCATGTCCGGGAAGCACTCTACCGCCATCGAACCCGCGAATCCGGCCTCCGCCAGCGCCGCGAAGACGCGCACATAGTCCATCACGCCCTCGCCCGGTATCCGATGCTCCCACTTTGGGTAACGGCCTATGTGGTCTTTAAGATGCGCGTGCCGAATCCGCGCGGCGAAACGCCGGACGAAGGAGACCGGGTCCACCCCGATGAGCGTCAGGTAACAGGGATCGAAATTGACGCCGAAGCGGTCTTCGCCGACATCGTCGAACAGGCGCAGCAGCGCCTCCGGGCTGGGGACGATCCAGCGCGGCCAGATGCCGTCTACGGCCAGCGCGATGTTCCGGGAGGCGGCATAGCGCGCCGCCGTCTGAATCGCCGCGACCACGCTGCGCCATAGGGCGTCGTCCGTCCAGTCCGGCACAGGGCCGCCCATGTGAAAAGTCACCACGCTCCCGCCGAGGTCTGCCGCCAGGTCTACCGTTCTCACCAGGTCGAGCGGCTGCTCGCGCGCCAGCGTCGTCGTCAGTTCGGCGTGCGTGACAACGGCTTCGACCGACAGTCCGTGCTGCTGCGCCGTGTCGCGGACAAGCCTGCGGCGCACGAATGTGACCGAGCGCGGGTCTTCCGACGCGCCGAACGTTCCCGACTCGTCAATGCCCGCATAGCCCGTCTGCGCGATGTGCGCGAGGCAGTCCGCAACGGGGAGGTTGAGGCGGTCGGTATAACTGTAGGTGTAAAACGCCAGTTTCATAAGGGACGCTCGCTATCGGCCTCCGGTCAGCAGGTTGAGAGCCTGGCGCAGCAGGGCGGAGAAATCGGTGCGGTCAGAGGCGTTGGCGATGGCGCGGTCGGCGGCACGGCGGGAGTCGGCGCGGCTGTAGCCCAGGTTGACCAGCGCCTCGATGACATCCTCGTAGTTGGCGTTCTCCTGCTCGGTCTGCTTGCCCGCCGCCGCGCGCTCGGCCCGCTGCTCGAAGGCGAAGGCGGCCATCTTGTCGCCGAGTTCCAGGCAGAGCCTCTGCGCCAGCTTCGGCCCGACACCGGGGACTTTCGTGATCTGGCGCGTGTCGTTCGTGGAGAGGGCGCGGGCCAGTTCGCCCACATCCAGCGTCGAGAGCAGGGCCAGCGCGACCTTTGGCCCGACGCCGGAGACGCCGAGCAGTATCTTGAACGCCTGCAACTCCGTCGCATTCGCGAAGCCGTAGAGCGTCATCTCGTCCTCGCGCACGATCAGATGCGTCATCAGCGTGAACTTGCCGCCGTTATCCGGCAGCGCGGACAGCACCGTGACCGGCACGAACACCTGATACCCCACGCCCCCAACATCCAGAATGACGCTGTTCGCTTCGACCCGCGCCACCACGCCCGACAACTGCGCGATCATCTTTTCTCCCCAAAAGCAGAATTGGAACCACAGAGGCACGGAGACACGGAGAAAAACAGGAGAAAAACAGAGCGAAGCATCCACGAAGCACACGAAGGAACACGAAAGAAAACAGTCGCTTATCTGCCTTCCTCGTTCTTCTCTTTATCTCTGCTTCTCTCTGTGATTCCTCCGTGTCTCCGTGCCTCTGTGGTTCAATAGATCACCTTGTTCAGCGGGTACTCGACGAGGCCCTCCGCGCCGGCCCGCTTCAGAGCGGGGAGCAGATCGCGCACGGTGCTTTCCGCCACGATGATCTCCAGCGCGACCCAGTCCGGGTTGGAGAGCGGGGAGATGGTCGGGTTTTTCAGAGCGGGCAGCAGGGCGGTCACGGCGTCCAGATTAGCGCAGGCGACGTTCATCTTCAGGCCGACCAACTGTTCCGCGTTGAGCGCGCCGCGCAGCAGCAGCGTGATATTCTCCACCTTGCCCCGCTTCCAGGAGTCTGCCCAGGCCGCCGTGTTGACGATGAAGCGGGTCGTGGAGGTCAGCAGCGTGTCCACGATCTTGAGGTTGTGAGCGCGCAGGCTGCTGCCCGTCTCTGTGTTGACCACGATGGCATCCACCAGATCGGGAACCTTCACTTCGCAAGCGCCCCAGGAGAACTCGACCGTCGCGTGGACGCCATGCTGCTCCAGATAGCGTTCCGTCAGGCGCACGTACTCGGTCGCGATGCGCTTGCCTTCCAGGTCCTTGGCCGACTCGATGGCAGAGCCGTTGGGCGCGGCCAGCACCACGCGGATCGGGTTCAGCGTCGCCTTCGAGTAGACGAATTCGGCCACCTCGACGACCTGCGATCTATTGTCCTCGATCCAGTCCTTGCCCGTCAGTCCCGCGTCGAGAATGCCCTGCTCGACATAGCGGGGTATCTCCTGGGGGCGAATCAGCAGGGGTTCCAGTTCCGGGTCGTCCACACTCGGATGATAGGAGCGTCCGCTGCTCATCCGAAACTCGAATCCCGCCTTTTTGAAAAAGGAAAAAGTCGCTTCTTGCAGGCTCCCTTTGGGGATGCCCAGTTTCAACTTGCGTTCCACCGCCGTCCTCATCTCTCTCCGGGCTGTCCGCCGCAGCGCAGCCTCCAGATTCGTTTCGTCTCATTATAGCACACGGCAGACCTGACCCCCCGTCCCCCTTCCCTGAAACGCTCGTCCCTCGCTGGGAAGGGGGGAACTAACCACCAGGCTTCTGCCTCTCTTCCAACGCGCTACCGAGTGCAAGAGAAGGGAAAAGCCGCCAATCCGAGACTTCCCCTTCCCAGCGAGGGACGAGCGTTTCAGGGAAGGGGGACGGGGGGTCAGGTCAGAAGGAAATCCTGCCGCGCCCCGCGAATAGACGCAAGCAAAGGAGGGAAGCGGGTGTCCAATCAGCAGATCACCAGGGGGCATGATGTTCTCTGCACGACGACGTTCGATGTGCCGGGCTATGAGATCGTGCGCTATCTGGGCATCGTGCGCGGCATCACCGTGCGGTCGCGCGGCCTGGGATTTCAGATCGTCGCCGGGTTTCGCCAGTTGGCCGGAGGGCAGATCAGCGAGTACGTCTCCCTCTGCGAGTACGCGCGCGAGGAGGCGCTGCAATATCTTATTACGCACGCGCGCGAACGGGGCGCCAACGCCGTCGTCGGGATGCGCTACGACGCCACCGAACTGAGCGCGGGCGTCACCGAAGTGCTGGCCTACGGAACCGCCGTCGTCATTCAGCCGGTCGGCTCTGCGCAGTCTGGTCGAGTTCTATGAGCAACGACGAACCGCCATCTCCGCACGAGGACAGGGCCGACGACCGCGCGCAGTTCGTCGCCGTCGCGCCGCTCTACGACGCCCTGATGACCGGCGTGCCATACCGCGACTGGGTGCGCTATCTGCACACTCTGTTGGACGAGCGCCACGCCCACCCGCGCCAAATTCTCGACCTGGCCTGCGGAACCGGCAACGTCTCCGAGTTGCTCGCCGCCGAGGGCTACTCTGTGACCGGCGTGGACATCGCGCCCGCCATGATCGCCGAGGCGCAGCGCAAAGCCGAAGCGCGCGGCCTGTCCATCGCCTACTTCGTGCAGGATGCGGCAGAACTCGACCTGCCGGGCCGCCGCTTCGATCTCTGCATCAGCCTGTTCGACAGCCTCAACTATATCACCGACCCGCAGCGTCTCTCTCTGGCAATGGAGCGCGTCGCCGCGCACCTGGCTCCCAACGGCCTCTTCATCTTCGATCTGAACACCGAGTTCGCCCTGCGCAACAAGTTCTTCGATCAGGACAACCTCGGCAGCGCC
>DASRGL010000196.1:0-8126 GCA_035651115.1 Chthonomonadaceae bacterium
GGGGCCAGTCCGTTCGGCGACATCTTCGACATCTTTTTTGGCGCGGCGACGAGCGCAAGCGCGCGCACCGGCCCGACCAGCACGGTTGTGCGCGGCGACGATCTGCGCGAAGACCTCGAACTGACCCTCGAAGAGGTGGCGGCCCCCACGGAAAAGACGATCCGCTTCCCGCGCATGGAGACCTGCGACACCTGCCAGGGCAGCGGCGCGAAGCCGGGAACCAGCGCGGACAACTGCCCGCAGTGCCGGGGCGCAGGCCAGATTCAGTTCTCGCAAAGCACGCTGCTCGGCACGTTCCACAGTTCACAGACCTGCCCGCGCTGCCGGGGGACCGGCAAGGTGATTCCGAACCCCTGCCCCACCTGCAGCGGCAGCGGACGTGTCCGCAAAATACGCGAGCGCACGGTCAAGATTCCGGCGGGCGTGGATACGGGAATGCGGATGCGGCTCATCGGCGAGGGCGACGCGGGCGAACGCGGCGGGCCTGCGGGCGACCTCTATCTCGTCCTGCACGTCAAAGACCACGACATTTTCGAGCGGCGCGGCAACGACCTCTACTGCGAAGTCCCCATCAGCTTTGCGCGGGCGGCGATGGGCGACACGATCCAGGTTCCGGTCATCGGCGGCACGGAGGAACTGAAGATACCGGAGGGAACGCAGAGCGGGCAGGTCTTTACGCTGCGCGGGCGCGGCCTGCCGGATGCCAACGGGCGCGGCAAAGGCGACGAGTACGTGGTCGTCAAGGTGCAGGTCCCGCATCGGCTGACGGCGGAACAGCGCGAGCTTCTGAAGCAGTTTGCCGCAACGATGGGCGAGCATATCCACGACGGCGGCGAGGGCCGGGGCATCATGGGCCGCATCTTCGGGCGGTAAGGAATGTCTATGCGGTGGGCGCTGATGACGGTGGCGTGCGCGCCGGAAGCGGTGGATGCGGTCAGTTACGCCTTTCTGGAAGCGGGCTGCGGCGGCGTGATGGTGCAGGGCGAGAACCCGGTGACGGTACAGGGCAGCCTGCCGGTCATGGACGAACTGACCGAACGCATTCAGGGATTGCGGGCGCATCTGGGGCGGCTGCCGGAGTTCGGACTGCCCGCGCTGGTGGGCGATCTGACGCTGCGCTACGCGGAAGAGGAGGACTGGGCGAACGCCTGGAAGCAGTATTTCAAGCCGATCCGGTTGGGACGGCGGCTGGTCGTGAAGCCGAGTTGGGAGCAGTACGCGCCTGATGATGACGAGTTGGTGATCGAACTCGACCCCGGCATGGCGTTCGGAACGGGCGGGCATCCGACGACGCAGTTGTGCCTGAAGGCGCTGGAGGAGCGGGTCACGCCGGGCATGACGGTGGCGGACATCGGAACGGGAAGCGGGATACTGGCGCTGGCGGCGGCGAACCTGGGCGCGCAACGGGTCTATGCGACGGACATTGACGCGCTGCCGAGAAAGATCGCCCGCGAGAACGTGGAGCGGAACGGGCTGGCGGAGGCAGTGCGTATCCTGGAGATGGAGGCGTTCGACGCACAGGCCAGGGAGTGCGATCTGATCGTCGCGAATATCGTGGCGAACACCATTATCGAGTTGGCTCCGTCGGTCGCGCCGCGCCTGAAACCGGGCGGCGTTTTTATTGCCAGCGGGATCGTGGAGGAACATCATGATACCGTGCGGGACGCGCTGGCGGCGGTCGGACTGACGCCCCTCGAATCGAAACGAGAAGACATCTGGGTCTGCCTGGTGTCGCGGCGCACGGAGGCAGGCCCGACGGATGCGGCGACGCTGGCGCGGGCGTCGCAGGCGCTCCCTCCCCTCACCCGCGCCGACCATGACTGGGCCTCTTGAGTTTTCCATGCCGGGCCGTAAACGACCCGTCTGAAGGGCGGCTACGCCGCCAACCGCCTTGCGGGCGGAAAGCCGAGTTTCTGGAATGCACCGCCTCTTTTTGCCCCCCGACCAGTTTTCCGGCGAGACGGCCACGATAGTCGGCTCGGATCACCAGCATCTGACGCGCGTGCTGCGGGCGCGGGCGGGCGACACTGTGACGCTGCTGGATAATCGGGGAAACGCTTTTCAGGCGGTACTCGTAACTATCGGCAAGGCGGAGACGACGGCGCGGATCGAGGGCCGGGTGGAACTGCCGCCGGAACCGCCGGTCGCTATCACGGTCGCGCAGGCATTGGGCAAAGGCGACAAGTTCGAGCAGGTGGTGCAGCACGGCACGGAGGCAGGGGCCAGCGCGTTCGTGCCGGTGCGGGCCGAGCGATGCGTCGCGGACATCCCGGCAGGAAAGATCGCGGAGCGAGTGGCGCGCTGGCAGCAGATCGCGAAGGGCGCGGCAGAGCAGTCGGGACGGGCGCGCATCCCGGAAGTCGCCGCCCCGGTGACGTTTGCGGAACTGCTGCGGGAAGCGGAGCGACAGCCCGCCTTGCTCCTGCATCCGACCGAGGAGGCGCTGCCTCTGGCGGCGTTTCTGCGCGGCCTGACGGAGCGGCCCTCGGCGCTGCTGCTGGCAGTCGGGCCGGAAGGCGGCTGGAGTCCGGCGGAGGTATCGGCGGCGCGGGCGGCGAATCTGGTTCCGGTGCGGATCGGCCCGCGCATCCTGCGCACGGAGACGGCGGCGCTCGTAGCGCTCAGCCAGATACTTTACGAGTTCGAGTTTACCCCCCCATTGGAGAATAGAACGTCATGCGTATCTTAGGGCCGGACGGCCAACCAATCCAGAGCGGGCCTCCCGTATCCGAGGAAGTCAGGAAGCTGGTCGAGCAGGCGAAAGCCACCGCGCAGCAGGGCGACCCGGCGACCGCGCTGCAACAGATCGCCTTCGCCTTTCAGCAGGATGTCCGCTCCGATCTGGTGCTGGACACGACCTGCGACCTGCTGACGCAGATCGCGCAGGCGTCCGGCGCGCAGCCCGGCGAGGAGTACCAGCTTTTCGACCACCTGCGCAACAACCGCGACGATGCGCTGGGCTACTACCGTGTCGGCAACCGCTTTTTTCAGTTGCAGCAGCCGTTCCTCGCGCTGCCCTTTCTGGCGCGGGCCAAAGAACTGCTGGGGGACACGAAGAACGAACTGAGCCAGGCGGCGGACGTGGACTACGCGCAGGCCCTGATGGACCTGGGCAACTATCAGGGAGCCATAGACGCTTTCCACCAACTCAACGATAAGTACGGCGGCCTTCCCATCTGGCTGATCCTGGAGATGGCGGAGTGCTATGCCCTGCTGCGCCAGCCGGACGAGGCCGAGGCGGTCTACCAGATCGCGCCACCGGAGGCCGCCGCACAGTTCCCCGGCATGGAGGAGGCCCGCGAGGAGGTCGGCGACCTGATCGCCCGCCTGCGCGACTTCGACGACATGGAGACGCTGGACCTGCGCGCCTGGCACTATGTGCAGACGCGCAGCATCCTGATGGAGACGAACCCGGACGAGAACGTGCCGGGCGAGCGGTTCGTCTTCTTCCAGCCGAGCGAGGAGGATGTCGCCTACATCGTGGGGATGACGGCGGCGCTGCTGGATAACAAGGGCTATGCGCCGAACCGCCTGCTCTGGCTGGGCGAGGAGTCGGAGCCGCTGGCCCGCCTGTTCGCGCAGTGGTGGGAGATCGCGCCGGAGAACATTCGCGGCTATCAGCCCGACGATAACACGGACGATGAGGACGAACTGGCGTTGCTGGTGATGGCCCACTCCTACGACGTGATGAACCTGCCGGACGAGGAGGCCATGATCCACCTCATCAATGCCCGCGCCGGACTGATCACCTTCGCGCTCGATGTGCGCTGGACAGAACGCCAGCCGATGACGCCGGACATCACGGGCTTTCTGTCGCAGGCGTGCAATCTGCCCTGGGAACCGCGCCTGCAAGTGAGCGAAGATCAGCAGACGGTGACGCGCATCGAAGAGACGCGCGATGCGCAGCAGATCGCCGAGGACATCGCCGCGCAGTTCCCCGATGAGGAAGAGTGCGATCAGTTCGCGAAGGAGTTACTGGAGTTCTACGAGGGCTGCACCGACCTGATCCTCGACCATCGCGACGGCTCGCTGAACCGCAAGACGCTGGTGACGCACTCGCCCATCAAGAGTCCGCGATTTGGGTTCTAGCCCTCACCCCCTAGCCCCCTCTCCCAACGCTGTGGGAGCGGGGGAATTGAACAGGAGGCACGGTAGGTATGAGAGCGCTCGTCTATAGCGCGGTGAAGACGGTGACAATGGAGACGCGCCCGGAGCCGACGCCCGGCCCGGACGAGATTCTGCTGAAAGTGCGCGGCACGGGCATCTGCGGCTCGGACATGGCCGGGTTCCTGGGTCTGAATCCACGCCGCCAGCCGCCGCTTATCCTGGGGCATGAGGCCATCGGAACGGTGGCGAAGATGCCGCAGAATCCGCCCGCTCCCGGCAGGGAGTGGCCGTTCCGGGAAGGGCAGCGCGTTGTCATCAACCCGCTGATGCCGTGCGGGCAGTGCGCGGCGTGCCAGGCGGGAAAGACGAACATCTGCGCGGACTGGCGGCTGCTCGGCATGGATAAGGTCGAGGGCGCGTTCGCGGAGTACGCCGTCGTCCCGGCAAAGAACGTCTTCCCCGTGCCGGACGATCTGCCGGATCATCGCGCCGTGATGATCGAGCCTCTGGCGAACGGCGTGCATCTGTTCAACCTGATCTCGCGGCACAGCTTCGGCACGCTGGCGATCATCGGGGCGGGAACGCAGGGCAGCCTGATGCTCTCGCTGGCGCGGCTGCTCGGCTATCGGGACATCGCCATCGTGGACATCAATCCGGCGCGGCTTGAGGTGGCGCAGAAACTGGGCGCGAAGTATGCCATCAACGCGAAGGAGACCGACCCGGTCGCGGCGGTGCGGAACTGCTTCGACGGCGCGGGCGCGGACATCGTCATAGACGCGCACGGCGACCAGACGGCGCGGGCCAACAGCGTCGGAATGGTGAAGAAGGGCGGCGAGATCCTGCTGCTCGGCCTGCATGTCGTCGAGAGTACCATCGCGTTCAACACGGTCGTGCGGAACGAAGTGCGCTTGCAGGGTTCGTTCGCCTATGTCGCCGCCGATTTTGCCCAGGCCAAGAAACTGATCGAGAACGGCGATGTAGACCTGTCGGCCTATACGGAGTCGGTTCCGTTGGAGCAAGGCCAGGCGGCATTCGACAAGCTGCACACCGACCCCGGCGCAACGATGAAGATTCTACTGACGGTGTAAGACTTATGTGGTATTCCATCCAGGCGGTTGAAACCGCTGCTGCGAAAGCACGAAGTCGGCCCTCGCCGACTCAAAAACCAACCCGCGCAGGCGGGTTTTGTGCCTTTGCAGCCGCGAATTCATTCGCCGGTGTCTTACTACTCTTCCTCCTAATCTGCTCTTGCACGGCTATAGCAGCGCCGCCGGTTCCCTATGCGACGGTTTTCGCGCCGGGAACGCAGGCGGAACGGCCGTTCGTCGTCAAGGTCGCAGGTACTGCGTTGCAGGGCGAGACGCGGCGCGCGGAGCCGGGACAGTTCTGGGTCTACGGCTTTCCGGTCGCGCCGGGAGCGCGCTGTCGGCTCGTGCTGGGAATTTCGGGCGATGCCAACGACGCGCCGCCGGACATCCAGGTGTTGGGGCCGAAAAATAAGCCGCTGCCGGTCAGGATCGAGCGGGAAGACAAGGAGACCCTGGCCGCGCAGTGGACGGTTCCGGCGAACTGGCCGCTGGGCGCGCGGATGCAGGTGCGGCTCAGCGCGAAGGCCGCACCGATGGCCGTCAAGTCGGTGCGGTTTCTCCAGATGGAGCCGGATGCGAACGGCGATGGGGTGCCGGATATCGTGCTGCGCCTGATGACGCAGGGCGTGCCGCCTTCCGTGCGCCCGACTGTCGTGCGCGCCCCGGACAGGCCGTACACCATCACGCAGACCCCGCGCCCTCCCGATCCTCTGATAGACCTGCAAACCGACGCCTGCTTTGTCTACAGCACGGACGCCGCCGCTATCGGCGGATGGAAGACGCGCGGCTACACGGTCTGGACGATGGGCGGCGCGCGGGACGGCAAAGCCTATGCCGACCAGCACAGAGATGAGGTCCAGACGACGGCGAACGGCACGCTGCTCTCCATCGGCAACGACAGCTACTATCTCGCGCCGACGGCCAATCGCATCGCCATCGAGCAGGCGTACTACGACGCCGCGCTCGCCAATGGAAGCGACGGCGTCTGTCCGGAGGAGCCGGAGTACTGGGCGAAGGCGGGCTACGAGGGCGCGTTCCGGCAGGCATGGCAGCGACTTTTCAACCTGCCCTGGCAGGACCCGGCCAGGAGCGTGGAGGCGCGCTGGCAGGCGGGGCAACTGATGGCGCAGATGCAGACGAACAAGGTGCGGGCCGTCTTGCAGCGCGCCGCGCAGCAGAAACCCGGCGCGCGGCGGCTGGTGGCCCTGCACAGCCCGGTCTCCTACGCGCAGTGGGGCATCGTGAGTCCGCAGTACCGGATCACGAGCCTGCCGGAGGTGCAGGACGTTATCGGGCAGGTCTGGTCGGAGACGGCGCGTACCCCGGCCCGCTATGCGGGCATGCGGCAGGATCGGACGTTCTCGCTGGCCTATCTGGAGTACTCTTCGCTCGTCCACCTGCTGCGCGACACGGACAAGCGTCTCTGGTTCCTGATGGACCCGATGGGCGACACGCCTAACCTTACCATCGAGGACTACAAGAGCCACTATGAGCAGACCCTTCTCGCCGCGCTGATGTTTCCCGACGTGGACGCCTACGAGGTGATGCCCTGGCCGGAGCGCGTCTACGGGCGCATCCCCGCCCCCTACGCCACCGAGATCAACAGCGTCATCGCGGCCTTGCAGGAGATGCACGCGCAGCCGTCTAAGGGCGGCAGCGCCGTCTCCGGCGCGGACATCGGCGTGTTCGTCTCCGACTCGATGCAGTGGCAGCGGGAGCCGCCCAACGCCAGCGACTTCGACGGCTTTTTCGGGCTGACCCTGCCGCTCCTGCAGCACGGCGTGCCGGTGCAGGTCGTCTCCCTCGACCGCGCCGCCGAACCCGGCTACCTGAACCGCTTCAAGACGCTGCTGCTCTCCTACGATTTCCAGAAACCGCCGAGCGCGCGGACGCAGGCGGCGCTGGCCGACTGGGTGCGGCGCGGCGGCAGTCTGCTCTTCTTCGGCGGCTCGGATGCCTATAATGCGGTCTCTAACTCCTGGTGGCGGCAAGCGAAGTTGAGCGCGCCGCAGGACGATCTCTGGACACAGTTGGGCCTCGCGATAGACGGCCCGGCCCGCACCGTCACCGCCGCGCAGGAAGACGTAAGCCGCTACCAGGTCGTTCTCAAGGGCGACGGCGCGGAACACGATCTGCGCAACCGCCGCGTCTACACGCTCGATCTGACGCCGTTCGTCAAGGAGACGGGCAGCGTGGCCGTGCGCTTCTCGGACGTGAAGCCGGACGACGGCTGGGGCGCGCTGGTGACTTCGGCGACGCTGGAGGTCGGAGGCAGGCTGGCGGCGGCGTTCCAGGCCGGTTCCGAGGTCGAGAACCGCTTCCTCGTCTACGACAACGGCAGCCAGTTCAACGGTTCCGGGCGGTTCGCAGACGGGAATGCCTCCTGGACGTACCAGTTCGACAACCTGCCCCGCGACCAGTCCGTGACGCTCAAGGTGGAGATGGGCAACGGCTTCCAGGTAGGTATCGCCTCCGCGCAGCCGCAACTCGGCCACACGCTGCTCGGCACGTCGGACGGCGGCGAACTGGTCAGGGCGTTCCCGCGCCTGCGCCTCGGCGCGGCCTATGCCGCCACCGTCTACCCGCAGCTTTCGCTTGCCGCCGCCGCCGAAACCGCCCTGCGCAACATCGGGCAGCCCAACTCGCCCGCAAACCACAGCCCCGCAGGGAACGGCGGAGCGCGCCCGACCCTTCTCTACTCCCTGCGTTCCGGCGGCCCGGCAGTCTGGACGCAGACGGTCGGGAACGGCCTGGTGCTGAATGTCGGTGTCGCGCCGGGCTTCTTTTCTGCCAGCGAGCGCAGCGCCAGCCTCCTGCGCGCCCTGACCCAGTACGCCTACCAGCGCGTGGGCGGCAGCTATCGCGAACCCGGTTCGCTGCGCGTGCAGCGCGGCAGATATACGATTATTCATACCTTCGGCCAGTCCGAGA
>DASRGL010000197.1:0-4470 GCA_035651115.1 Chthonomonadaceae bacterium
GGATGCGGAGGGGGCGGGCGCGATGTTCGGCGTGACGACGCTGGACCTGATGAATCTGCCGCGCCTGAAAGAGGGGCCGCACGCCGGGCAGATAGATTTCTCGCAGGACTTCTTCGGCAAGCCCGCCTATCTGACGGTCAGCGGCCAGTTGGAGGCGGAGATCTTCGCGCTCTCCTTCGCCAACGTCTACACTTTCGGCCCCACGTTCCGCGCGGAGAACTCCAACACGCCGCGCCACCTGGCCGAGTTTTGGATGGTCGAGCCGGAGATGGCGTTCTGCGACCTGCAGGGCAATATGCAGTTGGCGGAGAGCTTCCTCAAGTCCATTCTCGGCACGGCGCTGGACACCTGTCGCGACGACCTGGAGTTCTTCAACAAGCGCATAGACAACACGGTGCTGGAGACGCTCGAACACGTCGTCACCAGCGATTTCGAGCATGTGACCTATACCGAGGCGATCTCGCTGCTGGAGAAGAGCGGGCAGAGTTGGGAGTTCCCGGTCTACTGGGGCGCGGACTTGCAGAGCGAACACGAGCGTTACCTGACCGAGCAGACCTTCAAGAAGCCGGTCATCGTCACGGACTACCCGAAGGAGATCAAAGCCTTCTACATGCGCGCCAACGACGACGGCAAAACGGTGCGGGCGATGGACGTGCTGGCTCCGCGCATCGGCGAGATCATCGGGGGCAGCCAGCGCGAGGAGCGTTACGACGTGCTGCGGGACAAAATCCGGGCGCAGGGCCTCTCCGAAGAGGCGTACTGGTGGTATCTGGAACTGCGGAAGTACGGCAGCGCGCCGCACGCAGGTTTTGGGCTGGGCCTGGAGCGGCTGATGCTCTACCTGACGGGCATGAAGAACATCCGCGACGTGATTCCGTTTCCGCGCACGCCCGGTTCTGCGGAGTTTTAGGCAAACCCACCATGAAAACACAGTCACCGGATACGCATCCCGAAATCGAAAAGCGGCTCATTGAAGGCTACCGGCGCATGTCAGCGCGTGAGAAGCTACATCAGATAGGCAGCATGGGCCGATTCGCCTACATGCTGGCGCTCGCCGACGTGCGCAAGCGCCATCCTGACGCGGAGGAGCAGGAGTGTCGGCTGCGGGCGGCCTCGCGCTGGCTGGACGCCGAACTGATGCGGAGAGCCTTCGACTGGGATCCCGACGTGGAGGGCTATTGATGATCGCCGACACGGAACGGGCCTTGCAGGAGGTTGTGCGTATCTTTGAAGAGATCGGGATTCCTTATATGGTCGGAGGCTCGGTCGCCAGTTCTATTCATGGGATCGCCCGCTATACGCAGGATATAGATTTTGTCGCGGATGTGCGGGAAGAGCATATTGCTGACCTGGTCGCGGCCATGCAAGACGACTTCTATATTGATGCCGATATGCTCCTGGATGCCCTCCAGACGCGCACCGCCTTCAATGTCATTCATCTGCCTACGATGGTCAAGGCCGATATTTTCCTCCGCAAATCGGATGCCTGGACGCAGGAAGTGTGGTCACGGCGACTCACCAGAGACGTCGGCGAAGAGGCGGAAAACCGCTCGATCTATGTTGCCAGCCCGGAGGATATGGCGCTGCAAAAGCTGATCTGGTACCGATTGGGCGGCGGCGTCTCGGATCGCCAGTGGGGCGATGTCACCGGCATTCTGAAAGTGCAGGCCGAAGCCCTGGATTATGCTTACCTGCATCGGTGGGCGGCGCAACTTGGGCTGATGGAACTCCTGGAACAGGCGCTTCAGGACGCGGGCATAGCCCAACCGCCTCCCCATCCCGCTTAATCAAACCGGAGGAACCGTTGCGCCCTCTTTCCTCCTCAGGAGGCTTGCCATGCCCTTGCGACGTCTGCCTTGCACGTTCCTGACCCTCGGAGTTCTGCTGACGCTGTGCTTCCTGCTCTCTCCCGTTGCCCTCAAAGCGCAGTCTCGTCCACAGCCCTCTCCGGAAGTCCGCGCCCTGCTGGATCAAGGCCGGAAAGCGGAACAGCAGTCGAAAGCCGACGAAGCCGCGCGGCTCTATGAACAGGCGCTTCAGGCGGCGCGCGAGCGCAAAGACCGGCCCGGAGAGGCGAACGCGCTCCTCGCGCAGGGCTTTCTGCGGCTCTTCAAGCAGCCTGAGAAAGCGCAAACTCTCTATGAGCAGGCGCTGGCCCTCTGCCAGGAGATACAGGATAAGCCCGGCCAGGCCCAGAGCCTCTTCTATCTGGGCAATATCGCGATGCGTCTCATGCAGACGGATCAGGCGCTGGCTCGCTATGAGGCAGCCTATCGTCTCTATCAGGAACTGGACGACACCGCCAGGCAGGCGCTCACGCTCTTTTACATCGCCTCCACCTATCGCCAGACCGGGCAGATCGCGAAGGCGCTCCCTTACTACGAACAGTCCGTGCCGGCTTACCAGAAAGCGGGCGATAAAAAAGGGCAGGCGATGGCGCTTATCAGCGTCGGCAACTGCTATCTGCTCCAGCACGATGCGGCGCGCGCCATCGCCTTTATGGAGCAGGCCCGTCAGCTTGTCCATGAGATCGGAGACAAAAAGTTAGAGATCGGCATCCTCCACAATCTCGGAGGCATCTACGGGGCGCAGAACGACTATCCGAAAGCCATCGCGACGTATCAGCAGGTCTTGCCGCTGGAACTCGCCAGCGGCGACAAGGCGCTGAGTATCGGCTGCCTGAACAACCTCAGTTTCCTCAGTTTTCGCGTGGGCGACTTTCTCCGGTCGCTGACCTACCTGGATCAAGCCTTGCAGTTGGAAACAGAGGCCGGAACGAAGAGCGATGTCGCCACGACGCAGCACTATCTGGCGACGAACTACTCGTATCTGGGACAGTTGGAGCGGGCGCTGGAATGGGAACAGAAGGCGCTGCGCTCCAGCGAGGAGAGCGGCGATCTCAGCATCAAAGCCTCGATCTTAGCCAGCCTGGGACGAATCTATAGCAACATGCAGAAGCCCGCCGAAGAGAAGGCTTACGTGGAGCAGTCGCTGGCGCTCTTTCAGCAGATAGGCGACCAGAACGGGGAGGCGTATGCCCGACACTTTCTGGCGATGAACCGCCTTGCGGCGGGGGATCGGGCGGAGGCAAGCCGCCTGGAGGCCGAGGCGCGCAAACGTTTTGAAGCGACCGAAGACTACTTCGGGGCCGGGAACTCTCTGCTCCAATCCGGCAACATCGCGGCGAGTGGCGGCCAGTTTGCCGAGGCGCGCGACGATTACCGCCGGGCGCTCTCCTTCTTCCAGCGCCTCGGCTATGTTCACGGAGAGGCGAATGCGCTGGCCTGGCTGGGCGACCTGGAAGAGCAGCAGGGGAACCTCGCCGATGCAGAGCGGTACTATGCGCAGGCGCTGATGCGGCAGGAGGCCCTGCGCAGCACTCTGGGTGGTCTCACGGAGGCCAAAGCCAGCTTTCAAGAGTTGAACTTTCCCCTCTATCAGCGGTACATTCGCCTGCTGCTGCAAACGCGACAGAACGCCCACGCCTTCGCGTGGGCGCAGAAGGCGAAGGCCCGCGCGCTGATTGACCTGATGGAGGCGGGCAATCTGAACGGCGCGGAAGCGATGACGCCGGAGGAGAAGCGGCAGGCGGAGGCGCTGCAGCGCCGGGACAAGGAACTGTCGCAGCAGTGGCTTGCCGCGATGGGCAACCTGGACGATCTGAAACGCCAGGCCCGCCTCGATCCGGGCCGTCGGCAGAAGATCGAGCAGCAGGCCCGCGCCATCCAGCAGAAGCAGCAGCGGCTTGCCGGAGACTGGCGCGCGTTTCAGGAGCAGCGCGCCCTGCGCGATCCGCGTCTCGCCTTGCAAAGCTCCGCGCGCACCGTGACGCTGGAGGAAGCGGCCTCTCTGCTTCCAGAGGATACCGCGCTGCTGGAGTATAGCCTTCTCAAGTCCGGGCAGGGCCGCGCGGAACGCGAAGAACTGGCCCTGTTCGTCGTGACGCGCAAGGCGGGCAAACCGCAGATGAACGTCTACCGCTTGAAGGCGGATGTGGGCGCGATTTCGCGCCAGGCGCGGGCGTTTCGCGATGCCTGCGCCGGACGGCCCGATACGCCTGCGGAACGCCCCTACAAAGACCTGGCCCGTCAACTCTATCACCTGCTGATCGCGCCGGCGGAGACGGCGCTGGCCGGGAAACGCCGTCTGATCCTCTGTCCCGATGGCCCGCTCTGGGACGTGCCGTTCCAGGCGCTGCTGCTCTCCTCCGCCGCCAGCGCGAAGAGCCGACCGGCGTCGCCCCGCTCCGTCTTCTTGTGGGAACGGTACGCCCTCGTCTACGCCTACAGCGCCTCCGAAGTCAAAGCCGCCTTCGACATACGGCAGCGTCCGAATCGCCCGAAGGCGTCGCAGGCATTACTCGTGATGGCAAACCCGGACTTCGGAACCGGAGACCGGAGACCGGAAGCGGCAAGCCGAACGGCAGGAATGTTGCCGGAGGACTCAGCGGCCCGCGCGCTCTACACGCGC
>DASRGL010000198.1:0-4418 GCA_035651115.1 Chthonomonadaceae bacterium
TGCATCCAGACCGGGGCCAGCAGCTTCACGTTCACTGCGCCGAGAGCCAACTGAATCAGGAACAGCCCGATGAGCCAGCGCGCGTAGCGGCGCGTCTGTTCGGAGGGACGCAGGTAGCTCACTAGCCCGGCGATGAGAAAGAGATAGAGGCCGACGGAGATGGCGGTCAGGGGATGCAGCATTCGCAGGCGCAGCAGGAAATGGGCGGTGGGCGAGAAGTCCTGTTGAAGTCCTTCCATGAGGCTGCGCGCCGGATAGAGCGTATCGCCCAGCGCGGTCACGGCCCCGCTCACGCCGAGCGTCAGGCTTGCCAGCAGTCCCAGCCCCAGCGCCCAGGCGACCGCGCCCTGCCCTTTGAGGCGGATCGGCGGCACGCCGGAACTCCATAGCGCGGTCAGCGTCAGGGCCGTCAGCAGCAGGAACGTGTTGACCAGGTGCGCCGACATCGCGACGGCGCGATAGACGGAGGCGTTGTGTTCGACCAGCTTGAAGAGGACAAGCCCGGCCCCGATGAGCGATTCGGAGAAGGTGAACAGCAGGGCGAGTTTGACGCCGGCGCGCGTGGGATGGCCTTTCGGATAGGCGCGGAACGCCCAGACGAACATTCCGGCGACGAGGAAGATGCCCAGCCCGACCGACAGCCGGTGCGTGAACTCGATGAGCGTCTTGACCTGCTCGGAACTGGGAACGACTTCCCCGTTGCAGAGGGGCCAGTGGTTGCCGCAGCCTGCGCCGGAACCGGTGGCGCGGACATAGGCTCCCCAGAGGATGACGGCGAGGTTGTAGATCAGCACGCCCCAGGCGTACTGGGAGAAGCGGACACGGCTCATGAGGTCTCCCCGACAGGCGGTACTGACCTACATTGTACCCTAAAGCACAGATTTTCGATTCACGGCGATTTTGGTTCCTGTCTGAACTGTGATTTAAGCACCGTCCGAACTATGATTCATTGGATTACAGGATGGACTATGATTTTGCTGCGATCCAATCCTACCCCATCCTGTAATCCCATAAATCACGGTTCAGACAGGCTACAGATTGACCAGCCAGAGGCACAGAGACGACACCTGATCGGAATTCGTAAGATTGGCGGCGTTGCTCAGTGTTCCCTGTTCCAGTTCGTCCCATATCTCTTCCGCCATCTTCTTCTCTATCGCGGCTCCGACAAAAAACGTCTGCGGCATCAGGTTGTGCGTTGCAAATGCCTGACGAATGCGTGATAGGGCCGTTCGTGCCGTTTTCCAGTGTTCATCGGCTCCGGCAGGATCAATACCGCCCTTGAGTTCGCCAAGCGCAAGATAGCGTTCCGGTCGTTCGCTCTCTCCCCTGGACAGCGCCTCCGGCGTACACTCCAGCATACTCAGGTCTACGTTGTTCTTGACCAGGGGAACGTTGAAGTTGTAAAGAACCGTGCGCGGATTGCCTTTGCTTCGCCAGTGGATGCCGCGTAAGTGACGCTCAATGCCAGCGTCATTCCCACTCATGGCAATCCATACTTTGCTGGGGCCATGCAGCCAACTATAGGAGATACCTGCCAGCGTCAACGAGGCCAGAATAGCCCGTGTCAGTTTTTGCTGCGCGAGGATCCCGCCAATGTTCCGCATCGAACCTCCCAGCGTGTCGCCTCGCGTCAAGAGAAAGCGGTAGACGAGTTCCTCCACGAAACTGCTTCCCGCAGGCTCCAAGAACTGTTCGATCAATCCTCGAATCGCTTCCGTTTTGTCTTCCGGTTGGAGATGCCCTACTGCCTTATCGGATAGCCCTGATGCCGTCAGCAAAGCGGGTTGGATAGTATCCATCGTCAGCAGATCCGCAGGTTTGGCAGCGAGAGAGGCAGACGCCTTGAGAACCCGCGCCTGCTCCACGAATGGCGTCGCGCGCCGGCTCTTTTCGAGCGCGAGAGCGATAAAACCGGCACGCCGCTCCGCATAGGTCGTGACCAGTTCCGAACTTGAAGCAAGATGCTGATGGTGCGGTTTGAGCATACGGCTATGCTTTCCGCCAGACATAGACGCATTTGCGGAGCGACTCGCGCCCATGCTCTCCCATCTGCTGACTGCTGTTGCCTTTACCGTTGGGCAGCACAAGTATATTTTGGACGGCGAAGCCAAGACGCTCCGCCAACGCCGACAGGATCAGGTCCACCGAAATACTTGCGCCGCTGTAGCGCACATTGTCGTTGACCATGAACAGCAGACCGCCCGGTTTCAGCACACGCGCGCATTCGCTGATGACGCAGGCCATCTCATAGAAATAGCCGCGTACCATGCGCGGAATCCCTTGATTATTCAAAGCGCCTCGCTCTTTTTCGCCGTCGAGGTAGCTCAATATCGCTTGCAGAAGTTCCAAATTGTCGGCAGCGGCAACGGCGCTTGCCCAACTCGGCTGCATTTGCAATAGGTCTTTGGGGCGGTTTTCGACGGTACAGGTCAGCAACTGCTGGCGCAGGCGCAAAATCTCTTGCGTTCCCACGCCGAGCAGAGCCAGCTCAAGGGCATAGGTACGAGTATAGTCGTACCGGTTGCAGTAAGGCGGGGAAGTAAGAATCGCATCATACGAGGCTTTCGACAGGAGAGGAAGTTGTTCCAGGCAGGAGCCTTCTCTCAGGGAGACAGTTCCGGGTTGCAGCAGTTCCTCGGCAAAGAGATCGAGGGGCTGCGTGTCGAAACGCATATCGTGGATAATCTCATTGATTTTCGCGCAAATGGCATTGTCGAACGAGAGTATCGGGCCTTTGTTGAAAGGTCGTTTGCCCTGCTTGCGTCCGGATCGCAAATCCCAACGCAGATACTGCCCATCTTTGCGCGTATAGCTGACGGCTTCCAGAACACACAAGAGAGCGAAACGAAGCGCCTGCTGAACTCTGGCATTCTCCTGCAGACACGTTCCCATGTACCGCTCGATAGCGTTCAAAGTCTCCGGCGGATAGGCTCCTTCCGTAATGCGAAGTGTTGGCAGTATCCAGCGCGCATCCGAACGGTTCCAGGGGCGATGCGACTGCCAGTAGTCTAATCGCGAAAAGTCGCAGGCATCGAACTTTTGCGTTAATGTCAGGCGTGTCTGAATGATCTGCTGACCTATAGGCAGCAGCTCGATGCCGTCCGCATCTATGCCTGCCTCGCTCGCCACAAAAAGAGCCGTGCCGCTGCCAGCGAACGGATCGAGCATCCGACCGGTGACGCCTCCATAGGAACAGAGCAGATATTCTGCCAGCGCCGCGGAAAATGCTTCCTTGTACTTATACCAACGGTAAGAGGCTTTCGTCTTGTTCCCTTGAAAACTGACCAGTTGGCGAGACAGCAGAGGCTCTATCCGCATCCTGTGTTGGAAGGAGCCAAGCAGTTCCTTATCCAGAGCTTCTATATTTTCCAATGGAGCGGATGCCAGCGAAGTTTTCATGGCCCTCAGTTCTCGGACTCCGCCGTCAAATCCTGCAAGCAACGCCCTCCTCTAGTAGATAGTAGGGGAGGGCGCAGCAAGCAGCGCCCCTACAGGTTCCCTCCCCTCGTTCTTGGGGGTCGCACGGTCTGTCCCGAGGCATTTCGGAATCAGACAGCCTGTGCAGTGGGGTCTGTCACACCGCCGCTGCGTGCGCCGGGTTGGCCGGGTCGAGCCGATAGACCCCCTCGAAGACGAACTCGGCAGGGCCGGTCATCTCCATCGGCTCACCCTCTCGCCAGCGCACGCGCAGTTCGCCGCCCCGGCTGAGAACGGTCACCGGTTCGCCCGCCGCCGCGTAGCCGTGCAGGATGGCCGCGACCGCCGCCGCGCACGCGCCCGTGCCGCAGCCCCAGGTCTCGCCCACGCCGCGCTCCCAGATGCGCAGACGCAGGCGGGAGGGCGCTTCGACCTGACACCACATCAGGCTGGTGCGGTCGGGAAACAGCAGATGGTTTTCGACCAGCGGACTGAGGGCGAGGAACGTCAGGTCGTCGGGAAGACTCTCGACGAACGTGACCGCGTGCGTGGAGCCGGTGGAGAGCGCGGTGATGGGCAGAGTCACGTCTTCGGTCAGTTCAAGCGGGTAGTCTATCACGCGCTCCAGGGCGACGCGCATCGGAATGCTGGGCGGATCGAAGCGCGGCTGTCCCATGCCCACCGTCACCGCCGTGATCGTCCCCTCGGCGTCGCGATGGATCAGGCCGGGACGCACGCCCGCCAGGGTCGCCACGCGCAGCGTATCGTCGCGCACGATGCCCCGCTCGACGGCGTAGCGCGCGATGCATCGGAGGCCGTTGCCGCACACGTCCGGCGTGCCGTCCGGGTTGTACATCCGCATCATCACATCGGCGAGGCGAGTCTCGTCCAGCACCAGCAGGCCGTCCGCCCCGATGCCGAACTTACGGTCGCATAGCTCAATCGCCAGCGCGGACCAGTCCAGGTCACGATACTCCCGGCCGTCCACCACGATGAAATCG
>DASRGL010000199.1:0-3120 GCA_035651115.1 Chthonomonadaceae bacterium
CCGTCGGGAGGGAGGTGTGGCGACCAGAGCCGGAAGAGACGCGCCCTCGAATTCGCTCAGATAAGTTCCGCCGCCGTGATGATGCTCTGCGCGATCTCGCGCATCTTCTTGTTCTGGTTGCGCGCCTGGAAATGGATGCGCTTGAACGCCTCCTCCTCGCTCATGTGGTGCCGATCCATCAGAATACCTTTGGCCCGCTCGATGATCTTGCGCGTCTCCAGCGCGTCTTTGAGGTCTTCGATCTCTTTCTGCTGCGACTGGATCTGCCGGAACCGCCGCACGGCCATCTCCAGCGCGGGGGCCAGGTCCTCCTTGCGGAACGGCTTCATCAGATAGGCCAGCGCGCCCGTTTCGCTGGCCTGCTCGATGAGTTCCTGCTCGTTGAAGGAACTCAGGAAAAGGATGGCGCAGGGGTTCTCCATCAGGATCGTGCGGGCCGCCTCGATGCCGTCCATCTCCGGCATCTTGATGTCCATGATGATGACGTCGGGCTTATGCAGCCGGGCCGCCTCGATGGCCTGCAGCCCGTCCCCAGCTTCCGCGACGACCGTATGGCCGAGCTTTTCCAGGCGCGCGCGGATAATCGTTCGAGTCAGCTGCTCGTCCTCGGCAATGACCGATTTCAACGACTCCATAATCACTCTCCTTCGGTATATCAATCCATCTGAAATCGCTTGGGGACAGCCTCAGATAGTGCGCAGAACGCTGAAAGCCTGCCCGAAATCTTGAGACAGCAGGGCCGCACAGAATGTCACAGGACAGAACCTCCCTGCGCTGTCTTCTGTGTAGAGATTCATTAGCTGGCAGGGGGATTCCTTCTGCGGCATCGTCTGTCATCTTATATCAACTCCGGTGGAACAGTTCCCGTTTGAGATTCTTCGCTGCGCTCAGAATGACAAGACTGGAATAGTGACTCATTCACCGGAGTTGATATTATGCGGTGCAAAATCGGTGGACTGTGAAGGGGGGAGGCGCTGTAGTCGCTGACCGCTCCGATAAAGCAAGAGGGCATCTGGCCCGACGCCCTCCCGGTTCCTCTCAATCGCGCTTTTTGTTCCCGCCGCGCGCCTGGCCGCCCTTACGCCCGATCTCAGCCATGTGTTCCCGGTTGCGCGAGACGGTCTGCCCGCCTTTGCGCCCGATCTCGGCCATGTGTTCGCGATCCCGCGCGACCGTCTGCCCGCCTTTGCGCCCGGCGGCGGCATGGCCTACCGGATCGCCATGCCAGCCGCGCCCGGAACGGGCGCGCTTGTCGTGGGCGTTGCCTTCCGGCCTGGACGTGGATGCGCGCGACTCCTCTGCGTCCCTGGCAGCAGCGCGCGTTCTCTCGGTTTGACTCCTATCCGCCATCTGCTCTCTCCTTCCAAGGGATCGGGCTGACACCCTCCCAAAATGTGCTGCGATGAGGCTCGCTCTTCCCAGGTTGATGTCAGGACGGAGTAAATGCGCGGTAGGTTCCTGCTTTATTCGGGGCGTGCCGTTCTGCCAGGGCGGGTCAGGGCCGCTCCGATTCCTCCTCCGGTTCCAGGGTGTCGTCGGGGACGTGGCGGGACGGAGGGGCCGGTTCGCCGCGCATCTCCTCGTAGAGACGGACGAACAGGGCGCGCAGGTCGGCGGTCTTGTAGGGCGGGGGCAGACAGACATCGCAGAGAGCGTTCGGGGCCGAGTCGGGATGGCCTTCCGGCGCGGTCTCGCAGTCGTCCACCAGGCCGATGAGCCTCATGCCGCGCCTGCGTCCGCCCTGCACGGCGCGGAAGATAGCGTAGTCGCGCTGCCTGCCGAAGTCGCCGGAGAGGACGAGCAGATCGGGCGGGCGCGGCGGCCTGGCGACCAGGCCGACCGGGTCTTGCTTGTTGAGCAGGCTGACGACCTCCCAGCCTACGCGCGCGGCGGCGCGTTCGGCGCGGCCCCGATAGCGGGGGCGATGGACGGCGATCAGCACGCGAAACGGGCCGCTCTGCGCCGGTTCGGAGTCGCTTTCGGCGGACGGCGTGGGCCGGTTCGCGCTGCGCTCCACGATGCGGAACGTCGGCGCGGCGGCAGGGTTGGCGCGCGGGTGGTGACCCGGCTGTGGGCCGCGATGCTGGCCCGGCTTGCGGTCAGGACGGCCTTTGCCGCGCTCTCCCGATCTCTTCTTATTCATGGGAACGGTTCCTCGGTTCGGCGGGCGGCTGGCCTTCGGCGGGCCGCAGCAGGATCGCCGCCTCGCCTTCCAGCTTCGGCGCTTCCAGCAGCTTGATGATCCGGATGGCGATGACGGGGACGAGCAGCCGCTCGCCGTTGTCTTTGGTCAGTTCGATCCAGTTATCGTCCATATAGGTGATCGTGCCGGTATCGTTGTAGGTCTGCGTGGCGTAGTGGATCGTGACCCGCGCGCTCTGGTAGTCGCGCAGGCGGGATGCGGCTAACGGCTCCATAGGCTCTCGGCTTTCTGTGTTTAGAACGCCTGACAACATGGTTCCCTCCCCTTACGAAGGGGAGGGTCAGGGAGGGGTTCTGTCAGGCGCTCTCAGTTCGGTTCGATCCTCGGCCAGGTCGCGAACTCGCGCACGAAGCGGATGACCTCGCCTGCCGCCGCCGCAAACAGCGCCTCGCCTTTCTCGACGGTGGCAAGTTCGGGATGGAGATACGCGCCGGTCACGCTGATCTGCTCGAAGGCGCGCGGCACATCCACGCGGCTGGGACGGCTGTCGTCCGGGCAGTAGAAGGCCGAATCGAAGGGGATATTGGCCCCGCGCGCCGCTTCCGGCTTCACCAACTCCGGGCGCAGCCGCAGAACCATGCTGGTCTCCTGCTCGCAGGCGTGCGTGACATGCTTGGCCTGCAGGTCAGGAATCGCGGCGACCTGCTCGGCGGCGATCTGCCACCAACTGGCGAAGGCGAGAAACAGGTCGGGCTTGCTCTTGTAGTGCCGCAGTTGCACATCGTAGATCGCCATGCGGCCCGGCGTGATGTTGCCGCCGTGCGCGTTCAGGAGGAAGATGCGTCGGAAGCCGCCGCCGATAAGACTCTCCAGAATGTTGATGAGGACCTGGACATAGACCGGGTTGCTGATGCTGACTGTTCCCGGCATGGCGCGATGGTGGTCGCTGGCCCCCACCCACAGCATCGGCAGAAAGA
>DASRGL010000200.1:0-26713 GCA_035651115.1 Chthonomonadaceae bacterium
ACATCCGGACGCAGGTCGGGATGGCCCTCGCCCCAGGTGTGGGGGACTTCCGCTTCGATGGCGATGGCGAGCGCGCGATTCCGCCGCAGGTTGAAAGAGCGCGCCACGATGCCGTTGGCCCCGTCCGCCCCGATAAGGAAGTCCGCCGTCGCTTCCCAGGAGCCGCCCGTTCCTTCGGCCCGCACGCGCACCTGTCCCCCGCCCTCGACCGTGACGCTTTTTAGCGGCAGGCCGTCGCGCAGTTCGGCCCCGGCGCGGGCGGCGCGCTGCGCCAGGGCGTTGTCGAACACGGAGCGGCGCACCATCCAGAGAGAGCGAGGCGCGGCTTCCCCGTCCTCTTCCAGGTTCATCGGAGCCAGGTAGGGATCGTCGAAGTCCCAGGTGTGGCGCATGAAGCGGGTCTCGGCCTCGACGAACGCCTCCGGCGCGAGGTCGCGCAGCTCTTCCAGCGCCAGCACCCGCCCGACCGTCATCGGCATCCCGCCGCCGCAGGTCTTATGACGCGGCAGTGTCCGCCTCTCCAACAACGCGACTCTGGCGCCCGCCCGCGCCAGTTCAAAGGCGGCGGCATTTCCCGCCGGGCCTGCTCCCACAACGATCCCGTCGTAATGTGTCATACGTTTCTGTTATTCAGACGTGCCGCCGCTTCCTTCTGGATACGAGACGAAAGCAAAAAGGAGTGTCCTCATTATAGCACAGGCGCTTCCCGCATCGAACGACCCGCCAGACGAATTCCAGAGAGAACCTGCCCGGCAACCCCGCGAAACTGTGGGAACCGGCGCGGAACGTGAATCCGTCTGAAGGCGGGAAGCAGGCGGGCTGCTGTCACGCTGAAGCCCGCCCTCGGAAGGAGCGAAAGATGAGGACACGGTGGCTTGCAGCAGTGGCCGGGGGAATCGCCCTGGCGGGGATGGCGCAGTCGGCGGGGGCGCAGACAAACGCCCTGCCGCCCGGCTTCGTGGAGGAGATCGTGGTCTCCAGGCTGGCGCGGCCTACAGCGATGGCCTTTGCGCCGGATGGCCGGATTTTTATCTGTGAGCAGCAGACGGGGAAGGTGCGGGTATTTCACAACGGTCAGTTGACCGATTTCGTCACGCTCAACGTCAGTTCGAACAGCGAACGGGGCGTGCTGGGCATCGCGTTCGATCCGAGGTTCGCTCTCAACGGCTACGTCTATATCTACTACACCACCAACGAAAACAGCCTCGACCCGCCCGCAACGCCCAAGAACCGGGTGTCTCGCTTTACGGCGGTCGGAGATGTCGCGGCAGCAGGGAGCGAGACGATCCTGCTCGACAATATCCCCTCCGACGCGGGCAACCACAACGGCGGCTGCCTGCGCATCGGCCCGGACGACAAACTTTATGTCGCGACGGGCGATGGCGGCTCCAACCATCAGAACAGCCAGAACCTGGGCAACCTGGCGGGCAAGATACTGCGCCTCAACCTGGATGGTTCCGTCCCTGACGACAACCCCTTTGCGAACCAGACAGGCAAGCGCGGCGAGATCTACTGCTACGGCCTGCGCAATCCGTTCCGGTTCTGTTTCCGGCCCGGCACGAACACGCTCTATATCGGCGATGTCGGGGAGACGACCTGGGAGGAGGTGGATGTCGGGCAGCCCGGCGGCAACTACGGCTGGCCGAACTCCGAGGGGCCGGACAATGTCTCCGGGTATCTCGCCCCGCTCTACTACTATAATCACAACGGCCAGGCGGCGGCGATCACAGGCGGCTGCTTTCTCGAAGGGAAGAACTATCCGCCGTACTATCGCGGCTCCTACTTCTTCGGGGACTACGTCCAGGGGTTTCTCCGGCGTCTGGTCGTCACAGCGGAGAATCAGCTCGTGCAGGCGCTCGATTTCGGCCCGGCGGATTCGCCGGTGGACTTCGCGCAGGGGCCGGACGGCGATCTCTACTATGTGAGCATCCTCAGTGGCACGGTGCGGCGGATACGCTATATCGGGCGCGGGATTCGCGGCTCCAGGCAGTCTCTCGGCGGCATCGGAACACCGCGCCCTCACTAACATAGAACCTCTGGGAGCGTTCGTTCGCGGCAGGAAACGTCGGCAGTCTGAACTATGATTTATGGGATTAAAAGATGGACTGTGATTATGTCTGGTCCAATCTTAGTCCATCTTTTAATCCCATAAATCATAGTTCAGACATGATGCGGCTGGTAAGGAAGAACTGCGGCCCACACCGCAATGTAAAAGAGGAGGGAGGCGGCGGAATCGCGAAATCTGGCGCAGTCTCGATTCAGGAGCGACCACGTTCGTGCAGTTGCCGGAAACGCTATGCAGCGCCGAGGAAGTCCACACCGAATATCGCCGCCTTCCTCGCGCTCGTCGTCTACCATGACCGGGTCATTCAGCGGCGGAACCGGCGCGGCTCCCTGCGCCGGGCGTGCGCCTTATCGCGGCGGTTCTAGGGGCTGCCTCTCTGGGGGCGCTCGGCTGGACGACACAGTGCGCCTATGGGATCGAACGCTGGCGCATCGAGAACGGACCGCATCTGACGCACTGGCTCCAGGCGCTGGGCGAGTTCGAGGCGCTGGCGGGCTATGCGGGCGAGCATCCCGACTATCCGTTCCCCGAAATCGTCGAAGCAGGCGTCTGCTTCCGCGCCGAAGGGCTGGCGCATCCCCTGCTGCCGCATCATCACGCTGTCGGCAACGATATCGCGCTCGGCGAGGAGGCGCGGCTGTTCATCGTCAGCGGCTCGAATATGCCCGGCAAAAGCACGCTGCTGCGCACCATCGGCACAAACGCGGCGCTGGCGCTGGCGGGCGCTCCGGTGCGCGCCCGCCGCCTCTCCCTCACGCCTTTCCTGATCGGCGCGTCCATCCGCACGCAGGATTCGCTACAGGCCGGAATCTCGCGCTTCTACGCCGAGATCACGCGGCTGCGGCAGATCGTAGACCTGGCGGGCGGGCAGACTCTTCCTGCTCGATGAGATACTGCACGGCACGAACTCGCACGACCGGCGCATCGGCGCGGAGGCGGTGGTGCGCGCCCTGTTGCGGCGGCACGCGGTTGGCCTCATCACCACGCACGATCTGGCCCTGGCGCAGATCGCGCACGAGCCGGGACTGGCGGCGGTCAACGTACATTTCGAGGATCATTTAGAGGATGGCAAGCTGCGCTTTGACTATCATCTGCTTCCGGGCGTAGTGCAGAAGAGCAACGCCCTCGAACTGATGCGCGCCGTAGGGCTGGAAGTCTGACCCCGGAGACTCGCAATCAGGCCCGAAGTCTCTCGCTAATACCAGAGGGATTATAATCGCCTACTTGCTGAGCGCCTTCGCGATCTGCTGGCGGGTCGCGCCAACGGCGAATGCTGCGCGAAACAGCAGTTCCAGAGACAGGCTCGGCGCGTTCGTTTCCAGACGGGAGACCGTAGACTGATCCGCACCGAGGCGGGCTGCCAGCTGCGCTTGCGAGAGCCTGGCGCGTTTCCGCAAGGTTTTGATGAGAGAAGAGAGCGCGACATAGATCTCGATCATTTCGGCTTCGGCGTCAGAGAGGCCGAGCCACTCTTTTACGGTCGTCTCAAGAATGCCTTTCTCAGCAAGGCGGGCTTTTTTCACAGCGTCCATTGTGGCTTGCGCGTTCCTTTCATTCGCTTTCATAGTTGCGCAGACGCTCTTTGCAGGCGGCAATGACCGAGGATGGGGTCGTGCGCGTTTTCTTGGCAAACACGTCGAGTATGAGAATGGCATCAGACGCAATGCAGTAGATCACGCGCCACTCGATATTGGCCGCGTTGTCCGACAAACGCAGTTCATGGCAGCCGGGGCCGATCATCGGCATCGGGCGGGAGATGGGCATTCCGAAGCGTTCTCCGTTCTGAATCTGGCGGAAGAGAAACCCGACCTGGCTGCGTATCGCATTGGAAAACGGCGGGGATTTTAGGGAACCGTGCAGAAGCAAAAGCGGTTTGCTCTGCGGTCTTTCGGGCGTGCTTTCGTGCGGGTCCATTTCCGGTTGTCTGCGTTGCCTCATATCTCATTATATTCTGTGAGCGAATATTCGTCAAGAGAGGACGGCCAGATTTTGCACGGTCTGGCAGCCCACCCTGTTGCGCTTCGACTATCGCCTGCGTCCGGGCGTGGCGCAGAAGAGCAACGCTCTCGAACTGATGCGCGCCGTGGGTCTGGAGGTCTAGCCGCGCGTGCGGGAATCCGGGCCGAAACGGGTAAACTAGGAATCACTGCTTTCATGGCCGGGTTCGTTCTATGCCCGGCAAAGCCACCGCATACAGGAGAGACAGACTTGATCGCTCGTGCCAAACGTCTGGAGAAAATCCCCCCTTATCTGTTCGGAGAGATCGCTGCCGCCAAGCGCAAAGCCCTGGCCGAAGGCCGGGACCTGATAGACCTGGGCATCGGCGACCCCGACCAGCCCACGCCCGAACCCATCATCGCCGCGCTCGATCAGGCGGCGCACGACCCCGAAACGCACCGCTACGATGAGACGAACGCGGGCTGGGTTCCCTTCCTGGAAGCCGCCGCGACCTGGGCGGGCAGGCGGTTCGGCATTACCGTGAACCCGGAGACCGAAGCCCTGCTGCTCATCGGCAGCAAGGAGGGACTGGCGCACCTGGCCTGGGCCTATATTGATCCCGGCGACCTCTCGCTCGTTCCCGACCCGGCCTATACGGTCTACAAGGTCAACACGCTGATGGCGGGCGGCGAAACCTACGCCATGCCGCTGACCGAGGAGAACGGCTTTGTTCCCGACCTGGCCGCCATTCCCACCGACATCGCCAGAAAAGCGAAACTGCTCTGGCTCAACTACCCCAACAACCCGACCGGGGCCGTCGCGCCGCTCCGCTTCTACGCCGACGCCGTCGCCTTCGCGAAGGACTACGATCTGCTCCTCATCAACGATGCCGCCTACTCCGAGGTCTACTACGACGACTACCGCCCGCCGTCCGTGCTGCAGGTTCCCGGCGCGAAGGAGGTCGCTATCGAACTCCACTCGCTCTCCAAGTCCTTCAACATGACCGGCTGGCGGCTCGGTTTCGCCCTCGGCAACCCGGACGCCATCGCCACGCTGAACAAACTGAAATCGAACCTGGACAGCAAGCAGTTCCCGGCCATCTCGCTTGCCGGAGCCTACGCCCTGCTGCACGGCGACAACCGGGCCACGCTGGAACTCTACAAGAAGCGCCGCGATATCCTCTGCGACGGCCTGAACGCGCTCGGCTGGAAGGTGCGCAAGCCGCAGGCGACGTTCTATATCTGGGCGCGCATCCCGGCGGGCTACACCAGCGCGGAGTTCGCGAAGCTGCTGCTGGAGAAGGCCAGCGTGAACGTCATCCCCGGCAACGGCTACGGAGAGTACGGCGAAGGCTACGTGCGGATGTCCCTGACAGTACAGGGCGACAGGAACGGCGAACGCCTGCAAGAAGCGGTGCGGCGCATCGGCGAACACGTCCGGTTTTAGCTCACCAGAGGGGCCAGCGGGGGCGCTTGCGGGCCAGGCGGCTATCCAGGCCGTAGGCGCGGCCTGCGCCGGAGAGCAGCAGGGCCAGTTCCATTGCCAGGAACGCCTGGTTAAGGCCCTGCTGTGTCGGGCCGAGCGCCCAGGCTGCCAGGAGATAGTTGGCGTTCATCAGGAGGGCGAGGAGAGAGACGAGGCGGGTGAGGAGGCCGAGGATCAGGCAGAGGCCGACGCCGATCTCGCCGAAGACGACCAGGTAGGTGAACAGCGTCTCGTGCGGGAGGACGGTCTGCGTCAGAAAGCGCGCGTGCCAGGCGAACGCGGTCGGCTCCTGGGCGATCCAGGGCTTGAGCGTCTCCGTCAGTCGGTGCGTGCCGATCCAGTCCCACTTCTGCATTCCCAGGAGGAGGAACTTGACGCCGACGAACACGCGCAGAAGCGCCAGGGCCAGAGCCATCCGGCGGGGATGCAGTACGGCGGAGCGCATTCCCGTCGCCGCGCCGCCGTCAGGCCGCTTCGGCATTGCGCGCCCGCCGCTGCGCGATGGCGACCATGATGCACGGCCCGCCGGAGACGATCTGCATCGAGTTGGCGCGGGCCAGGTTGAACGCGGGCGTGGACTCGGAGCCGGGCTGCATCCAGAGATAGGGAATCTTGAGATGGCCCGCCGCGCGAACGATCTCCTCGGTGACCTCCGGCTGCGTGACCGTCACGACGACGTCCAGGGTGTCGGGGATATTGTCGAGGGTCGGGTAGCAGACATCGCCATCAATGAACTCGGCGTTGGGGTTGACGGGGTAGACGGTATAGCCCGCCGCTTTGAGCGTCTTGTAGACCTTGTAGCCGTACTTCTCCGGGTTGCGCGAAACGCCCGCGACGGCGAAACGGCGTTGATCCAGGATATGTTCGATAAGCGCGCGAGTGGACACGGCGATCTCCTTCGGTGGTGAAGTCTCTGCGTGCTTAAGTGTAGGCGATTTTAGGCGGTCTTGTCAACCGGTTTCGAGCGCGCCGTCGGGCGCGTTGACGACGGCAGGGGTTATCCCGTATACTAGAGGCGACTCCGGACCGGCTCACCTTTTAGGGAGGGACACTCGTTTGGCCTCATCCGTCGTAGATAGCGAACTGGAAACGCTCATCCGCGCGCGTTATCCGATCATCTATATCGTCTCCTGGGAAGAGAAGCGCGTCGAGGACGCGCTGCGCGCCATCGCGCAGAATCGCGGCAAGAAGATCTATTTCTGGACAATCACCCAGGGTATGGTGCTGAATCCGAACGCCCAGGACAGCGCCACGCGCGACCCGATGAACGCGCTCAACTTCGTCATGGACTCGCGGGAGCAGGCGCTTTTCGTGCTGAAGGACTACCATCCCTTCATCTCCGAGGTCAGCGTGACGCGCCGCCTGCGCGATCTGACCGTCGCCCTGAAGATGAGTTATAAAACGCTCATCATCCTCGCGCCCATCCTCAAGCTGCCGAACGAACTGGAAAAAGAGATCACGGTGGTGGACTACGGCCTGCCTGACCGGGACGACCTCGACCGGCTGCTGGAGGGCATCATCCAGTCCGTCAAAGACAACCCACAGATCAACACAAACCTGACCGACCTGGAACGCGACCAGGTGTTGAAGGCGGCGCAGGGGCTGACGGCCAATGAAGCGGAGAACGTCTTTGCCAAGTCGCTGGTCGAGAAACACCGGTTCGACGTGGACGTGATTCTGGGCGAGAAGGAGCAGATCATCCGCAAATCGGGCATTCTGGAGTACTATCCGTTCAGCGAGAAGATCGGCGATGTGGGCGGTCTGGACTTGCTCAAAGACTGGATGGAGAAGCGCACAGTCGCCTTCACGGAGAAGGCGCGTGCGTTCGGGCTGCCGGAACCGCGCGGCGTGCTGCTGCTAGGGGTCCAAGGATGCGGCAAATCTCTCAGCGCCAAAGCCATCGGGTCGCTCTGGCGGCTGCCTCTATTGCGCCTGGACGTGGGCCGCATCTTCGCCGGGATCGTCGGCTCATCGGAAGAGAATATGCGCAAGGCGATCCGCGTCGCCGAGTCGGTCGCGCCCTGCATCCTCTGGCTGGACGAACTCGAGAAGGGCTTTTCCGGTACACAAAGTTCGGGTATGTCGGATGGTGGAACGACGGCGCGCGTCTTCGGCACGTTCCTGACCTGGATGCAGGACAAGCGGGCGGCGGCGTTCGTGGTCGCCACGTCAAACGATGTCACCTCGCTGCCCCCGGAACTACTGCGCAAGGGCCGCTTCGACGAGATCTTCTTCATTGACCTGCCCTCCAAAGAGGAGCGCAAGCAGATTTTCAAAATCCACCTGCAAAAGCGCAAGCGAAACCCCGATGATTTCGACCTGGAACAACTGGCGGCGGCGACGCCCGGCTTCTCCGGCGCGGAGATCGAAGCGGTCGTCGTCGAGGCGCTCTATGATGCCTTCGACGAGGTGCGGGAGTTGACGACCGAGTCGATCATCGCGGCGGCGCACAACTCCGTGCCGCTCTCGATGACCATGAGCGAGCGCATCGAGGAACTGCGCGCCTGGGCCGAAACGCGCGCGCGCCCGGCCTCCAGCGCCCACTCCGAGGACATGAACACGATCCGAGAGGAGCTGATGGTCGCCAAAGCCACCGATCCGACGACGCATCAGATAGACCCGTCCGCAGTCAAACTGAAAAACGCCCTGCCGCCTCCGCCTCCGCCGCCTCTGGAGGAGAATGAATAAGCCCTCCCCTCTGTGTGTAGGGGAAGGCGGGTTCTGATTACGACGATGAGCGACCGATTCGACTTTCTGGAGATCGGAGATGCACCGCCCCGTCCCCTGCCGACGCCCGCACAGAGCGAGAGTACGGGGGTGGGGTGGAAGCCGCTGCGTCTGCGCGCCGTCGAGGTCATCGGAGAGCCGGGAACCGGGCCGGGCCAGTTCTCTGCGCCGACCGGGCTGGCCGTAGACCGCGACGGCACGCTCTATGTCGCCGACAGCAACAATCATCGGGTGCAGCGGATCGCGCTGAACGGCGATCTCAAGGTCTATGGGCGACCCGGCAACGCCAACGGGCAGATGTGGGGGCCACTGGCCGTTGCCGTAGACCCCGGCGGGCAGTTCTTCTATGTCGCCGAGCAGGGCAACCATCGGGTGCAGTGCTTCCATTTTCTGGGACAGCACCGGGGAACGGTCGGCGGCTTTCGCGGGCCGTCCGGCCTGGCCTTCGACGCGGACGGGATGCTCTGGATCGCAGACACCGGCAACGCGCGCCTGCTGCGCCTCAACGTCCGCACCGGTCAGTTCATCGGCAGCCTCGATCAGACGGTCGGCATCGTGCGGCCGATCTGCGTCTCCTGCGACACGGCCCGCAATATCTACGTGACCGATGGCAAGACCGACGATGTGACGCGCTACACCTATTTCGGCACACGCGGCCAGGCGCTCGGCGAGATACGCCGACTCGCCACGCCGCGCGGCACGGCGGTAGACGCGCAGGGCCGCATCTATCTGGCCGAGGCGGGCGCGAACCGGCTCCATGTCTTCGATGCGCAGGGCCAGTCGCTGCTCACCTTCGACACACCCAGCACGAAACTCGGCCCTTTCCGCGCCCCGTCCAGCGTCGCGCTCGGCCCCAACGGAGAGATCTACGTCGCCGACACCCTCAACCACCGCATCCTGCGCCTGGCCTGGGAATGATCGCTGCCTGCCCATGACGACCCCCGCCGCCGAACATAGACCGCAAGCGATGGCGACTTCCGGCAACACGCTCTATCAGGGCGACAACCTGGCTGTGCTGCGCGCCTTTGTCCCGGACGGCAGCGTCGCGCTGATCTATCTCGATCCGCCGTTTGCCTCGCAGCGCGACTATCCCCTGCACGCGGGAGTCGAACAGAACGGGGGAAGAGGAGCGCGGCGGGCGTTCTCGGACGTGTGGGAGTGGGACGAGGCGGCATATGCGGCCTTGCTGCAAGAGCGGCCCGGCGAGGCGCTGACGGGCCTGCTGCGCGCCTTTGTGGAGGCGAGACGGCGCGATGCGCTGGCCGCCTACCTAGTGATGATGCTCCCGCGTCTGGTCGAACTCTATCGCGTGCTTGCTCCGACCGGCAGCTGCTACCTGCACTGCGATCCCGCCGCCAGCCACTACCTGAAGGCGCTGCTCGACGCGCTGTTCGGCGCGGAGAACTTCCGCCGCGAGATCGTCTGGCGCAGCGGATGGGTCTCCGGCTACAAGGCGCGGGCGAAGAACTGGGTGCGCAACCACGACACCCTGCTCTACTATGTCAAAGATCGGCGGCGGTTCACCTTCGATATGTCGGCGCGGTTCCGTCCGCATCCGCCGGACTATCGGCGGCGCGGCGGCGGCGGCAACCCGCAGGGAGTGCCGCTCGACGACGTGTGGGACGATCCCGCGCTCTACTCCCCCTGGATCAAAAGCTTTTCGACCGAGAAGTGCGGCTACGCCACGCAGAAGCCGCTCGCCCTCCTGGAACGCATTCTGCGTGTCAGCAGCGCGCCAGGCGATCTCATCCTCGACCCCTGCTGCGGCGGCGGCACGACGCTGTTGGCCGCGCACACCCTCGCTCGCCGCTGGATCGGCATAGACCGCTCCGCGCAGGCCATCGCCCTCACCCGCCAGCGTCTCGACCGCGCCGGTCTCGGCGACTATGCATTCCATACGGAAGAGGCGGCTCTATAGCACGCCGAGCGTCCGCTGCCGGTCGGCGCAGCGCGCCGTGCAGGATGTAGAGAATGTGTCGCTCTATTTCCCGAAGGCATTACAGCGGATGCGGGCAATCGCTTCCCTGTCTACCGCCTTCTCGAAGGAGCGGAATCCGGCCAGGTGGAAACCGTGCCTGGCGGCCAGGCGGTTGATCTCGTCCACCTGTTCCACGGAGACGCTCTTGCCCAGCGTGAAGCTTTCGTAGCGCCCTTCGAGCGCCAGCATCATCGTCTCGGACATACAGGCATAGGCCATACCGGGCGGGAAGCCGAAACTGAACTCGCTGTCGGGCTTGTCCGGCTTGGGCAGCCGCATCGCGCCGGGAACAGCCACCACGCCGCCCTCGATGACCAGCACATCGTTGCGCTCTTTCGCCACGCGCACGGACACATCGCGCGGGCGGGCCACATCGCAGACGACCGCGCCCGGCTTGATATGCTCCGGCAGGATGACCGCATCTACCGCGCTGGTCACGGTGATGATGATGTCCGCCTGCTTCAGCCCGGCGGCGACATCGGTGAAGACCTCGATCTCAGCGCGGCTTTTCGGCCTGAGTTCCGCCGCGAAGGTCTCCAGTTTGCTCTTATCTCGCCCGACGAGCGCGACCCCCGCCGTCTCGCGCGCCAGAATCTCCGCGCAGGTCGCGCCGATGGAGCCGGTCGCGCCGACGACGGCCACGCGCGTCTCCGGCAGGTGGTGGCCCATCATCTCGCCCGCCGTCTTCGCGCCCTCGATGGCGGTCGCGACGGTGTAGGAGTTTCCGGTCGTGATGGCGAGGCCGGGGAGCCGCTTCGCCAGCGTAATTCCGCCGTCGCCGACGACAGACGTAAACGCGCCCAGTCCCAGGATGCCCGCCCCGACCTCCTGCGCGATCCTGCCGCACTTCTCCAGCTTGTCCCACACGAAATCGAGGGGCAGGCTGAGCATCTGGCGCGGCGTGAGCGGGCAGGCGATGAACCAGCCGCGCGCCTCTTCGCCGGTGAGCGAGCGCACTCCGACGACATCGGCCACGATGAGCGGATCGCGCCGCTTGATGTACCATTCGACCAGCGACTCCGGCAGATGCCGCGCGATGGGGTATTTCCGTCCCACGTCGCGCCGCGCATCAATCGGATGGATTATAAACGCGAAATGCTGCATTCTCTCTCCAAATTTTCCGATGGGATTGACTTTTACCGGATGTACAGTGCTAAAATGCTGCAGCCTGAAGTGCGATGAACGTCTTGCGGTCGGTTGTGGCAAGCAACTTGCGTTCATCTTTGAAGCGTGCGACGAATGTGACTTCCTTTTTTCTGCCACCGAGCATCAATCCTGCCAAGAGTCCCATAGGCCCAAACATTACACCTCCTGCAAGTCCCCAGCCAATAGTTCCGCCCAGTTTTTTGACATTTTCTTCTGATGCCATCTCAACCATTTCGAGTTCAGTCACAGGGATAGCCTCACCCAAGAAGCGATTTTCTTGAGTTTTGAGCGTTAACATCCCGAGCAAGAGATGACCATCACCCTTGAGAAAGTCACCTGCGTGTACTGTAATTTTCGCCATTGTGGGTCCCGAAAGCGCAATGCAACCTACAAGTCGTCTACAGTGACCAGTCCACCCTCTCTAAACGGGATGACAAGTTCGTGATCGTCCAGCAACGCCGTACCAAGCGGTGGGCGTCCCGGCATTGCAAGAACGCGGATGTTTCGCTCCACTCCATTCCACAAAATCGTCGCGGCATGAACCGGCAACATGATCGCATCGTTGTTTGCCAAGTTAGCAGGCAGATCGTACTCATAGGGCAGGCCCAATGCTGCGACCGCTGCGGGCGGTAAACTCAAAGAGTCGCTGAAGCCAGTATCTACGACGAGGGGCTGCTGCGGCACGCGCTGCCGCCCTTCGCGTCGGTGTAAACTCAAAGAGTCGCTGAAGCCAGTATCTACGACGAACTCGATAGCAAGGTCAGGTTGGTTTGAAAGGCGAAACGTCACGGAAACCAGCGCATGACGATTGAAGACGTTGCCAGTCATCATGGAGTCGTGCGCTCCATGACGCCACCGAGCGAAACCGCAACATTGTAACCGATACGTTTTCCATACAGAGCAGCACCAGGATGCTTGGCGTGAAGCCGCCGAGCCGCCTCGATGCCGGACTCATCGCCGATTTCATAATCCCCGGTCTCTATATCTAATGATAAGCATCTTGCCGATATTTTCTTCGGTCTCGACCTTTGCGCGGATGTTCTGTTCGTACAGCGCTTCGCCACGCTGCCCGACTTCCGCGCTGCTTAATTTTGAACGTTCCATAGTGAAATCTCCCTCTACCAATTCAGGCCGTCTGCACGACGGCGGTGCGGGCGGCGGGCGCGGGGTTGAGTTCCTGAATGCGCGGCGTCCAGCCCAACTCCTTTAGTTTACCCAGGTAGTCCTCCGGCGTCAACGCTTCCGGGGGCTTGCCGAGCAGCGTCACCAGCACGCCCTCCATCACGTTCGTGCCGAACGAGCGCCCCTCGAACACCGGCGTCGTCGTAATCAGTTGATGGACGCCGCGCCGCTTCAGTTCCTCCACATCGGCCTCGGTCGTCGTGTTCGTCAGGATGATCTTGCCCTGCAGGTTCTCCGGCATATACCGCTTGATGAGGTGGAAATCGCCCGCGATCACGTCGGCCTCAGCGTAGTAGCGTCCGAATTTCGGCGTGTTCTGCTCCTGTTTCTCGCCCGTCGGGTAGAGCCACCGGTAGGGCAGGCGCAGCACGAGCGGCAGCACGACCCGGCCTAGCCTCCGCACCGCCGCCAGCGATCGCAGTGGAATCGGAATACCGAGGTTGAACATCAGGTCGCCGAAAACGACGGACTTGGCACGGCCCGCCAATGCCTCGGCCATGCCGAACCGATCCACTGCGCAGACCAGCAGCACGCGCTTCGTCGCGAAGTCCACGAGGCCCTGGTCTTGCAGCGTGGCGACGGTCTCGCGCTCCAGAGTGTGCTTCAGGCCGCTGCCATCCACGAACGGCGTCTTTTTCGCCCCGGCCATCAGATCGAGAATCTGCTGCAAGACATAGCGGCGTTCGCCGAGATAAATATAGATGTCCGTGCCGCCCACGCCGAAAGCGTCCACCTTGCCGTCGAGTTCGGCCACCATCCGGCGGAACTTCTCCATGTCGCCGTCCGTGCCGATGCGCTCGATCTCGAAATCCGTGCCGAAGAAGTTCGCGTGAACCTTTTTATCGCGCTTGGAGGAACCCAGGCTGATACTGACGACGCGCTTCATTCTGCCTCCTGCTGTCTTGTCTCTGGAACTTGCCGGGTCGTCTGCGCCATTGTAGAAGATAAGTAGTCGGGTGTCAAGCCAGACCGCAGCCGGGAAACTCACCTTCCAATGTGGCGGCGCATCACGTTGATCTCCCAGCGCGCGAAGCCGAGGCGGGTATAGAGGCGTTCGGCATCGCTGTCCGGCTCTGTAAAGAGATACGTTTCGGTATGACCGTTTTGCAGCGAGTCGGCGACGGCCCGCGCCACCAGCGCGGAGGCCACGCCGCGCCGCCGGAACTCCGGGCGCGTCATGACCGACTCGATTCGGCCCCAGCCCTCCGCCGAGAACAGATCGCAGGTTCCGGCAGGCTGGCCGTCCCGCAGGCCGAGATAGAGCCGACACTCCCGAAAGCGCGCCTCGTGTTCGACGACCGCGCGCCACATCGCCGCGTGTTCATCCTCCGGGTCGCCCTGCGCGATCTCGATCCAGTCCCGTGCTTCGCCCGCGCCCGTCTCGTTCGGAACTTCACGCACCGAGACGGCATTCGGCGGCACGACGGGCGGCTCGTCTCGTGTATAACGCATGAGGAGCCAGTCGCCGCGCACTGGCGCGACTCCGAGCCGCCGCAGCGCCGCGCCGATGCCCTGCGCCTCCGCCACCGCATCCACGTCCGCGATGGGTGGCAGGCCGCGCGCCCGGTAGTAGGCGACCACTTCCTGCGCCACAGCCTCCGGCCCGCGCCCGTCATCGCGCAGACGCAGGGCATGGTTGGCGTCCCGATAGGTGGGCAGTTGCGGGCCGTAGAGGAACCAGGCGCACGGCGTCTTTTCCAGCGCCGCCGCCATCGTCAGGTAGCGCGCTTCGTGCGCCAACAACTTCTCCAGCGTTGCGCCTTGCAGTCCCACCTCCGCCGCTCCTTTCCTGGCGATTTGCCGTGTCCGGCCAGAGGTCTATTCCGCGTCCTATAGGCCGGTTCCTGTTATCGGATCGGCGCGTGGGCAGTGAGCGGAACTTTTGGGGCCGCAAGCGTGTCGAATGAATTGCCGGTGGAGGTTGACAAAACGGGGGCGCGTACAGCATAATGACCCTGCGCCGACCCGGCACGTCTACGCCCCGGCGCAAAGGATGAAACCGTATGTCTGATGACAGTCACGAACGCGAGGGAGTTTCAGGTCGTTCGGTCTGACCGCGTAAGCAGCCTGCAATCGGTCTCTGCTTTCGTCGGGCCGCCCGGCCGCTGGCGGAAGCGGAAAGCCTCTCTTCTTTCTCCTTCCCCGTCTCTCCCTGCCTGAAAACCAGATGTTGATCTTGCCTCCTCGGCGCGTCGCCTGTACAGGTACGCTCGGCTGCGTCCGTGCGCGCCCTCTCTGCGCGTCTGTGGGAAGAAAGGGGAATCACCATGCAGACCACGACAGTCAAGCCGACCATCAAGCGGCTGCGGCAGGCGCTCGGCAAGGGCGGCAGGCCGTTGAACATGCAGGCGCTAAAAGCCTTACTGCACGGCTTGCATCCCTCTGACATTGCCTTCTTGATGGAAGAGTTGACGCTGCCGGAGGGACTGGCGATCTTCAACGCGCTGGAGAACGCCCAGGCCGCTGAAGTCCTGGATGAGGTCTCGCCGGAGACAAATCGCTACCTGGTGGAGAACTCCCCGCACGCGCGCATCGTCTCGCTGCTGGATATGCTGCCGATGGACGATGCGGCGGAAGTCGTCTCCGAACTGGACGCCGAGGAAGCCGAGCCTCTCCTGGCCGACCTGCCCACGCCGGACGCCGAAGAGGTGCAGGGGCTTCTCTCCTCTCCCGAAGGAACCGCCGGTCGCCTGATGACCAACAAGTTCGCCGCCGTTCCCCCGGCGGCAACGGCGGCCCAGGCGCTCGAATATCTGCGGCGGAACGCCGCAACGCTGGAGACGATCAATGTCGTCTATATCGTCAACGGCGGCAGGCGGCTGGCCGGGGTCTGCTCGATCCGCGATCTGCTCATGGCAGCCCCGCAGCAGCCGGTCAGCGCGCTGATGAACCCGGAACCGATCGCCGTCGCGCCGGAGACCGACCAGCAGGAAGTCGCGCGCCTGATCTCGCAGTACGACCTGCTGGCGATCCCGGTGGTGGACGCGGCGGGCCGCATGGCGGGCATCGTCACCGTAGACGACGTGATAGACGTCCTGGTGGAAGAGTTCAACGAGGACATCGCGCGGCTGGTCGGCACGGATGCCGAGGAGATGGAGCGGCGCACGCCTGCGCAGGTGGCGCGATTGCGCCTGCCCTGGCTGATGGGAACCATGCTCATCGAACTCGGCGCGGGCGCGGTCATCTCACACTTCGACGGCGTTCTCAAGCAGGTGATTCTGCTGGCCTCCTTCATGCCAGTCATCTCGGCGGTTTCCGGCAACGTCGGCTTGCAGGCGGCGGCCATCGTGGTGCGCGGACTCGATACAGGGCATGTGAGCCTGGCGAACTGGGGCCGCGCCGTCGGCAAAGAGCTGCTGACTTCGCTGCTGATGGCGCTCGTCTGCGGCCTGGCGCTGGGCATCGTCGGTGCGTCCTGGTCGCGGCATCTGCCTTTCGGCCTGGTCATCGGCGGCGCAATGACGGCCTCTATGCTGACGGCGGGTTTCATGGGAACGGTGATCCCGATGCTCTCGAAGCGTCTCGGCTTCGATCCGGCCACGACCGCCGGGCCGTTCGAGACGGCGTTTCAGGACGTGATCGGGTTCGCGGTGTTCCTGTGGCTGGCCTCGCTGCTGTTGCAGTGGCTCAAATAGCGTGCGCAGGCAGGAGGAGTTTGCAGCGGCGTGTGGAACAAGGGAGTGAACCCCTCATTTTCCGGCGAAACACGCCGTCTGCAAACGCCGTATAGAAGAGAGTGATCGCAGACCGTCGGTCATCAAGACGAGGACAGAGGATGGGCAAATCGAGTCAAACGCGAGGACGGTTGCTGCTGCTGGCCCTGCTGCTTGGCGTCGGCGTGCTGGGCGCGATGCGGGAGAGCCGCATCGGCGGCGATCTGGCCTGGGCCAACAGTTACGAGGCGGGAATGGCGCTGGCGCGTCGCACCGGCAGGCCGCTCCTGCTCAGTTTTCAGGCGCCGGGCTGCGCCTGGTGTCGCAAGATGGACGCCGAGACCTTCACCGATTCGAAGGTGGTCGAACTCTCCCGCCGCCTGGTCTGCATTCGCCTGGACAGCGATACCGACGCCGCGCTCGTCGAACAGTATCAAGTCTCCGAATTCCCGATGACGATCTTAGCCTACCCGCAGGGCCAGGAGATCGCGCGCGTTCCCGGCTACATTCCTCCCGACCGTTTCGCCGCCGCCCTGAACACCCTGCTGCAAGCCACCGCCAAAAAGTGACCGGCATTTTTGCCCGTTAGAAGCCGAAAAAAGGGAACATGCAGTACAGGATCGGCCCGTCTCTAGCCATAGCAAAGCCACGCTGCGGGGAATAGAGCCTCGCAAGGAGTGAAGAAGATGCGAACGAACAGAACGCTACTCATGGTTGCGACGCTGGCCGTCCTGACGCTCTGCGTTGCGCTGTCGGCCCGGATCACCTCCGCGCAGGGGCCAGGCGCCCCACAGCCGCCCGGAGGCGGCAACTTCCCCAGACCGGGCGGCCCGCCCGGTTTCGGCGGCGCGCCGCCTTTTGCTATCGGCACGATCACGGGCGGCGACCAGAACACGGGCCGCATCACGATCCAGTCGCAGTTCGGCGGCAACGCGCAGACCATTCAGGTGACGAACACGACCCAGATCGTCACGCAGACCGAGGTGAAGGCGACCGCTCTCCAGGTGAACGACGAGGTGCAGGTGCAGGGCGTGCCGACCGGGATCACCGCTTCTTCCATCACGGCCGGTCAGATGCCCGACTTCATGCCGGGCGGCGGTCGCTTCCGCGCGGGCGGCGGCATTCCGGGCGGGCCGGGAGCCAGCGCGCCGTCGGCGTTCGCCTCCGCGACGGGCCGCATCACCGCGACCAACCCGCTGACCGTCTCGCTGGGCAACAATGTCTCGCTTACGGTCAAACCGGCTCCCAACGCCCGCATCACCAAGATCGCGCCACTCGCGTTCAACAATCTGAAGGTCGGCGACCGTGTGATGGCGATGGGACAGGCGGGCAATGACGGCGTCTTCACAGCGAACAGCATCGCCGTCAACATGGATATGGGCTTCGGTATGGGGCCGGGCATGGGCCGGGGTGGTTTCGGGCCGGGAGGACGCCGGGGGCCGGGCGGCCTGCCGCCTCCTCCAATGCCGGGCGCACCTCCGGGCAATCCGAACCCCTGACCCTCTGTTCGTGCCAGGCCAGAGGCTTGTTGTCGTGGCAGTTGAAACTGCACGCTGTCTGAACTGTGATTAGTCGGATTATAGGATGAACTAGGATTACGCCAGGCCCAATCATGGTCATCATTTAATCCGACTAATCACAGTTCAGACAGATAGATCACAGTGCAGACAGTCCGGCTAGGGCGCGTTCGGCAGGGAGTTCGCGCCGGTTCCTGACGCCGCGCGCTCCTGCACAAGCCGCACAAACTCCCGCAGTTCGCGCGTATTCAGGTCGGAGACGGCCCAGTAGTTCATGCCGGCGCGCGTCCAGGCGAACAGATGGTAGCCCCGGCGCGTGAGGGCGCGCGTGCCGCTCTCGGCCTCCTGCGCCGACGGCCAGAGGAACAGGTTGATGGGATGCTGGTTGCGCCGGTAGATCAGCGCCGCGACCGGGCGATTGTCCAGATAGTCGAGCCGCCCGCCGACAAGCGGGAATCCCTCGGCAGCCAGGTCTTCCACCCAGGGCGCGAAGTCCAGCTTGCCGTGAAACCAGGGCTTGACGGTGTGCTGATCGGAAGACGGGACATCGGCCAGATGGCTCGCCATCAGGGAGCGCACGTGTCCGGCGATGACCTCCTGCGCGAGCAGGTCTTCCGAGGAGGGCAGGGCGCGGACACGCCACAGCCCCCAGGCGGCAAGAACGACGACGGCGAACGCAGCGGCGGCAGGCAGCCAGCGCCAGGAGAACACCGGGGAGGCGGATTCGGCGCGGTCGGCTTTGCGCACAGCGGCCTGGATGCGTTTCTGTAAGTGGGCCGGGGCTTTGTAGGACAGAGGAGCCTCGCGGAGACCGGCTCGCAATGCCTGAAGGCCCTTGACCGTCTGCAGGCAGGAGGCGCAGTCTTCCAGGTGGCGCTCGATCTCCAGATTGCGCACGAGATCGAGTTCGCCGTCCACATAGCCGTGCAGCAGATTTTGCGTCTCTTTACAGTTCAAGGGGCGACTCCTCGTTCAGGCGTGGGGCGAGCCACTGTTGCAGCCGCTTGCGGGCGCGGGCCAGCCGCGACATGACCGTTCCCAAAGGCAGGCCGGTGATCTCGGCGATCTCTTTATAGGAGAGGTCTTCCAGTTCGCGCAGCGCCAGCACCTCCCGGAATTCGACCGGCAGCTCTTCGAGCGCGCGGCGGAGCAACTGCGCGTCGGCGCTGCGCAGCAGCAGCGATTCCGGGTTGAGCGCATCCGAAGGCGTGTCGTGCCGCTCCTCATCGAAATAGGTGACTCGTTCGTGCGTCCGGTTGCGCTGCAATCCGGTGTAGCAGGTGTTGCGCACAATCGCCAGGAGCCAGGCGCGGCCATCCCCGCCATGAAACCTGTCGAAGAATTTGTAAGCGCGCAGGCAGGCTTCCTGCACCATGTCTTCTGCATCCTGGTCGTTGCGCATCAGCCAGCGCGCCAGGTTATACGCGGAATCCAGATGCGGCAGAACCGTCTGCTCGAACTGCGCGACGGCGCGGCGTTGCAATCGTGTCCTCCTTCTCTCCGTTACGTCCTCTACCCTCACGAACCGCTTCTTCGGCGGTTTTATTCCCGCCGATTTTTCCTGGGTCGCCGGGAATATCTACGCGCCGGAAGCGGTTAAAGTGGCGGAAGATCACTCGGAACGAGAGGAGAAGGAACGACACCATGTCTGAATATGACGATTCCCATCGCGACGCGGACGGCATAGACCGGCGCGGATTTCTCAAATGTATGGCCTGGGCGGGGACAGGACTGCTCTGCACGCTCAGCAGCGGCGTGCTGTCCTCGGCCAGCTTCGGCCAACCGGCGCACCCCGCGATGACCGGGATGGCAAAGGGCGATTTCAGCTTCGTCCAGATCAGCGACAGCCATATCGGATTCAGCAAGGAGGCGAACAAGGACGTTATCGGCACGCTGCAGGCGGCTATCGCCAAGATCAACGCGCTGCCGGAACCGCCCGATTTTCTCCTCCACACTGGCGACATCAGCCATCTCTCGAAGCCGGAGGAGTTCGACACGGTAGATCAACTGCTTCGCACGGCGAAGGTAGGCCAGCGCTTCTTCGTGCCGGGCGAGCATGACGTGCTGAACGACAACGGGAAGCTCTATCTGGAGCGGTACGGCAGAGGGACGCAGGGCGGAGGATGGTACAGCTTCCATCACAAAGGCGCGCACTTCATCGGGCTGGTCAATGTGCTGAACCTGAAAGCGGGCGGCCTCGGCGCGCTCGGCCCGGAGCAGTTGGCGTGGCTGGAGAAGGACGTGAGAGGACTGAAAAGCAGCACGCCCATCGTCGTCTTCGCGCATATCCCGCTCTGGACGGTCTACCCGGAGTGGGGGTGGGGGACAGACGACGGCGCGCAGGCGCTCTCCACGCTCAGGCGGTTCGGCTCGGTCACGGTGCTGAACGGCCACATTCACCAGACGCTTCAAAAAGTGGAGGGCAACGTCACGTTCCACACGGCGATGTCCACCGCCTTCCCGCAGCCGAAGCCGGGAGCCGCGCCGTCGCCGGGACCGATGAAAGTGCCTGCGGAGCAGTTGCGCAGCCTGCTGGGAGTGACGAGCGTTCACTACAGGCCGGGCCAGCATCCGCTGGCGGTCATCGACTCGCCGCTGGCATTGGCATCCGCCGCGCAGACCGGCCAGAATCAGAATCCGGCGGTGCATATTGACAACTTCCGGTTTCAGCCCGATACGCTCACCGTTCCGGCCGGCGCGCAGGTGACCTGGATCAATCGCGACGATGTGCCGCACGTCATTGCCAGCACGGACAACCGGTTCAAATCCCGCGCGCTGGATACGGACGAGACGTTCTCCTACCGCTTTTCCTCGGCAGGAACCTACCCCTACTTCTGCTCGCTTCACCCCACGATGACCGGCAAGGTGATTGTGACCTAATCCCCCGTCCCTCTTCCCTAAAACGCTGCGCTGGGAAGGGGGTGACGATAGCCCAGGCTGACTCCTCTCTTCCCACTCGCCACCGAGTTCAAGAGAAGGGGAAAGCTACCAATTGAATGGCTCCCCCTTCCTAGCGAGGAACGAGCGTTTTAGGGAAGGGGGACGGGGGATTAGGTCAGCCCCAGGCGGGCCGCGCAGTCCTTCAGAATCTCGCCCTCCCAGGCCGGGCGCGTCGGGCTGTTCGGATGCGTCCGGTCGGTGGGAATGCGGCCCTGCATCTTCAGAAAGATGGCGGCGGAGTGCTTGTAGGCGGGAACAGGCGCGCGGAAGGCGATGTTGCCGAGATGTTGCAGCGCGTCGGAGAGGCCGAAGTAGGCCGGATCGCCGGTCTCCCAGGCGCGGTCGCGCGCCGCGAACTTCTCCGGGCAGAAGGTCGCCAGTCCGAGCAGGTAGTCGCTGCCCACCTCGATCATGCTGATTCCCAGGTCGTTGCCGGTATAGATTTTGAAGTCCGGGCGCAGGCGGTCGCGCAGTTCCAGGCGGCGCAGTTCGGTCAGGCGGTCGAGGGAGGAGTGTTTCGCGCCGACGAGCGTGGGTATCTCCAGCATCCTGGCGAAAGTGTCCTCATCCCATATCTCGCCGTTGGGCGCGAACATCCGGCCCAACTCGAACCCGATGACCTGCGGCACATCGGCGCAGACCTTCCGGTAGACCTCCGCCTTCTCCGCTCCCGACAGGCCGTGCAGCCGCGTCGTCTGAAAGAGGATGGGCGTGCCGCCGAACTCCAGAATCTGCGCGATCTCCCGCTTGTAGAGCGCGACGACCTCTCCCTCTTTTCCCTCGACAAAAGCTCCCGCCACGAAAGGCACGCCGGGGCCGAGCGCGGCGCGCGTGATCTCCAGCACGCGCCGCTTGGTCGCGTCGTCGAGCAGATTGGCATAGCCGGTATCCATGTTCACCGCGTTTTGCAGTCCGGCGGCATGAGTATGGCGCAGATGCGCGGCAAAGGCTTCCTCGGCAATGTCCCCATCGGCGGCGAAGGGCAGGAGCGCGGCGGCAATACCGGTCACTTTACGGCGCGGCTGAATGCGCGCAAGGTAGGCTTCGAGTTCGGAAGATGTGGTCGTGTTCATGCCGGTTGTTTCGGCGTCCAGGCCGGTTTTCCCTACCGCCCCTGCGGCGGGCCGAAAGTTTCCGGCGTGGGAGGCCAGACGAAAAAAAGTGAACGGGAGAGAAAAAAATTTAGCCAGAAGAAGGAAAACCTGCTGTATAATGAGAATCAAGAGCCGACGATATTTGGGCAGGCTGTCCACATTTTGGACAAACTCTCTGCCATGGGGCAGGGAAGGGCCGAAACGCCTGCTTCGTGTGCCTTTTGTCGAAAGGAGACCCCTCCATGCCGCCCACGCCCGACTACCTGGACGAGGCCACCTATGCGCAGACCCGCCTGCCGGTCAACTACGCCTCCACGCTCCTGCCTGAAGCCTACCGCGATCCCGCCTTCTACGCCCTCGAGCAAGAACGCCTCTGGGCCACAAGCTGGGTCTGCGTCGGCTTCACCCAACAGCTTCAGCGCGTCGGCGATACCTTCCTGGCGACCGTCGGCGACCAGTCCCTCCTTGTCACCCGCTCCGATGCCGAGACGATCCGCGCCTTCTACAACACCTGCCGCCATCGCGGGGCGCAACTGCTCTCTTCCTGCGGCAACCATAAGTATTTCCGCTGTCCCTACCATGCCTGGGGCTATGACCTGGATGGCAAGCTCAAGGGGACGCCCTACTTCGAGCCGGAGGAGGTCAACGCCGCCGAGCGGGCCATCTACGACTCCATCGGCATGAAAGCCTTCGACAGAGCCGACTACGGCCTGCTGCCCGTGCGCGTGGAGACCTGGGGCTGCTTCGTCTTCGTCAACCTGGACGACCGGGCCGCGCCTCTGGCCGAGCAGTTGGGCGATGTGCCGGAACGGGTCCGCCGCTATCCCCTGACCGATCTCGCGCGGACCAGGACGGTGGACTACTCCATCGGGGCCAACTGGAAGCTGGTGGCGGAGAACTACATGGAGTACTATCACCTGCCCTGGGTGCATCCCACGCTCAACCGGGTGTCGCATCTGAACAACCACTATCCCTTTCAGGGAGAGGGCTGGTACTACGGCATGACGACCGCGCCGCTGGACGAAGACCCGGAGGTTTCGCTGGACAAAGGGCTGCCGCCCATGCCGGGGCTGGAGGCCGAGGAGCAGCAGAGCGCGCGGTGGCTGTGGCTGTTTCCCAATATCGCCATCAGCCTGCTGCCCTATCATATGGCGACGATGCTGCTGGTTCCCGACGGCCCCGGACGCACGCAGGAGCGGTTCGACTTCTTCTTCCATCCCAACGCGCTCGACCTGCCGCAGTTTGCGTGCGTGGCCGAGCAGGTCTATGATCTATGGGACCTGACCAACCGGGAGGACATCACTATCGTGGAGGCGGTGCAGCAGGGGTTGGCGAACCGGGCGTATCGGGGCGGGCGGATGTGCTATCGGTTCGAGGAGAGCATTCACCGGTTCCAGAACCATGTCATTGACAAGATGGCGGCGAAAGCGGGCGTGGTCGAGCGAGAGAGAGCCATCACAAAAGGTTTCTGACCACGAAGCGGAGCGCAGGGACGAGAGAGCCGATTATGAGTTTGCGCAGCCCCATACAGGAGCCTGTCGCGGAGGCGTCGGCTCTCGTCCGGGAACGGGAGCGACCGGGGCCTCTGGTGCGCCCGCGCGCCTATGCGCTGGCGCTGCTGCTCTGCCCGCTCAACGCCTTCTGGGTGCTGACGATGCAGGTGGCGTGGGATCTAGGCTACCCGTCCATGTTGTCGCTCTTTTTCAATGTTGTCCTCGTCCTGTTTCTGCTGCTCCTGGTCAATCGCGTGCTGGACAGGGTGGCTCCCCGGCAGGCGCTGACTCAGGCGGAACTGCTGACGCTCTATATCGCGCTGGCGATGTCCACTGCCGTCACGCAGTTCTGCGAATATCTGGTTCCCCTGCTGGCCGGGCCGTTCCATCTGGCAAGCCCGGAGGCGGACTGGCTGGCGCAACTGAACGCGCCGCTTGCGCGCCTGCTGACCGTTCGCGAGCCGGGCGCCGTCCGCGACCTGACGGTAGGCGATAGCAGCGTCCTGGCGCATCTGGCGGTCTGGGCCGTGCCGTTTCTCGGCTGGACGCTGTTCGTTGCCGTGCTGCTGTTCACGACGCTCAGCGTCGGCACGCTCTTCTATCGGCAGTGGGCGGACGCGGAGCGACTGCCGTTTCCCATCGTGCAGATTCCGGTGCAGATGACGGCGGTGGGCGGCTATACGGCGTTTCGGAGCAGGCTGTTCTGGCTCGGCTTCGCGCTCGCCGGGGGACTGACCTGCTGGAACGGCGTGGCGACGCTGTTTCCGTCGCTGCCGATGCTGCCCATCAAGCGTCAGGTCTATCTCGATTACAGCCATGCCAGCGTGCCGATGAACGCCTTCGGGATCGTCTACGGCAGCCTGCACCCGTTTGTTGTCGGGCTGGGCTACTGCCTGCCGCTCGACCTGACCTTTTCGCTCGGCGCGTGCTACTGGCTCCAGCAGTTTTTGCGCTACGGCGCGGCCTCTATCGGCTTTGCCGCCGACAACCCGCGCTTCCCGTATGTGGACTATCAGGCGTTCGGAGCCTGGATCGCGCTCTGCGGCTTCGCGCTCTGGTCGGCGCGGCTGCATCTGCGGGCGGCGTTCCGCCAGGCGTGGACCGGTTCCGAGGCGGACAGCAAGGGGCCGCTGCCGCTCTCCTACCGCACGGCGTTTCTCGGCGTGTTGGGCGGGTTCGTCTTCCTGTCCGTGTTCGCCGTCTATCTGGGCCTGCCGAACTGGGCGGCGGTCGTGTTCTTTGCCTTCTACTTTGCCATCGTGACGGCAATGGCGCGGGCTAGAGCGGAGTTGGGGCCGCCCGCCGTAGACCTGTTCTTTACGGCTCCGGGCAAGGTGATGGTGGCGGCGTTCGGCGGCAAGCTGCTGGGGGCGCAGGCGCTTGTCTCGCTGTCGCTGTTCTACTGGATGACGCTAGAGTATCCCTGGCATCCTATCGGCCACCAGATCGAGGCGCTGCGTATCGGCGACCAGCAGCGGTTCGATCCGCGCCGCATCGCGCTCGGCGTGCTGGGCATCGCGCTGCTGGCCTGGACGTGCGCGTTCCTGATCGTGCTGCACCTGGACTACACGCTGGGCGCGGCGACCTCCCGGCAGTTGGGCGGCACGCAGGTCTGGTACGTGCGGAGCTCGTACAACGCCTCGAAGAGCTGGTTCACGGAGATGGCCCCGCCGGATCGCGGCGGCATCCTGGCGATGGGCGCGGGGGGACTGGTCACGGCGCTGCTTACCTTCGCGCGGCTGCGGATCATCGGCTGGCCGCTGCATCCGGTCGGCTACGCGCTGATGGGTTCCTATACGACGAACTATCTGTGGCTGCCGCTCTGGATCAGTTGCGCGATCAAGGCGGTGATCGTGCGCTACGGCGGGCTGCGCACCTACCGCCTGGGGATGCCCTTCTTTTTAGGACTGTTGCTCGGTGAATTCGTGGTCGGCGGCGGATGGGCGCTCCTCTCCGTGCTGACCGGCCAAAAGCTCTATGTGTTCTGGCCTTATTGAGAGAGGGAGGTGATGCGCGTCGGCGCAAGGTGGTTGCGAAGAGACTGTCCACGACACTGCCCGGATCGGCTTCTGCGCCGCCAGAGGCCGGGGCCTTCCTGGAGGAAAGGAGAACATCGAATGTCGAAACGAAACGGTTTTACGCTAATTGAACTGCTCGTCGTTATCGCGATTATCGCGATACTCGCCGCGATCCTGTTTCCCGTCTTCGCTCAGGCGCGCGAAAAGGCGCGCGCCATCACCTGTCTCTCGAACATCCGGCAGCTCGGACTGGCGAACCGCATGTATGTCCAGGACTATGACGAAAAGCTGCCCTGGACAGGCAACTGGTATGCCGCCTGTACCTCGTACGCCGGATTCCCGCCGGAGTATGACGCCAGCAACCAGTGGGCCATTGACGCCCAGGAGATAGACCTGCTGCTCAATCCCTACATCAAGAACACCAACCTCTGGTACTGCCCGGACTGCAACAAAGCGTGCGCCGCCACCTTCACGCTGGCTACCTGCTACCCCGGCGCGATGCCCACGGAGCAGAACGTCCGGCAGAGCTACTACTGGATACACTGGACGTTCCCGGCCTATCCCGTCTCTTCGACACCGCCCGGCGGCTTCCTGGTCGAAGGCCCGAATCCGGGCGAGCGCAAGGCGCAGGGCAACATCATCGTCTCGGGAATCAGCGAGGCGGCGGCGCTCGGCCCATCGGTCGCGCCCGTCTTCTGGGATCTGTTCGACATAAACAGCTCCCGGCATAATCAGAAACCTCTGCATACCACCGGCATCAATGTCGTTTTACTGGACGGTCATGCCAAACTCGACCGCCGTGAGATTGATACAGGCAACGACTGGTGGGGGCCTTACTCCAACGACGGATGGGCGCGCGATTTCGCCGGAACCGGGGTAGACCGCTTCCCCTACACTGCGCCTTAAAACGCAGCATATCCTGAAGTAGCCCCCCTCCCCGGCCCTCCCCCCAAGAACAGGGGGAGGGAGCATGAGACTCTCCCCTCTCCCGCAGCGCGGGGGAGGGTCGGGGGAGAGGGCCGTTTCCTGCCCCGGCACAGAGCGCGACGCGCGTTCATGCCGGGGCAGGGGAGGAGAAAACGCCCGTATGAAGAAAGAGATTCCTCCCGGTGTGTTCTTCGGCATTCTCGCCGCCGCGATCGTGGTGCTGGTCGGCTACTACTTCTGGAGCAACCGGCGCGTGAACGGCCTCACACCGGACATGCAGGCCGCATTGGAGAGTTACGCCAAGATACAGAAAGAGCAGCGAGGGAAGGGCGCGCAACTGCGCGGCAAGCAATCCCAGTAGCGGCTCACGCGCGGCGTTGTGAGGAGAGGACGATGCTCACTGACGAGCAACTGCGGCGCTTTGCGGAACATGGCTGGGTCGTGCTGGAAAGCCTGTTCGATGCCGAGTAGTGCCAGGCTTATATCAAAGCCCTGGATCGGTGCGCGCGGATGCGGCGCGCGACCGTCTCCGGCGTGCCGACCGAGGAAT
>DASRGL010000201.1:0-13613 GCA_035651115.1 Chthonomonadaceae bacterium
AGCCGCATTTTTCAAAGTTGTCCGGTTCAGTAGGGCAACATTGAAAAATGTCTCTATCTCATCGCCGTTCGAGAGATCAACCGTTCTGTCTGACACGTGTCAGACAGGAGCGGAAGGCTCCAGTTTACCGGAAACTAGAGATCATAGTTCAGACAATAAAACGGATGGCTCAAGCGGCGGTCAGGCCGCCGTCAATGGTCAGGATAGAGCCGGTGACGAACTCCGACTCGTCGGCGGCGAGATAGACGGCCAGCGCCGCGATCTCCTTCGGCTCGGCCATGCGTCCCACAGGCTGGCGGGCATGGAGTCTGGCCCGCGTCTCTTCGATCTCCCCCGCATGGAACCGCTGCAGATAGCCCTCGACGAACGGCGTATGCACCGTTCCGGGGGCGATGGCATTGACCCGAATCCCCTTTCCTGCGTAGTCTATCGCCAGTTCGCGGGTCATCGCGATGACCGCGCCCTTCGTGCCGCAGTAGGCGAAGCGGCGCAGCACGGCGACCAGCCCCGCGACCGAAGCAAGATTGATGATGTTCCCCCGGCCCTGCCGCAGCATGATCGGGACGGCGTGCTTGCAGCAGTGGAACACGCCATGCACGTTGACCTGCATCAGGCGCGCGAAATCGGCTTCGGGCGTCTCCTCCACATTCCCGACGAAACCGATCCCGGCATTGTTGACGAGTATATCGAGCCTGCCAAGCTGCGCTGCGGTCGTCTCCAGCGCGGCGCGGACATTTTCGGAATCGGTCACGTCCACGCGCAGGAACCGGGCTGCCGCACCCAGGCTCTCCGCCACGCGCTTGCCGCCCGCCTCGTCCACGTCCGCGACGACCACCTGCGCGCCCTGCGCCACGAACAGCCGCGCGATCTGCTCCCCGATGCCGGAGCCTGCCCCCGTGATAAACGCCGTCTTCCCATCCAGTCGGAACACCGTCTCCTCTCCTTTCTGCTGCGTCACGCGGACGCGGCGGCAGCGTGCCGCCTCCACGCTTCCATCCGGCAAACGCCCTCGAATCTCCTGCCTCCTTTGCGACATTCGGCGCGGTTTCGCATCAGGAGATTCCGGCGCAGGGAGGGGAGAGTGCAGCGGCACTGCACGCAGGCAGAAAGCAACAGAGCGTCCCGATGGGGAGAGCGAAAGGAAGGGTGGGGACGGGCCAGAACGGAACCCGTCCCTCCTCTCAAAGCGGATCGGTCGGAAATGCTGCGGTACATGCGGCAGAATCGGCTAGGGCCTGTGGATGACCTGCGTCTCTTCGGACGCTGCCTCGGCAAGATGCCGCTCTTCCGCTAGAGGCAGCGGCGTATCGCTGGCCGGACGCCCGGACAGGGAACTCGGCGCGTTCAGGTTCGCGCCTTCGTCCACGCCGACGCCCAGCCGATCCACCAGTTCGCCTCCGAGCCATCCCGTCAGCACCAGGAAGGCCAGGCCGAGGAACGACAGCACCAGGGGAATAGCGCCCGGAACGGAAGGCATATCCCGCCGCAGGAGCCAACTGATTCCGAACAGCAGAACCATGACGACATTGCCGCTGCCGTGCCAGGCTCCTATCACTTTCGCCCGCGTGCCGAACGGAATCGCCAGCCAGTCTATCAGGCCGAAGACCGCCGCGACCAGTCCCATCAGAACACCCGCGCCGATCATCCAGTAGGACGCCTGCATCCAGAGTCCATTACGGGTCGCCAGGCCGATGATGTCGAACACGCAGGCCGTGACCAGCAGCCCGGCGGGAAACGCTATCAGCATCGGATGGATCGGGTGTCCAAATAGTTTTGCCCTGCTTGTCATCGCATTCACCTCTTACAACGGAGTCTCTTATCACAAGCGAGCGACAGCGGCTAGTGGCCTTTCCGATGCCGCCGGTGGTAAGAGACTGCCCGGTTTTTGCCGCTGCGCTCCATCGCCATGCGCAGATGGTCTTCCAGCGTAGGCAGGTTGCGCGCCGCGCAGATTCGCCAGCAGGAAACAGGCGTTTATAGGTCTGTAAGAGAGCAGACTTTGTTCCCACACTTTCATCGGGAGCGCAGAGGCGGGCGTTGGGGACTGAGCAGGAAGACGGCAGCGGTCTTCAGAAATAGACTCTTGTCCTGGCATCTGTGGAACAGCGAGTCGCCGTCCGCAGGCGCGGCGGACGACGCCATCTATCGCGTGTCGCCGATCTCGTCAGGAAAGGAGAGAGGGGCCATTATCGAGGGTTTCTATGCCGTAGACTATCAGGTGCATTCCTACCGGTCGCACGACGGGCGGGCGTCCATCGCGGAGCAGTGCGCGCGGGCGGTCGAGATCGGGCTGGACGAGATCGGATTTTCCGAGCATAAAGATTTCGATCCCGCCGATCCTGCGGTGGACTATTTCGACTATGACGCCACCATGCGGGAGATCGAGGCGGAGCGCAAGCGTTGGGGGAACCGGCTGAAAATCCGGGCGGGCGTCGAGGTGGACTATCAGGTCTGGTTCGAGGACAGGATCGCGCGCTACCTGGACGCGCATCCGTTCGACTTCGTCATCGGCAGCGTGCATTATGTCCAGAGCGTCATGCTCATGACGGAGGCGTACAATCGGACGCGCGACAAGCGCCAGGCGTACCGGGACTATTTTCAGGCCGTGCGCGATTCGGTCGCCAGCGGGCTGTTCGATATTCTCGGCCATCTGGAGTACGCGAACCGGCGCGGCCTGGCGGCCTGGGGGTCGTATGACCCGCACGAATACGAGCCGGAACTGAACGCGCTGTTCGACCTGATGATCGCGCGCGGTCTGACGTTCGAGATCAACACGGCGGGGCTGCATCAAGGTCTTGGCGTCACCTACCCGGCGGCGGAGACGGTGGCGATGTACGCCGCGCGCGGCGGCTCGCTGCTCTCCCTCGGCTCGGACGCCCACCATCCCGACCAACTGGCCCATGCCTACGGCACGGCGGCTCGCCTGGCTTTAGACAACGGCCTCACGCACGTCTGCACCTGGGAGAACCGGCAGAGAACGCGCGTTCCGCTGGTGAGGGACGGTCGCTAACGTTGTGATTTTATGAAATTCACCAGATCGGTCAGAGTTTCGCCCATCCCGTCCGGGGAGACGCCCAACTCTTCGGCGGGAGCCTTCGTGCGGTTGACCCAGAAGGTCGGATAGCCAAAACTCTTCGCGCCGGCGGCATCCCAGCCCGCGAACGCTGCAAAGAGAATCTCCTCGCGCTTCAGGTGGAAGGCATCCACTCCCATCTGATAGGCGCGTGGATCGGGCTTGTAGGTTTGGACTGCGTCCGTGCTGAGGACGAATTCAAACAGGTCGTTCAGGCCGGAGCGCTGGATCGCCGCGCCGAGCATTTTCGGGGTGAAGTTCGACAGGAACGCCAGTCGGATTCCCCCCTCTTTCAGCGCCTTCAGCGCCGGAAGCACATCCGGCCAGGTGCCGAGTTCAAGGTAAGCGGCCATGAGGCGCTGGCGCTTTTCCGCGCTCAGTTCCAGTTTCAGCGTTTTCGCCGCAAAGTTCAGAGCGTCTTCCGTGACCTGCCAGAAATCCGCATAGCGGCGTGACAGGGCGCGCAGCCAGGTGTACTCGAACTGCCGGGTGCGCCACGCGCTGCTTATCTCCGCGCCTCGGCCCGGAAACAGATTCTCTGCCAGCGCGAAGACAGGGCGCGGGTCGAAGATCGGGAAGGCATCGAAGGCGACGGCCTTGATCTCCGGCTTTGCGGCGGCCAGAGCCAATGACGGGGCTTCGAGGAGACCCGTTGCGACGCTTCCAACGGCCAGACCGAGAAATTCCCGACGATTGGATGTCATCACTCCTCCTCCGGCAGGTCTTAGCCCCAATGGGAGTGGAATGCGCCGGGCCTGTCCACGCGCTCGTAGGTGTGCGCGCCGAACAGATCGCGCTGCGCCTGGATGAGATTGGCCGGGAGCCGCTCGCGGCGGTAGCCGTCGTAGTAGGCCAGAGCGGACGAGAAGGCCGGCGTCGGGATGCCCAGACGCACGGCCTCCGCAATGACGCGCCGCCAGCCCTCCTGGCCCTTGCGAACGGCCTCGGTGAAGTAGGGCGCCAGGAGCAGGTTTTGCAGATCGGGATGCTGCTCGTAGGCTTCACGGATGCGGTCGAGGAAGCGGGCGCGGATGATGCAGCCGCCGCGCCAGATGGTCGCGATCTCGCCGGGATGCAGCGTCCAGCCGAACTCCTTCGCGGCGGCGAGCATCTGGTCGAAGCCCTGCGCATAGGCCACGACTTTGGAGGCGTAGAGCGCGTCGCGGATGTCCCGGATGAAGGCGTCCCGGTCGCCGGAGGTACGGCCTCCAGACGGGCCGGGCAGAACCTTCGCCGCCTGGACGCGCTGCTCTTTGAAGGAGGAGAGGCAGCGCGCAAAGACCGCCTCCGTGATGGCCGTCACCGGAATCCCCAGGTCGAGCGCGGACTGCGAGGTCCACTTGCCCGTGCCTTTCTGCGCCGCCCGATCCAGCACGCTGTCCACCAGGGAACCGCCCGTCTCCGGGTCGCGCGTCTTAAATATCTGCGCGGTAATCTCGATTAGAAACGAATCGAGGTCGCCCTGATTCCATTCGGAGAAGACGGCGGCGAGTTCGTCGTTGTTCAGGCCGAGCGCGTTCTTCAGCAGGTCGTAGGCTTCCGCGATGAGCTGCATGTCGGCGTACTCGATGCCGTTATGCACCATTTTGACGTAGTGGCCGGAGCCGCCTGCGCCGATATAGGCGCAGCAGGGCGTGCCGTCCACCTGCGCCGCGATCTTCGTAAAGATGGGCGCGACTCGCGCATACGCCTCCTGGGAGCCGCCCGGCATGAGGCTCGGCCCGTTCAGCGCGCCCTCTTCCCCGCCGGACACTCCCGTTCCCAGAAAGAGCAAGCCCTCCGCTTCCAACGCTTCCAGGCGGCGCTGCGTGTCGGCATAGTGCGAGTTGCCGCCGTCAATGAGCAGGTCGCCTTTACTGAGATGCGGCTTCAGTTCCGCGATCACCTCGTCCACCGGCGGCCCCGCCTTGACCATCAGCATGATGGCGCGCGGCGGCTGCAAGGCGGCTACGAACGCGGCGATGTCCGTCTCCCCGGCGATCTGGCCCTCCGAACCGTGTTCTCGCAGGAACGTCTGGGTCTTCTCGGCGGTGCGGTTATGCACGACGATGGGGAAGCCTTTGTGCGCGATGTTGCGCGCCAGGTTCTGGCCCATGACGGCCAGGCCGGTCAATCCGAAATGGGGCGTGTCCATAGGTTCTCCTTCTCCCGGAGCGTTGGGCGTCACGATATTTTACCTGAGAAACCCGCACTTTATTCCGCAGGAGGTGGGCGCGGCAGTTGCATTGGCGGGGCCGGTATGTTAGAATGGAGCCTCGCAGCCTCACCGGGCTTTTGCACAAGAAGAAGGAGCGACGCATGAAGATACTCATCATCGGCGGAACGGGCCTCATCAGCACGGCTATCACCCGGCAACTGCTGGAACGCGGCGACGACGTGACCCTCTACAATCGGGGCAAGAGCGAGGCGCGCATCCCCGCAGGCGCGAAGACGATCCAGGGCGACCGCAAGGACTACGCGGCGTTCGAGGCGCAGATGGCGGAGGCCGGTTCGTTCGACTGCGTCATAGATATGGTCGGCTTCGTGCCGGAGGACGCCGAAAGCGTCGTGCGGGCCTTCAGGGGGCGGATCGGCCATTTCATCTTTTGCAGCACCGTCTGCGTCTACGGCGGTCCCGCCACCCGCTTCCCCATTCGGGAAGATGAACCGCACACGCCCACCGGCTCTTACGGAGCGAACAAAAGCCGCTGTGAAGCCGTCTTACTAGAGGCGCATCGGCGCGGCGACTTTCCCGCGACCATCCTGCGCCCCTCGCAGACCTACGGCGAGGGCGGCACCATCGTTCACTCTCTGGGCTGGAACACGACCTACCTCGACCGCATCCGCAAAGGCAAGCCGATCATCGTGCATGGCGACGGCTCCTGCCTCTGGGCGGCCTGCCATATTGACGATGTGGGGCGCGGTTTTGTCGGCGCGGCAGGAAATCCGCAGGCGTTCGGCAAAGCCTATAATGTCACCGGTGAGGAGTGGATGACCTGGAACCGGTATCACGAAGGCGTGGCGGAAGCCCTGAACGCGCCGCCGCCCAAGATCGTGCATATCCCCACCGATCTGCTGGCGAAGTTCGCCCCGAAGCGCGCCGGCATCAGTATAGATATTTTTCAGTACCCCAGCATCTTCGACAACTCTGCGGCGATGGCCGACCTGGGGTTCCGCTACACGATTCCCTGGATCGAGGGCGTGCGCCGCACCGTCGCCTGGCTGGAGGCGCGGGGCCGAATCGCCAACAGCGATGACGATCCTTTCGATGACCGGGTCATCGCCGCCTGGGAACGCCTGGGCGCGCAGATGGCCCACGACCTGGCCGATGTCGACTCGTAACTCCCGGCAGTAACGCTTTCCCGGCTTTTTGAGGCCGCGTGAGAACCAAGACCCTTGCAGGAGGCAGAGCAGATGCAGACAGAACAGGGCAGTACGCGCAGTACCCGCAGTACCCATGGCAGAAGGCGCCTGGCCGTAAGCGTGATGCTGTTCGCGACAGCCGCCATTGCGAGCCTCTGGCACGCGCCCGCGCAGGCGCAGACGGCGTTCGTCGAGCGCGTGATCGGCCATGCCGATAATCTGGTGACCGGCTTCTCGCTCAACGATCAGGGCTGGGCCGTCTGGTCTACCCGCACGGGCGCGGAGAGCCAGGTCTACCTCTGGCACGACGGCCTCTCCGATCCCATCGCGATAGGGACGCCGGGAACCAGCGCGCACGACGCGCGCATCAACAACAACAACTGGGTCGTCTGGAATGCGGCGGACGAGAACTTCACGCCCAGCATCTATCTCTGGCAGGGAGGCGGCTCCGCCAGCATCATCAGCACGGAGACCAACTACAAAGACATCTTCCCGGATGCCCCTTACGGCACGACGGACGCGGCGTTCGCGCCCTATATCAACAATCAGAACCATGTCGTCTGGCAGGGGCAGGCGGGCGCAAGCGGTATTGACGACATCTTCTACTGGCGTCCCGGCGACACGAAGGCGTCCGACGTGACCTGGTGGGACGGCGAAGGGGTCAGCACCGGGCCGCGCCTCAACGACAACGGCTGGCTCTCCTACGAGCGCACCACCGAGGTCAATCCGGGGGGCGAGACCAATCTGGTGCTGGGCCATGTGGACGCCAGCGGCGAGACGCCGGAGTTGGATCAGCTTTACCAGATCACGGACAGCCAGGACCTCAACGTCTACAACGGCGGCATCAACAACAAGGGCAAGCTGGTCTGGATGCAGTACAACGACGCGGCGCAGAAGTGGGACATCTGGGCCTTCGATCCCGACACCGGCAACCTGACCGATCTGACGGAAGACCTCAACGGCAACAGCCGGGACTTCTTCCAGTTCGATCCGACGGTCAACGATGCGGGAACCGTCGCCTGGTACACGGATTTCCGCAACCCGTCCCGCCGCTATCTCTACTGGGATACGGGCAACGGCTGGGAACTGATTCCGGTCCCGCAGAGTCTCACGCTCAACGGGCCGGTCGCCATCAACAACACCGGTGGACTGATCTACGCGAAAGGCGTCACGAGCGATACCCTCGGCGCGCAGGGCGTACACACCTCCTACGACATCATCTTCGCGCAGGCCGTGCCGGAACCGGGCGCGCTGGCGATGACGGGCGGACTGGTGTTCACCGGCCTGATCGGGCTGCGTCTGCGGCGGCGAGGCAGTCGCTAGGCGTTCGGCAGACGAATCGACAGTTCGTACAGAACGCAGCGAAGTCGGAGTTCTCCGGCTTCGCTGGCTCTGCTTGACCGGCAGGCACGCATCGGTATGGAACAGCAGCATCTACAGCGTGAAGAGCCAGGCGCGGAGGCCGCGCCGCTCCGCGTACAGGCGGAGAGCGTCCCCCGCGAGGAGAGCGTTCCGAGGAGCGAAGAGGCGGCGGTCGGCGCGCTGCTGGCCGCCTTCCAGCAGGAGACGCGCCGCTACCGGCGGCGCATTCGCAACGGCCTTGCGCTGGGGACGCTGGCGGCGGCCTCCGTGATGCTGCTGGATGTCTTCGCCCTCCTCGGCTCGCTGCAGGCGGAGACCTTCCCCTTCACTATCGCCCTTCTCGGATGGGGCATGGACCTGGTCGTGCTGTTAAGCTGCCTCGCCTATCCGGTCACGGCGTTCCAGGCGCGCAAGCGCGTGGCCGAGCGGCTGGCCCGCTTCGACGACCTGCGTATCGTGGGGCCGCTGGCGGAGATGCTGGAAGCGCCCGATATGCGCGCCCGCCCGGATGTCGTCTCGGCGCTGACGACCCTGCTGCCGCGCCTTCAAGCCAGCGATGCCGCGCTCCTCGATACGGAACAGCGCGCCTGCCTCTGCCGCATCTTGACCAGTTCCGAACGCGCCCTGACCGATCTCAAGATCGCCATTCTGCGCGCCTTCGAGCAGGTGGGGGACAGCCGGGCGCTGCCTCTGGTGGAGCGGCTGGCGGAAGGGCCGGGACGCACGGAGCGGCAGCGGCGTATCCGGTCTGCCGCCAAACACTGCCTGCCTTTCCTGCAGGAACGGGCCGCGCAGGAGCCGTTCCGTCAGACGCTGCTGCGCGCCTCTCTCGCCGCGGGCGTTGCGTCCGATACCTTACTGCGCCCTGCGGCCCCCGGCGTGGACGCTGCGGCGCAGCACCTGCTGCGCGCCAGCGTGCAGGAGGAAGCGGCTGCCGGAAAATAGAGACGGACCGCAGTCAGTTCCCCGTTTGCTCAGGAGCCGGAGGATGGACGCCACAGACTGGGCGCATCTGATCAGAGAGAATCTGTTTTCCCTGGAGATCGGCGGCCTGCTGATCGTGGTGGTCTGGCTCGTCGTCACGGCCTTGCTGGAAGAGGCCGCCGGGCCGGTCTGCAGGTGGTGGAAAGCGCACAGCGCCTTTGCCGATGCCGAGCAGACTCCCTGCGTGCGCAAGTGCGCCGAGCGACTGGCTTCCCGCCGCAGCGCCACACGCATCGAGGCCGTCCGCATCCTCGGATTGCTGGACGATCCGACGGCGGTTCCCGCGCTGACGCGCGCCCTCGAGCGGTACGATAAAGACGCGCGTTTTCTGGAGGCCGCGATCCCGGTACTGGCACAGCTTGGCGATGCCCGCGCCCTGCCCGCCCTGCGCCGCCTGACGACCGATCACAGCTACGCCGTAATGCAGGCCGCGCGCCAGGCCATCGCCGCTATCGAGCCGAAGTCAGTGCTGCTGCGTTCCAGCGCCTCCCCTGCGACGATTTCCGACACTCTGCTTCGTCCCGTCTCCACTTCCGCCCCGCCTGCCGAACCGTACATTCTGCTGCGGCCCGGCGTCTCTTCCGCTATCTCTCCCACCTCTTCCGAATCCTGAAGGCGTAAAATTTCGCGCTGAGGCGTTGACTTTCAGCCTGTTCTCCGGCTATACTTACCTGAGTAACCAGGGAAAGTAAGGAACGACCTTCCTGGTTTCTCCCTGGATGCTCTATGTAACACAGGTAGTGGAAGGAAAGCCATGAAGCGCGGATTCACGCTCCTCGAACTTCTCATCGTCATCGCAATAATCGCTATTTTAGCCGCGATACTTTTCCCCGTCTTCAGTCAGGCGCGGGCCAAAGCGCGCCAGGCCACCTGCACCAGCAACCTGCATCAGCTTGGGCTGGCCCTCGCCATGTACCGGCAGGACTACGACGAGGTCAATTCGCGCTACCGCTTCTGCCCGGACCTGCCCGGCAACGCCCTCTGCGCCGATCAAAGCCCGAAAGCCCCGCTCGGATGGACAGGGCCGCATGAGACCTGGTGGGGGCCGTTCGATAACTCCGTCGCGCCCGATTCGCCCGGCCCCTATCCGCACTACAATATCGGCTTCGTGCAGCCCTATATCAAAAACGTCCAGATTTTCAAATGCCCTGCCGACCCGAAATGGCAGATAGGCTACGCGATGAGCTACATCACGGGCGGGCCGATGGGCCAGCCGGACGGCGCGATCCAGAAGCCGGACGCGCTCTTTGTCTGGGATCATGCGCGCACGCCGGGCTGCGCCGATACGCGCGCGGGACATGTCGGCCCGGTCTGGACGCCCTTCCCACCGGCGCAGGATACTGCGCACACGCACTATCCTTTCCGGCATAGCGAGGGCTTTGTCGGGCTGCGCTACGATGGCGGCGCAAAGTTCCGCAAGCCGTCCAGCCTGACGGATGCGGATTTCTACGCGACGACTGCGCCTTGAAAGAAAAGCATTGAGGATTGAGCCTGCGCAGGCAGGCTTTGCAACTTCAGACCGGGGTTTCAACCTCGTGTGGAAAGGGAAGTTACTTGCAGGGGAAGAGAGGGATGACCTGCGCGATGGGACAGGCTTCGGAGGAGCGCGAGCCACACCGCAGACAGATCTCGCGGGCCGTGTCGTAGTCCACGCCGAGGGCGTGCATGATAAATTGGCGCATCCCTTCCAGAAGCGCCGTGCGGTTCGTCTCGCTCATCGGCTCCAGAATCTGGGTCAGCCGGGCGATACGCTCGTTCTCGATGTCGGTGATCAGGCTGCGGCCCGCCTCGGTCAGGACGACCTCGACCTCGCGCCGGTCGGCAGGATTGGTGACGCGCGCGACCAGGTCTTTTTCGGCCAGGCGCTTGACCATGTTCGTGGCCGAGGGATAGCTGATGTCCAGTCCATCGGCCAGTTCGCCCATGAAGACGCGCTGATGCAGCCACAGATAGCGCAGAGTATGGAACTGAGACAGGGTCATCTCGATCCGACGGGCGGCAGGCAGGGTGTCGAGAAGGCGCTGGCTCAGGGTCTTGGACATCAGTTGCGCGACAAGGTCGAGCAACCGCACGGCATCCTGAGACCAGGTTTCTGCGGCTTCTTCCGTCTTCTCTACAGGCTTGTCCCGCTTCGGCATTGCTTTCGTCTTCATCTCCCTGGCCTGCCCATCTGCCTGCGCCTCTCAGAGCGCCTCCCTTCTCGAAGAGCCTGTCATGAAGAGAGCAGCGCCTCCATCTTGCGCGCCAGTTCAATATCCATCATGGTGACGCCGCCCGCGTCGTGCGTGCTGAGGTCTACGCGCACCGTGTTATAGACGTTGAACCATTCGGGGTGATGGTTCATCGCCTCGGCGATCAGCGCCGCCCGCGCCATAAATCCCCACGCCTGCACGAAATCGGCAAACTTGTAGGTCTTGTGCAGCTTCGCATCCTGAAGCGACCAGCCGTCGAGCGCGGTCAGCGCCTCCTGTATCTGCGCCTCGGTCAGGCGATCCCGTTTCGCCATTCGTCTTTCCTTCCCTATGTGGCCCTTACCCTCTGGCCTCCTCTCCCTGTTTTCCCGCTTCGCGGCGGGAGAGGAGAATCGTAGGGGCGCGGCTTGCCGCGTCCAGGAAATGAGGGCGAGGTCAATACTCGATCAGATCGAAGCGCCGGGCTGTCGGGTCGAGCGCGTCGCGCAGCGCCTCGAAGGAGGCGTCCAGACGCTTGCGGATGCTCTGCGCCTCCTGTTCTTCCTGGGATCCCGCCGGAAAGCGGCTCGGATCGCTGCGCGCGGCCAGTTTGTTGTAGGCGGCCTGCACCGTGACGAAATCCGCGCCCGGCTCTACGCCCAGCAGTCTATAGTGATACACGAGCGCATCGGCCTGCGGCGTTCCTGTCTGCGGGAGGCTGGCAGGCGGCGGAGCGTTCGGCGGCAGCGGTCGCGAACCGCGCGCGATCTCCTCCGGCGTGCGGCGCGGCAGAGGCGGCTGCGCGGGTATCGAGGCAGGATCGCTGCGGGAGGACGACAGATCGGGGCCGACTGTTGTGGGCGTGGCCGAGGCCGGCAGGGGCGCGGCCATCGCGTCTTCCAGTTCGCGGCGGGCGTCCGTGCGCGCCTGCGCCTGGCGGAGCCGCTGCTCTTCGGCCCGCGCCTGCTCCTCGTCCAGTTGGTCGAGACGCTCCTTGAGTTCGCCGAGTTTGTATTTGGCGATACGATAGAGACGGGTTGGAATGCTCATCGGTACGGTTTCTGTTCCTGAAAGACCGGGTACGCCCGCGCCCGTCTGGAAGGCGTCTTGCGCCAACAGCGTCACAGGCGGCCAGCGCCGGAGGCTACTTCTGTCCGCCGAGTTTGGCTTCGAGTTCGCGCAGTTGGCGGTCTATGTCGCTCTCCTGCGCGCCGCCCCCGCCGTTGGCGTTGGCCGTGCCGCCGCCGACGGTCTGCACCTGCTGGACGTTGTTGGTCGTGGTGGTGTAGTTGGTCGCGGTCGTGCCGCCGACGGCCAGCTTCGCCTCCAGTTCGGCCAGTTGGCGATCCGCCTCCACGTCCATCTGCGAGACCTCCATCTCGCGCAGCTTGGAGTCGATGCTGGTGCTGGCGACCTCGGCGCGCGCCGACGCCTCGGACTGCATGGTGCGGATGCGCTCGTTCGCATGAGTCCACTGCTGCTCGTTCTCGCTGAACTGGAACTGGTCGAGCGCCTTGTTGATCTTGATCTGTATCTGGGCCTGCTTCATGTTGGCCTTCATCGCCAGGGCTTCGGCGGTGCGCACGCGAATGCGCTCCTCCTCCTGCTTGATGGCGATCTTGACCTTTTCGGCGGCTTCCGTCGCGGCCACCAGATTCTGCCGCATACTCTGGAGCGTCTGGTCGTGCAGGGCTTTCTCTTTGAGGAACTGCTTGGCGAGTTCCCGGTTGCCGGACTGCAACGCCAGCGTCGCCTTGCGCTCCAACTCGGCGACCATGCGCTCTTCTTTGTCTACCTCGGCCTGAAGGTTGTTTTTCTGGGTAATGGCTTGTACGGCCAGTTCGCGGTTCTTGATCTGGTTCTCTTTCATCTCGCGAACGGCCTCGTTCAGGATAATCTCCGGGTCTTCCCACTCGTCGAGCTTACCCATGACTAAGGCCCGTAGGTAGCGCCATATCCGTTTGAACATTGCAACCGGTCTCCTTTCACGCCTGGCCCTGTGCGGATGGCGGGCCGTCCTGCAACCTTTCAGACATCCGCCCGGTCATAGAACCGGCGTAACCGCAGCTTCGCCTCGCTCCGTGTGTCTTGCTTGAATTTCGAACCTATCCCCGCAGGCCGGGTATTTTACCGTACCCGGCTGTATGGCGCTGCGGGCCGAGCGTCCTCGCGGACGCCAGGCAACCGCCTAAGCAGATCGGCGCTTGGGGAACTCCTGCCGAACGCGGCGCGTTCGGGATACTACCGACTATTATCGCGCGTCCGGCGTAACGCCAAGAGGGTAACGGCCTGGACAGCGTTTGCCTGTTACCCTGATTCGGCCCGATTCAACTGTACGCCCCATGAATCTGTATTATCACACTTTTCGGTAGGATTGTCAACGTTTCCTGCGCCGCCGCCCCGCTTTTCGGCTTTTCGGGCAGAATTCCGACATAGAAATGACCGTCCAGGAAGTTCGTTTGAATTCCCGACGGCCTTGTAAGGATATGCACAATGCCACATTGGAACTCGCAGTCACCGGGGGGCGCGCGTCTGCGCGCCGCCTGGAGAGGGATGGGTCTTCTGGTTCTGGTGGTCGGGGCCGGCGTTTGCGCCGGCACGCTGGCCCATCTGCCCAGAACGCGCCCGCTTTCCGCCGCCGACCTCGCCGCGTTACGTGCCAATACGCCTCCCGGCATGGC
>DASRGL010000202.1:0-11355 GCA_035651115.1 Chthonomonadaceae bacterium
CGCTGGCCGTCAACGCTGTCCTGCTGAAGCTGCAGATGGAGCGGGGGCCGGTCACGGTCGGAACGGTCGGCGGCGTGTTCCGGTCGGGCCGTCTGGTGCTGCGGACGTTCCGGGAGGTTGTCAAGCGGGTCGCGCCGGAAGCGACCATCACGCCCGCGTGCGTGCCGTCGGCAGTCGGGGCCGTCCTGATGGCGCTGGAGGAGATCGGCGTCCCCATCGAGGATCGGCTTCTGGCCCGCATCAAAGAGAGCCTGCCGCGAATCGGCCCGATAAAGACCTGACAAGGAGACCTGCGTGAAACTGGCCGCTTTTCCGAAGTGCTATATGGACGAACTGTGCGTGCATCGCACTATGAGCGTCTTCGACTGGATCGCGCTGGCCCGCGACGAGTTGAAACCGCTCGGCGTCACCGGCCTGGAGATGTATACCGGTTTCCTGACCTCCTATGAGCCGGACTATCTGGCGAAAGTCAAGGCTGCGCTGGACGAGGCCGGGTTCGTCATGCCGATGTTCTGCGCCTCGCCGGACTTCACCAGCCCTGACCCGGCCCACCGCCGCGCCGAGATCGAGAAGGAGCGTCAGATGATCGCGGTCTCGGAGGCGCTCGGCGGCTCGACCTGCCGCGTGCTTTCCGGGCAGCGCAGGCCGGAGGTCAGCCGGGAGGACGGCGTGCGCTGGGTAGTGGAGTGCATCTCGGAACTGCTGCCCTACGCGGCAGAAAAGGACGTCGTCCTGACGATGGAGAACCATTTCAAGGACAACTACTGGGACTACCCGGAGTTCGCCCAGAAGATGGACATTTTCTGCGAGATCGTCTCGAAGATAGACAGCCCCTGGTACGGCGTCAACTACGATCCCTCCAATACGCTGCTTGCCAATGAAGACCCGCTCGAACTGCTGCGCCGCGTCGCGCCTCGCGTCGTGACCATGCACGCCAGCGACCGCCGCCCGAAACCCGGCGTGGAGATCGGGCCGGAAGGCATCACGGACTACACGCAACTCATTCATGGCGAGATCGGAACCGGCATGAACGACTTCGATGAGATCTTTCGCATCCTCCGCAGCGTCGGCTTCGATGGCTGGGTCTCCATCGAGGACGGCGTCAACGGCATAGACGAACTCAAGCGTTCCGCGCGCTTCCTGGCCGCAAAGATGGGAATATAGAACCACCCGCTGCGCTAGAGGCACAGAGCCACAGAGGACAAACAAAAGCCGAGAAAAGCAAAGAGAACAGAGCGAAGAATCCACGAAGGACACGAAGCAACACGAAGAGACTCCCCCTCTTCTCTCCTTTCTGTATTTCTCTGCGGCTTTTCCTCTGTGGCTCTGTGCCTCTAGCGCAGCGGGTGGTTCTATATTATTCGTCGGGTGGCGGGGCAGGTTTCCGGTGGGGCAGTGGCGAGACGGGCGCGGAGGCGGTCGAGATCGGCGGGCGTGTCGAGATCGTACCAGAGGGGAAGCTGACGAACGCGCAGGTTGAGGGCGTGCGCGCGTTCCAGCGTCTGCGCAAAGACGTGTTCGGTACTCCAGGCGATGGACTCGAACAGCGAGGGCTGCCGTCCTTTCAGGCCGAGGAGATAGTAGCCGCCGTCCTCCGCCGGGCCGAGAACGAGATCGGAACCCTCCGGGCCGGGGCGCAGCGCGTCGAAGGCGGCGCGAAGGGTTTCGGCGGGCAGGTCGGGGCTGTCCGCGCCGACCAGAACGCAGGGCTGGTAGCGCAAGCGCCAGGCGGCTTCAAGGACAGCGTTCATCCGGGTTCCCAGGTCGCCGTCCGGTTGGGAAATACGGGCCAGACCGGGAAACTGTGCGGCGAACCAGTCTTCCGCTTCGAGGGGTGTATAGGCCAGTACGACTTCCGCGCAGTCGGCGCGCTGAAGGTTCGTCACGGTGTCGCGCAGGAAGACTTCCGCCAGCAGGGCCGCCTGTTCCGGCGTGAAGGGCGGGCAGAGGCGCGTCTTCGTCTGGCCTGCCTGGGGCCGCTTCGCCATCACGATCACCGCCTGCCGGATGCTGCCCATCGCCTCTCCCTTCCCTTGACAAATCGGCCCATAGGCATTACAATAGCTCTGTTGATTCTGTTTTGCGCCCGTAGCTCAGCGGATAGAGCATCAGTCTTCGGAATTGAGGGTCGGGAGTTCAAGTCTCTCCGGGCGCGCATGGTTTGAACACTGTTCCGGCGAATAAATTCGCGGCTGCCAAAGCACGAAGTCCGCCTTCGCGGACTCAAAAACCAATCGGCGGAGGCCGATTTTGTGCCTTTCCAGCCGCGAATTTATTCGCCGGAAAACTATCCACCGCTCTGGACAGCGATACGTTGTGTCCAGAGCGGTTTGCGTTTGGGGCTTCAAACAGCGCCGTCGGTCAGCGCAGGGCCGCTTTGAGGATCACGCCGTCGCAGCCGCTGGGAAGTTCCACGCCGAGCAGGGCGCAGAGCGTCGGGGCGATGTCGGCAGGCGAGACCGGATCGGGCCAGACGCCGGGACGGATGCCCGGCCCCGCAATCAGGATCGGCACGTGCGTGTCGTAGGCATAGGGCGTGCCGTGCGTCGTGGTGTAGGGGCCGCTCTCGTTGACGATATAGAGCTGCTCGTTCACGGCGACGACATCCCCGGAGAGTTTCGGATAGAAGCCGTTGTAAATGTGCCGCGCGATGTCGTTGGCAGGCAGACGGCCCTCCATGATCTGCGTGCGCGTGTAGCAGGCGTAGATGCCGGGCAGCGCGGCGAGCGCGCGGGCCGCAGCCTCCTCGATCTGCGCGCGGGAAGTCGCCTTGCCGTTCGCAAGCGCCTGCGCGATGGCCGCCTCATTGAGATAGAGGTAGGGTTCGACATAGCCGCCGACGGTCTTGCCACTCGCGTCCTTGCCGACCCAGGCGGCCTCGCCGAACGCCGCTGTCAACGCCTTCTGTACCGCATCGTCCGGGCTGGTCTCCGGCACGCGCCCCGCGTCTATGCCCACCGCGCGCAAATCTTCCGGGATCGGCACAACGCCGTGATCCGCCGTGACGACAAAGACGACCTCGCGCAGCCCGCCTGGAATCGTGGCTTGCAGGAAGTTCAGGAAGTCGGAGAGCTGGCGGTCGGTCTGCACCGTCACGTCGAGGGCTTCCGGGCTGTAAGGGCCGAAGGCGTGGCCGATATAGTCGTTCGTGGCGAGATTGAGGGCGAGCAGATCGGGCGTGTCGCCGCGCTGCCCCAGTTTCTCCGCGCGGACCGCGCGCTTCGCCGTCTCGAAGACGTAGGCGTTGGCAAATGGCGTCCGGGTGAACGCCTTGTAGTTGGTAGGGTTGCGCTCCTTGCCAATGGTGTGCGGGAAGCGCAGTCCCAGACCGTAGGGATTGCGGTCGGGCGAGAGGTTCGGCAGGATCGCACGGGACAGCGCCTCGGAGGAGACAGAGGGCGTCCAGGTCATGCCGAGGGCTTTGTCGGGCAGCGCCTCCGCGTTGACCTCCTCGACCCAGGCAGGCAGCTTTCCGTCCTTGCAGTAGGCTGTGCTGCTGATCCAGCGCCCGGTGCTGTCGTCGAACCAGAGGCTCATGTCCTGCGTATGCCCGCCGAGCAGGATGGCGGCGCGGTCTTTAAGCGAGATGGTGATGACGCGCGCCGCGCCGTTGGTCGCCAGCTTGAGTTCGTCGCCGACCGTCGTGGAGCGCAGGTTTTTCGGCCCCATCGGCGTCGCCTTGCTGCCCGTGACCGCGCCGACGACCTTCTGCCGGGGATCGTCCACGCAGTAGACCGGCGACTGCGCCGCCTTATCCCACCAGTCGTTGCTGATGATGCCTGTTTTGTAGGGGTAGGCTCCGGTCAGGATGACCGCATGGCCGGGGCCGGTGAAGAGAGGGTAGTGGCCGTAGCGCGCATCCACGAAGTAGGAACCTGCTGTCATCAGGTAGCGGAAGCCGCCCACCTTGCCGCCGCTCTCGGCGGGCAGAAACAGGTCGGTGAGTCGGCGCAGATAGTCGGCGCGGAACTGGTCAATGGAGACGACGACAGTAAGATGCGGGCGTTTGGCGCTGCGCACCTGCGTCGCAAACACGCCGTTGCCGCCGTTGTCGGCGCGCTGGGCCTGCGCAGGCATTCCGTTCGCTGCCAGCAGGAGCAGGGCCAGGAGCGCGAAGCCCTTGCGCATCGCGGCAGGGGTACGCACGATCATGTTAAAAGACCTCCAAGAGTTTCAATTCAGTTGGGCGCGACGCCGGTAGGCGCGGGCGATAGCGTTCTGAATCCGCTCGGCGTCCGGCGCTTCCGGGACGAGTTCCAGGTAGCGCGTGAGCCACTCCACCGCCTGCGACAGCGCGCTCTCTTGCAGGAACAGCAGCCCCCGGTCGCGTATATCCCCGTAAGAGTCCGGCGCAACGACGAGCATCTGCTCGACCACCCGACCCGCGCGGCCCGGCTCCTCGCGGCGCAGGTAGACCTGTTTGAGATTGTTGAGCAGGCGGTAGAGAATCTGGCGCTTCGGGGTCGCGTTGAGGTAGGCGGGGTCGAACTCGACGGGCTGCCTGACGATGCGCTCGAGCCGGGCGCGGCAGCCTTCCGGGGTCAGTAGCTCGCCGCCGTAGAAGGGATCAAGGAAGATCTCCCGTCCCCTCCCGACATACTTGACCAGGAAGTGGAGCGGCATCCCGACGCCGACAAAGGGCAGGTTCAGACGGTGCGTGATAGCGAGGTAGAGGATGCTGAGCGTGATCGGCAGGCCGACGCGCCGCTCCAGCGCCTCGTTCAGAAAGCTGTTGTAGGGACTGTAGTAGTCCTCCGTGTTGCCGCGAAAGCCCAGGTCGGCAAACAGGAACGTGTTGAGCGCGGCGATGATCTTTTCCGGGCGGCGCGCCCTGCCGAGGCGTTTGCGCGCCTCCTCCGCCAGCGCGTCGAGATGCGCCAGGTACGCCTCCATGTCGAACGCGACATAGTGCGCGGCGGCGATAGCGAGCGCGGCCCTGCCGAGGTCGAGGGACTTCTCGTCGCCCTGCGTGGCCTGCGCCAGCAGGACGAGCGGAGCCTGGCTCTGCGGCTGGGGAGACGGTTCCGGGAAGGGTAATGGGCGTCGGCTGTTCACGCCCCCATTATGACAAGCGCGGGCGCGGCTGTCAAGCGCAAAAGTCCTTTTTATTCCGGGCCGTTTCCGGCCTGACGGCGGGCCTTCCCGCCGGGAAAAATCAACCTATGGAGAAGAGGCAGGAAGCGCAGGTGAGGAAAGACGATTCGGACGGACTGGTGCGATTCGGCGTCTCCATGCCCTCGGCGCTGGTGCGCGATCTGGACGCCTGGCGGAAGCGGCAGGGCTACTGCAATCGCTCGGAAGCGGTGCGCGATCTGGTGCGTGATGCTCTGGTCGCGGCGAACTGGCAGGAGGAGAACGCCGACCCGCAGGCCGAGATGGTAGGCGTCGTCACGCTGGTCTATCCGCATACGACCCGACAACTGAGCGAGCATCTGACCCAGATGCAGCACCACGACCACACGACGGCGCAGGCGGCCCTGCATATCCACCTGACGCCGGAACACTGCCTGGAGGTGATCGTCCTGCGGGGACATCGGCAGGAGGTGACCGCGCTGGCCGAGCATCTCATCAGCGCGCGCGGCGTGCTGCACGGCAAGTTCGTGCCGACGACGACCGGGGAAGACATCGCCTGACTTCGGTCGCTGCTCTACTCCGCAAACAGCGCGTACAGGCGGTACTCCATTCGAGAGGCGGCGCAGAGCGCCTCTGCGCGGAGGAAGTTTCCGGCGGCGCGCAGCCTGTAGGCGGAAGGCCGTGACGTTCTCAGGCCGTCGCGCGCCAGCGCGTGCGCCCGGCGGGCCAGACGCTCGGCCTCCAGAGCGGCGGCGATGCGCTGCGCCGCGTCCCCTTCTTCCCGGAGCGCGTAAGCGCGCAGCGCATTCCGCTCCCAGGCTTCTAACGGCCCCTCGCGTCGGTACATGCGAACGTTCCTCTTTCCGATACTATCGGCGGTTGAAACCGCTGCTGCAAAAGCACCAAGTCGGCCTGCGCCGACTCCCTCCTCGGGCTCTCCCCTCTCCCAAGTTTGGGAGAGGGGGTCAGGAGGTGAGGGCCGACCGCGCATTCCTTCGCAGGGAGAAGTCAGCCCTGCGCACTGGAGGATGGTTCCTCCGCCTCGGCGCTCTCGGCGGCGCGGATGATCCGTTCCAGGGCCAGCAGGTAGCGGTGGAACGCCGCGCGCCCTGTCTCCGTTGGCGTGTAGGTGGTACGCGGTTTGCGGCGCACGAACTCCTTGCGCGTCTCTACGTAGCCGCGCTCTTCCAGCAGCCCGATGTGCGTGCTGAGGTTGCCATCCGAGAGAGCCAGCGTCTCCTTGAGCAGCTTGAAATCGGCCTCGCCCAGCGCCAGCAGCGTGGACATGATGCCCAAACGCACCTTCTGATGGATCGCCTCGTCCAGCGTTTCCAGGGCTTCCAGCGCCTCGACCGCGCGCAATGCTCTGGGATGAGAAGCAAGTAACTCTAGCATCGTCCAACCACCCTATCTCTCTTACCACCCGTCTTTGCGGGCCATCCGTATCCCGTAGACAATATGAAATCCGCCGAAACTGGCCGCCATCATCCAGAGGCTGCAGGAGGGCGGCAAAAACAGAGTCATCGCGCCCGCCCAGAGAAACGCCGCGCCCAGATACGAGACTTCCCGCTGTGAGAACTGCCCGACCGCGCAGACGGCGATGCCGTAGCAAAGCATCCAGAACGGATAGATGAACGCCAGCAGGCCCTGGCGCAGAAAGAACAGAGTCAGCAGCGCGCCGGTTCCGAGGCCCGGCGCCGAGCCGAGGATCATCTGCGTGCCGAGCCGCGACATCACGTACTTACCCACCTGCGCGGCGCGGCGCTTGGTCAGCAGATAGTCCGCGCCGACCGCAAACACGATCACCGCCGACCAGAGCAGCAGAAAGGACGTCTGGAACTCCGTCGGGCGCAGGCGCTCCTGCTCCAGCGCGCGCGTCATCAGGCAGCCGACGATGGAGGCGGCTCCGGCCAGAACGCCGGAAAGCCCGGAAAAGGTCGAGTGCTTCGTGGAACGCTCCATCAGGTCGCGAATGACACGCAGGTTCTCTTCCGCTTCGCGCGCTTCCCGCCGGCGCTCTTCTTGCAGCATAGCCATGTCCCGTCTCCTCATCGGATGTCCTGGTGATGCTTTGCGAAACAAAGTGCTTTGATAGTTTAGTATAGACGCCCGGACGCGCCTTTGTCAAGCCCTTTTTGCGTCGGGGGATTCGAGGGGATTCAGCGGCGCGCGCGGGCCTGCCCGCCGAAGGTCGCGACGATCTGTTCCAGCAGCAGCGCGGCGAAGGCCAGCAGCAGGCAGTAGGGCCAGAGAGGACGCCCGCGCCGCAAGCCTTCCAGCGCCGCGCTGCCCTGCGCGGCGCGAACCAGATAGGATGCCCGCGCGCTGCGCCTGCTTTCCAGTTCGCGCGGGTCGAGAGCGCGCAGGTCGCTCTCGTCCGGGTGCGGATTGACGGCAAGCACAGCGGCAAGCTGTCCGTTCGCCAGAATCGTATGAAATCCCGGCTCCTCCACCCGCTCCACGATGACGCCGCCCCCGGTTCTATCCACCGTTACCCTCTCCGCCTCGCTGTTCGGCCCGATGGCCGTCACCGTTCCCTGCGCCTGCGTGGGGGCCAGCGTCGCGGAGGCCGTGCCGCCGGGCGTGAACTCGCGCCGTTCGCCCTCCTTCGCCGTCATGCCCTTGACGAACTCGTGGAGCAGGGGCGGAAAGACCTCCTGCCGGGCCAGGTCGCTGTCGGCGGGAGCGGGAGAGAAGTTGCAGAGCAGCACGCTGCCCGCGCCCAGGTTGCGGCGGGCGGCGGCGGGCGTGCCGTCCTCGTATTTCAGCAGGATTTCGGCGCGTGGGTCGGGTTCGCCGGTCAGGAAGAAGCGGGTGAAACGGGTCTTGCCCAGGTCGGCCACGCCAGGGTCTTTGAACAGCGCCAGGAGCGGGCTGTCGTAGCGGGCTTCGGTCAGCGTGACGTAGCCCTTGCCCTGCCGCCGCACGTCCACCGGCATCTGCGGCAGGAAGGGCAGCCCTTCGCCGCCCCGGCCCAGCTTCGCGAACGCCTGCATCTGCGCGACGATGCGCGGCCCGGTCAGGAAGGCCATCAGCGCGCCCCCCTCCATCACGTGGCGGTGCAGGAGCGGCAGGCGGTCGGCAGGAAAAGTCGTCACCTCGTCCAGAATCACCAGGTCGCTGGTCTTGAGGTCGGTTTCCGAGAGGTCGGCGGCGCGCCTGGGAAGGATGCGCAGGCCGCCGGGCGCATCGGGCGTCGGGTTCAGAGCGCGGGCGAGGTAGTAGGCGGCGGTCTTCGGGTTGCGCAGGCTGGCATCGGTGAGCAGCAGGACGCTCAGGCCGTGCTGCAAGTCCGCGACCAGATAGCGGGCATCATCGGCGGGCAGGCTGTCGGGCGGGAGTTGGACCGTGAGGCGGTAGCGGCCCGCGTCCGGGAAGGTCAGGGGAAACGCCGCCGTGCTGCTGGCATAGGGCGGAATCGTCACCGCCTGCTTCTGCGGTTCCAGTTCCCGGTTCGTCTCGCTCTGCGCGGTCAGCGTGACGGTCAGGGAGCGGGGCGCGGGCGTGCCGTTCCAGACCTCCGCAATCACGCCGGCCTCTTCGCCCGCGCGCGGCGTAGCCGGGCGCAGCTTCAGACCGGTCACGGCTGTGTTCTCGCGCTCTCCGGCGGCGGGATCGAGAAAGACGAGTTTGACATCGGGCGGCAGGGCGTCGAACTTCACATCGGCCCAGTTGGTGCGCTGGAAGTCGGAGGCGAGAATCAGTTCTTTGCGCGGCGCGTCCGCCTTCGCCAACTGCCCGGCGGCGAGGGCGACGGCGGCGGGCAGGTCGCCGCGCTCCGGCGTCGCCTCCGCGCTCTTGACCGCCTGCCGCAGCGTTCCCAGGTCGCGGCCCATCTGCGGCAGGACGGACTTCGGCGCGGAACCGGCCAGAATCACGTTGGCGAGATCGCCGGGGCGCAGGTCGTCCAGCAGCGCCGCCGCCTGCCCGCGCGCCCTCCCCAGCGTCGAGACGCCTCCGCGCGCATAGCCCATCGAGAGGGAGGTATCGAGTACCACCACGACGGCCCGGCGCGCTTCGCCCGCGCCTGCCAGCGGGGCGGTCGTGGTCGGCTTGAGGAAGGCCAGCACCAGGAACAGCACCAGCGCCAGCCGCAGCGCCAGCAAGAGTCGTCGCCGCAGCCGGAATACCTGCGACTGCTGCGCCAGAGACCTCTGCAAGAACGCGAAGGTCGGCAGGATGTAGGTGCGCCGTGTCTGCCGCGTCAGCAGGTGGAGGAGAACCGGGATGCCGAGCGCCAGCAGCCAGGGCCAGAAGCCTGCGTTGAGAAAAGTGATGCCGATCACGGGGAAGGGTACGCTTTCCGGGCGGGAGATCCAGGATGGTTCGCCTCCCGCCGCGCGTTCATTATACGAGCGTCGGCCTGCTCCGTCAAGCGCACGCCTCTCCCGCCCCGTTGCCCCGGCTATAAAAGCCGGGTCTGAGGAGCCTGCGGCTGACCGTCCTGCCGGACGGGAAATTCAGCGGGCCGTCCGTGAGGACGGTTGGCGGCTCTGCCGCCCCCGAGCCGGGCCTATAAAAGGCCCGGCTCGGGGGCGGCAGAGCCGGGCCTTTTATAGGCCCGGCTGTCTGAGCGCCTTTTGTAAACTTTTCGCCGATGGAATCGTCAAAAGGGACAGATATGGCGGGATTCCGTCTTTGGAGGAGGAACCTGGCCCGACAACGCGCAAATCTAATGCCGCACTCCACGCCCTCGCTTGCATTCAGGAGAATAGCCATGTACAGACGCATTTCCTTGCCGCTTCTGGCGGCAACGGCTCTGCTTTTCGCTTTCGGCACGCCGATGACCGTCCATGCGCAAGAGCAGGACACCACGACCGATCCGCCCGCTGCGCCCGCGCCGGCCCCCCAGGAACCGGCGCAAGCCCAGCCTGCGCCACAGCCTCGGCAGGGCGGAGGCCGGGGATTCGGCGGGGCGCCCTTCGGATTTTTCGGCGGTGGGAACATTTCCGCTGCTATGAGCGACCCGACGCGCAGCGCCGCAATGAATCTGGTGCAGCGCCCCGACGTGCAGCAGCATCTCCAACTCTCGTTCAAGCAGAAGCAGGCGCTCGCCGATCTGCAAAGCAATGCCCGGCAGGAGTTCATGCAGAAGATGCGGGAGAACTTCCAGAACCTGCGCAATCTGACGCCCCAGCAGCGGCGGGAGCAGAGCCAGCAGTTGGGCCAGCAGATGCGTGAGGCCGTCACGAACTTCACGGGCGAACTGGACAAGAAGGCCGAGGCGATCCTGACCCCGGCGCAGCAGAAGCGCCTGCACGAACTGGATTTGCAGTGGCGAGGGCCGCTTGCGCTCGGCGACCCGAAGCTGGCCGAGGAGATGCAGTTGACTCCGCAACAGCGTTCCAGCGTGAACGCGACGGTCCAGGAGTTCCGCCAGACGCAGATGAAGGCGATGCAGCAACTCTTTGCGGCTTTCCGGCCGAATAGGGGCGCTCCTGGCCCTGACGGCGGCGCGGCCAATGCGCCACAACCGCCGAACCCGGAGGAGATACAGGCCCGGAGGATCGCGGTGGAGAAGGACGTCGCGAAGGCGCGCAAGGCCGCCAGCGACAAGGCGCTGGCCCTGCTCACGCCGGAACAGGCGCAGCACTGGCAGGCGCTACAGGGCAAGCCGTTCCTGTTCCGCAATCTGGATATGTAGTGCGCGGCCTTAAAAGGCCGGTCTGGAATTGCAAAGCCTGCTTGCGCAGGCTTCATTCCCTCCCCCTGTTCTTGGGGGGAGGGTTAGGGAGGGGGGCCGAGTCCATGCAGATGGACTTCGCAACTCCAGACCGGGGTTTCAACCCCGTGTCTCTTAGGCGGGCGTTCGCTCCGTGAACAGAATGGAAAGGTGGACATGCTGAGAGGTGTGACAGGCCGATGCGCCGTCGTGGCCTTCGCTATGACGACGCTCTTTGTTGTCGCAGGGAGGCTGGCCGTGCAGGCGGATACCGGATTGGACCTGACTCATGCGACGGTCGTCGTGCGCGGCGAGAGAGCGCCGCTGGCGGAACGGACTGCCGCGACCGTGCTGGTGGAGGAGACGGAAAAGCGTTCCGGCGTGAAGTGGGCGGCCGAAACGAACTGGCCGAAAGCGGGGTGGGCGATAGCGATCCTCTCCGGGAAAGAGGCCGCGCTGCACGGCAGGCCCGTGCCGGAAGGGGCGCGCACCGTCAAGAGCGAGGGCTACGGCATCGCCACCGATCTGTCGCAGCCCGACCGTCCGGTACTCTGGATCGCCGGAGCCGACCCACGCGGCGCGCTGTTCGGGGTGGGCCGCGTCCTGCGCAATCTCGAATG
>DASRGL010000203.1:0-17100 GCA_035651115.1 Chthonomonadaceae bacterium
TGCCGCCAGGCCGCTCGACGAGTTTGACCGCCGTACCGGTCGCCAGGTCCAGCACGAACAGGTCTACAAGATGGTAGTCGTTCCTCTCCCCCGATGGCAGCCGCCTCTGCTACGCCACCAACTACACCGGCGAGTGGAACGACTACCATCTTGTAGACCTGTTCGTGCTGGACCTGGCGACCGGTACGGCGGTCAAACTCGTCGAGCGGCCTGGCGGCAAGATTCATCCGCGCTGGTCGCCGGACGGCAGGCAGATCGCCTTTCTCTCCTGGCTCGACCCAAATTTTTCCTATTCCCGTCACACGCTTTTTGTCGCGGCGGTGTCAGAGAGTTTAGAAGCGGCGACGCCTTCGCCCGCACGCGTGCTGACCGCCGCCGCTTTCGACTACGACCTCAACGAGTTCGTCTGGTCGCGCCATGATGGCGTCATCTATGCCATCGCCGCCGTGGGGACGCAGAGCGAGGTCTATGCGATCACGGCGGAGGCGACGACCCGGCAGGAGAGGGAGAAGACAGAGGCAGAACTGGAGGACATAGACGCCGACGCGGAGAGCGGAACGCTGGTCTACGTGCAGGAGACGAATACGGCTCTACCGGAAATCTGCCTGCGCGCCCCGGACGGCGCGGTGCATACGCTGACGAAGCTGAACGCCGAGTTCGCGGAAACCTACCGCCTGCCGCGCCAGGAGGTCGTGCGGTGGACAAGCCCGGACGGACTGTCTATCGAGGGCGTGCTGACCTATCCGCTAGACTACGAGGAGGGAACGCGCGTGCCGCTCATCGTGCAGATACACGGCGGGCCGAAGGGCCGGGCGACGAACACGCTGCGTTCCTACTCGATGCCGCCGGTCTGGGCGGCGGAGGGCTACGCGGTCTTGCAGCCCAATTTCCGGGGCAGCGAGGGCTACGGCAACGCCTTCGCCCTCGCCAATCGCCGCGACCTGGGCGGCGGCGACTTTGCCGACATTATGGCGGGCGTGGACTGGTGCCTCGCGCAGGGCATCGCCGACCCGGAACGCCTCGGCGTGATGGGCGGCTCCTACGGCGGCTTTATGACCAACTGGGCCATCGGACATACCGACCGCTTCCGCGCCGCCATCTCTATGTTCGGCATCTTCCACCTGCAGACCGACTACAGTAATTCGGAACTGTCGCGCTGGGACAACGAGTATCTCGGAGCCTACTACTGGGAAGACCCGGAGATCTATCGCCGCCTCTCGCCCGGCTCCTATATCGAGAACATCAAGACGCCGACGCTGATTCTGCACGGCGACGAGGACAACAACACCTTCATCAGCAACTCGAAGGAACTCTATCAGGCGCTCCGGCATCGCGGCGTCACGACCCAGTTCGTTCACTATCCGCGCGAGGGACACGGCCTCGGCGAGCCGAACCATAAACTCGACGAACTGCGCCGCTGCCTGGCCTGGATGGATCGGTATGTGCGGCACGGCGGCCAGAACCCCGGCGTCTATCGCCTGGGGGACAAGGTTCCGAGCGCAGACGGCCTGCTGGAACTCTGCGTCACAAGCGCCGAAATCGCGACGTTTCTCGGCCAGCCGAAGCCGGAGCCAGGCGCGGCGGAAACCGGCCTGCTCGAAATCGCGTTCACGCTGCACAACCTCGATTCGCGCCAGCCTGTCGCGCCGATGACGCTTTCGCTGGAAAGTGTCCGCCTGGAGGAGCAAGCCGAGGTTCCTGGCGCCTCCGTCCTGACGCCCATCGGAGTGCCGTTCAATGGGCCGGGCGGCAAGGCGCTGGTCGAGGGGGAAAACCTGCGGATCGCCCAGCATCCTGATGCGGAGACAGGGCAGCTTGCCTTTGCGTGCGCGGTCGTGTTCCGCGTCGGGAAAGAGAGCCGCGAAGGGCTGTTGCGCGTCGCCGATTTTCCTCCGGTCGCCCTGCACTGGAGCCTCGAGGAGAATCCCGCAAAAAACGAGAAGGAGTCCGCAAAAGAGACAGCGAACGACCCGGAAAGGCTGCCGGGATAAGCAGATCCAGAAATCGCAGGGATTTTTCTCAGGAAGAGAGCGAAATCCGGTATTTTTGGCATGGTTCTTGCAGCCCTACACTGTGAAATGTGCCGGTCGAATCGCGGCGTATCCGTAATCCGCGCGTTTTGACACCTATTTCATCTTCAGTGACTACTCCCCTGCCTAAAGGCACGGGGCTTCGCGGTTGCGATTGCGACGCTTTCATCCCCTGGCGTCATGGCGGAGGGCCTTCCCGCGTCGCGTTTGGTAATCGCTTCCAAAGTAGACATCAATTCCACACAGCGTAAGCAGGCAACAGAGGAGGTTTTTCAGGATGAAAAGCTTGACAACTGTTCTAGCGTTGGGAATGTTTGCAGCAGTACAGTTGGTCGGAAGCGCGCCGGGCCGGGCGCAAAACAACGCAGTGCCTAACTCTATGGGGCTGCAAGCCTCTTCCACGAACCTGTTCGCTGGTCAGACGTTCGATGTTATGGGACTGATGACCTCCGGGCAAAACTCATCGGGTAAGGCCGGTAATATCGTCAACGTGAGCGCCGTGCTGGTCTACGATCCCACCGTGTTCCAGCCGATCGGCTTCACGCCTGCAAAAGATAACTCGGGATCTGTTATCTGGGACCTGCTGGGCAGCAATGGCAACACGGTCACGGGAACCTTTACCGTTACCGGCAATCCCGACAAGAACGGAACCTATAGCTATGTCTCCTATAATGGCGGGCGCACCACCGCAGGCAAACCGGAACTGACAGGAACCGATATTCTATATGGCACATTTCAGTTTAAGGTACTTGATAGTGCGAAATCAGGTGATACGCAGATCTACTATAGCAGTTGGAATTTCAGGTCTAAAGACCTGAACAACGATGGCCGGTTGAAATCCTTTCTGGGAACCAACCCGCAACTGCCCACCACCTTTGAAGGCGGGCCGCTGGGAATCACCGTCAGGGCCGTCCCTGGTCCCTCATCGCTGCTGGTCTTTGCCATGGGCGGACTGCCTGCCCTACGCGCGCTGCGCCATCGTCGGCGCGCGCGGGCTGCCGTGCGCCGCTAGAACTACGGAAGATTTCCGCCTCTGTTGGGGGAAAGGCAGAAATCTGCCTTTCCCTGGCTTATGCCACTTTGTGGGCCTCGCTGTTCCTCTGTAGGCACGGGCGAGGCTTTCTGTCCTTTTATTCGCCTTATTCTAACGGTTGCGAACCAGACCGCTCTGCCGGTGAAGGGCCGTTGTCTCGCTCCGAACGCCGCCGCTTCGCCTGGCAAATCAGGAATATTCCCGCCGCTGAGTTTGCATTCAAGGAGATTAGGACTTATGTGGAGAACTCGCAAAGCGACGCTGTTTTCTGCGGCCCTGCTGTGTTGTGTCGGCCTTCTGCTCTCTCGCTCTCCTGGCGAGGCGCAGCGGATCCCCGGGTCGGCGCTGCGGCCCCGGCCCCCGGTGAACCGCTTTATCCCGCGTAAAAAGCTGGTTCCGAAACGACAGTCCATCGTGGAGCGTGTTCTCAATGTGCCGGGGCGCGGCCCCGTCAAGATGCGCTTCCTGCGTCTGCCCCACTCAGCGCTGCATAAACTGACCCGACCTGCAAAGTCAGGCGCAGGTTCCTCTCGCTTCTTCGGCGCATTGGGCGCGTCTTCCTCGGACCCGATCCTCTACAGTTCCGCCAGCGACTATGACAACGCTTCCGATGGCCTGGCCGATGCGCTGTGGACGTTCCCGACCATCGGCTACGATCCCAGCAATATGGGCATCATCTACGGAATCCCCAATACGCTCGAAGCCAACGCGCCCTCCGCCAATAATACCGCCGACATCGCCATCGGGGAGTTGGGCGGGCCGGCGCAGGTCACGCAGCTTGTCATCTACGGCGGCATGGCCGATGCGACTACCTTTACGCCCAAAAAAGGGGATGTCTTCATTCTGATGTTCGACGGCGTGGATCGGGAGACGGCTCCGGTCTTTCAGGGCAACAGCGCCGTCCTCCGGGACCTGGGTACGGACAATCAGCCGATTGATGGCTATGTCATCACCTTTGAAGCGACCGACGGCTTCGGAGCCTGGATCATTGACTGCATAGACGCCGATACCAATCAGGTCAATCCCTATGTCATCACCGATCCGCGCGGACGCTTCGGCCTGCTGGTCGCCAAGCAGGCGGACGGTGTCTCCTCGACCTCGACGCAGTGGGTGGGCCTGGTCAATGCGCCCAACGGCGGCAATTTCGTCTGGCAGATCACCAACGGCGATTTCGGCACGGTGATCGCCAATCGCTTCGATACGGACCCGGACTTCAACCAGGGAAAAGACGGGGTCGGGGCGTACAACTACTTCATGGAGATTCATGGCAAGAACCTTGATGGTTCCACGCCGCAGCGCGGCACGCTGATGGGCAACATCCGACGGCGCGGCGTCAACCCGCCGCCGGTCGTCTCGGACGGAGAGACGGCGTCGGATGAGTTGGCCCCAGGCTCCTACCTGGTGATCGCTCACGACCATACCACCGGCGATGTCGTCCGCCAGGACTATCTTTTCACGCAGCCCAGCTACACCACGAACGGCGACCTGACCATCAACTACAAGCTCGAAGGGTATCCCGCCGGAACCTACGATTTCGAGATTCGGCAGGTTCCGGTAACAGACACCAATGACGATCTCGATGTGGTCTGGGATCCGACCTTCTATCCTTTTGGCGATTTTGTCCCCGCGATGATTCCGGGCGTGACCATCGCCGACAGCGGCACGACCAAACTCAGCGCCCGCCTGGAGCGCCTCGGAGATATAACCGGCTCGGACGGCATCCGCGATGGAATCGTGGACGGCTTCGATCTGACGCCGTTCGCCATCTCCTTCGGCCTGTCCTCATCCGATACGGATTTCAACCCTGACGCCGATTTCGTCGGCGATCCGTTCGGCGACACGAACGGCCTGCCAGACGGGTTCGTGGATGGCTTCGATCTGACGGCCTTCGGTCTGGAGTTCTTCCTGGGCAACTTCGAGGAGTTCGATTTCCCGGCTCCGTAAGAAGCCACGTGTCAGAGGCATTCCTAAAGCAGCCCTGTCCTCTCAGAAGAGGACAGGGCTGTCTTGTTTAACAGCGTCCGGATTCGATACGGGCGAGGAAAGGCGACGAGGAGAGGGAAAAGCCTCCGGTCGGATTCGAACCGACGACCTGCCGCTTACAAGGCGGCTGCTCTACCACTGAGCCACAGAGGCGCGCAACGGGAAGCGGGCGCAAGAAAAAGGCCGATGTTGACGCCGATATTGTATCATTGGGTACGACAGTCTGTCAAGGCGAAGCGGCATTCTCTGTGAGGACAGGAGGAAACCTGCGAGCCGAACGAGAATAGGGCGTCGTTCTTTACATCCCCGTCGGGCGCGGAGTTAGCGCTCGACTGAGCAGGAGACGCACCCTTTATGCGCAAGCTTTTATGTGTTCTGACCTGGGCCGCGCTGCCGTTGCTTCTGACGGCCTGCGCCTCGAAAGAGTCGGAGAGCGCCGACACGACGGCCCCGCCAATGGCCGCCAAGCCCGCCGAGACCGCGCAGACCCCGCCGCCCGCCCCGGCAGCCGGAGCCGCCACGCCTGCGGCGACCGCCACCGAGAGCGCGACGAAATCCGCTACGAAAGCCGCGCCGGGCAAAATGATCAAGACGGCCTCCGGGCTGCAATATCAGGATATCGTCGTCGGCAAGGGGCCATCCCCCAAGCCCGGCCAGCGCGTCACGGTCAACTACATCGGCACGCTCCAGGATGGCACGAAGTTCGACTCTTCGCTGGATCATGGAGAACCGTTCTCCTTTAACATTGGACAGCACGCGGTCATTGCAGGCTGGGATGAGGGCGTGATGACCATGCACGTCGGCGGCAAGCGCAAGCTGATCATTCCGCCCGATCTGGCCTATGGCGATCGCCCGCCGCCTGGCGCGCCTATTCCTCCCGGCGCGACGCTGCTCTTCGAGGTCGAACTGCTGAAGGTCGAGTAACGTTCCCGGGACGCTATCGCATCGGCATCCGAACCGCCGTCCGTTTCCACTTCCAGGGAAAGGACGGCGGTTTGCGTTTGTTTTTCCTTCCCATCAGAAACGCCGCAGACTCTTCTCCCTCCCGCCTCTCCGCACGGTCAGACGCCCTGCTTTTCGCTGCGATTTGTTGCAAACTCTGCGGGGAATTGTCGCGCCATCGGAAACCTAACTCTGGAGAATGTCCGTATTGGAAAAAGGTGCGTTACTCAAAACCCGAGTGAATCAAGAGGAGTTCGTCCTGCGCCGTGGCGCGCGCCTGCTCCCATTCTTTGGGCTTCTGGAAACCGCAGGAGGCAGGAGTCGGAGGATCGGAACGGGCCAGCCGGATGAACTCGCTTTCGTCTCTGAAAACGTGGGAGAAGGAGAAAAAGAAATGGTGTCTTCGCGGTGGCACAGTCGCGGTGTGCGCATCGTAACTGTCGGCGGGGCCTTCGCGCTGGGCGCGTTCGCGGTACTTGGACTGCGCGGCAATGCGGGACAGACGGCGGCGACCCCGCCGCCGATCAATCCGCCCGCGCAGGCGCTCGATATGCAGAACGCTTTCGAGCAGGTCGCGGGCCGCCTGCGTCCGTCGGTCGTGTTTATTCAGAGCCGTCAAACGCTCAAGTCCCCAATTGGAATGCGGTCGGGAGCCGACGATGGGGGCGATGATGACAGCCCCTTCGGCTTTAATTTCCCCGGATTTCCCGGTTTTCCGCTGGGGCCGGGAATGCGGCAGTTCCGCATGATGCCAAGTTTCCCGCGCCGCGCGGTCGCCAGCGGTTCCGGCGTGATCGTGCGGGGCGACGGCTATATCCTGACCAACGACCATGTCGTGAACGGCGCGGACAAGGTGACGGTGCGCCTGCAGGACGGGCGGGAGTTCACCGGGCAGGTCAAGCGGGATTTCCGCAGCGACCTGGCGCTGGTCAAAATTGACGCGACGGGCCTGCCCGCCGCGGAGATGGCCGACTCCGACAAGGTCAAGGTCGGGCAGTGGGCCATCGCGTTCGGCGCTCCGTTCGGTCTGAGCGATACGATGACCGTCGGTATTGTCTCTTCGCTCAACCGGGAGCAGGCCATCGGCGGCGGCGGCGACCAACGGTTCTATCCGCGCCTGATTCAGACGGATGCCAGCATCAACCCCGGTAACTCCGGCGGGCCGCTGGTGGACATCTATGGGCGCGTGATCGGAATCAACGTGGCGATCGAGTCGCCGAGCGGCGGCAACGTCGGCATCGGCTTCGCAATCCCGGCCAATACCGCCAAATACATCATGGAGCAGTTGATTACCAAAGGCTCCGTGACGCGCGGCTACCTGGGCCTCGCGCCGAAGACGCTCAACTATGACGAGCAGCAGCGGTACGGCGTCAAAGAGGGCGCGCTAGTCATGTCGGTGGAGGATGGAACCCCGGCGGCAAAAGCGGGCTTCCAGGTCGAGGACGTGATCGTGCGCTTCAACGGCCAGGCGGTCAAGGATGACGCCGACCTGCGCGATATGGTGGCGCGGACGGCCCCCGGCACGCGCGTTCCGGTCGTCGTGCGGCGCAACAACGCCGAGCGCACGCTGAACGTGACAGTGGGGACCGTGCCGGATACGCAGGTCGCCCGCAACGATTCGCCTGCTCGCCCGGATGCGCGGGCGAAACTGGGCGTCAGCGTCGCCGATGCCAACGACCCACAGGTACGCCAGCAACTGGGCCTGAAGGGGCAGGCGACGCCAGGCGCGGTCGTCGTCGAAGTGATCCCCGGCAGCCCGGCGGCTGCGGCGGGCCTTCAGCCCGGCGATATCATCACGCGGCTGGACGGCAAGACGATCAATAGCGCCAGCCAGCTTACCGAGGCAGTGCGCGGTCTGAAGAGCGACGCCTCGGTGAACGCTGTCGTGCGGCGCGGCAACCAGACCGTGCTGGCGCAGATAGATATAGACTGACGACGTATTCGGCAAACTGCCGTTCGTCGTGGCCTATCAACCGGGGCAGCGCCGCGAGCGCCGAGGTCGTGTGCGCAGGAAATTCGCGGCGTACCGCGCTCTCCGCCTGCCCTGATTTCTTCGCTTCAACGGGAATTTCCGTTGTCGCTAAAACGTAAACAGATAATGAGTAGTACCTCTTAGAATCGAGGCAAGACAATGACACAAATCATGCCCGAGCCTATCCAGGAGAAGCAAGACCAGCCGGTTCGGGTTCCCGCTTGGATCTATTACTTCTCGGACGAGCAGTTCGTCCAGTGGTGTAAGCAGCGTAAAATCGAGGTCTGTTCCGAGGTGCGCGAGTTTCCGGAGGAGGAACGCGCGGCGATCTTCCGCTATATGGCGCGGCAGCGCCTTGTGAACTAGCCTCACGAACCCAATCGTATCTCTCTACTGGCAGTGACCGGACGGCGCGCGTATACAACGCGCCGTCCGGTTTTGCGTTTGGCTGGAGTTCAGATCGTCTGCGCGTTCGGCTCATAGATGCGGGTATCGAGCGGGGCCTGCTCGACGGGGATGGCCGGAAGCGTCTGCGTCATATCCAGCAGCTTGACCATGCGGATGGCGGTATAAGGGATCATGATCATTTCGCCGTTATTTTTAACGAGTTGCAGCCAGCCATCGCCCATTTTGACCAGGGTTCCGGTATCCGTGCGGGTATCGTCCGCGCCGGAAGTCCAGACAGTCACGTGCTGACCTTTCAGTTCATCTAACCAGGAGCCTTTCATCGTCTCGTTTCCTTCCTGCTTCGTCTCTGGCGAAGCCGTAGGAAGGACGGCGCAGGCAGGCGTCTTGTTCCGCAAGTGCGCGCTCGCAAGCGGCGGTCCCAAGCGCACACAGCCCCGGATGTTTCGGGAACACTGCTCGCCTGTAACCCGTCCACTCAGCAGCCGAATTTCTGAGAGTTTTACGGAGACGATCATGCCGAACACAATCTATGCGACCTTTCCCGATGAAGCCTCCGCCGAGCGCGCCGCGGGCGCGCTGATGGATCGCGGCATCGCTTCCGAACATGTCAGTTTCATCCTGCCGGAGCGCGTGCAGGCTGCCGTGCCGCCGGTCGTGCATCCCTCGGATGAGGCCATCCCGCCCGCCACGACTCCGCCTCTGCCGCCCCCCACGCCGCCGGACGGGCCTATTCCGTTTCAAGCGCCGGCGGAGAATCCTCTGCGCGAGAGGGTGGAGGAGATTCGCGCCATGCCTTCGGAACCGGAACGGGGCTACCGGTATGATGCGCTGGGAGCCGTCATTCCCGACCCGGCTCCCGCGGCGACGGCGCGACCGGAACCCGCCGTGAAGACGATGGCCCCGGATCATCCGATTGATGTAGTGGAAGGCGACCGCGCGCACGTCCTGGACATGAAGCGCAATCTGCCGGAAGCGGCCAGCGGCATCAGCACGACGACGGCGGGCGACGCGGCGAAGGGCGCGCTGGGAGGAGCCGGGATCGGGCTGGGGCTGGGCGTGCTGCTCGGCCTGGCGGCGGTGGCGATTCCCGGCGTCGGTCTGGTGGCAGGCGCAGGGGCGCTGGTGGCCGGGCTGACCGCCGCGACCGGCGCGGCAGGCGCCATCGCGGGCGGCGTCTATGGCTATCTCTGCGATCTGGGACTGCCCCCGGAGACGGCGCGGCGGCTGAGCGACAACTTGCAGGCGGGCGGCCCGATCCTGAGCATCACGCTGACCGGCGAGATTCCGGAAGGCGAGATCGTCTCCATCCTGCGCAAGTACGGCGCGACGACCGCCGAGGTCTTCTAATTCGCCCACGCGGTGTGTGATGAACCGGGGCGGAAGTCGGATTGGCGGCTCTGGCGCGTTGTGCTATAATGAGTCTGGAGATTGGAAAATGGCACAACCACAGATCAAACCAAAAAGAATACCGCCCCGGGTGATCGAGGGAACGCCCCAGGAGATCACTCTGCATCTGAAAGAACTCGACGCCGAAGAGCGATTGACCCTCCTCATTCCGGGTAAGGAGTTGGGAACGAATGGAGTCGCTTCCTCGGAGGGCAAACAGGCGTTGAGCTTTGAGGAGGTCTTCGGACCTTTGCAGCAAGGCTTTGAAGAGAGCGGAATGACGGAAGAAGAGCTTGGCGAATTGATTGATGCCGAGCTAAAAGCTGTGCGGGCAGAACGCCAGGTCAAAGAGCAATCCGTCGAGGAATGAGCGTATCAACGCTGTCTTCGATACAGGTATCGTACTTCAGGCCACTCTGCATCCGAATGGCCCCGCCGGACAAGCCCTCCGCCTCATAAACACGGGAAGTGTGGCTGCCTTTATGAGTACGCAAATGCGGGAAGAGTACGTGGATGTTCTTTCACGTCCCAGCATTCGTGCCAAGAACCGCCATTTGACCGATGAGAGAGCCAGTCTGGTTCTAGAGTGGCTGGATTTCCCGTATCTCGTTGATTGCCTATCCCACCCGCTATGTCGAGTACCCGCGTGACCCCAACGACGAAGCCATCTTGAACCTGGCAATCTATGTGCGGGCAGATTACCTGGTTGCACGTGATAAAGACTTGTTGACCCTCAACCGTAATCGCGATTTTCGTCTGCTCTATCCGTTTGGTAGTGTCCCTCTACAGAGTGGATAAGGTCATCGGCGACGCAGCATCAACTCGCTATGGGGACACTACCTATCCGTTTCTTCGTATTGTAGACCCCGTGACCTTCCTTCAAGAGTACGCGCAGCAGACCGTACCCGATACGCATACGACACCTATGGAGGACAATTCGATCTAATATCCTCAGTGTGCGTGCGGGCGCGGCGGATTCGAGGGCGAAGGGCTGCGCCGCCGGGGCAGGGCAGGAAGCGCGCGAAACCGGGGCATGTACCGTATCTGGTAGATGACGCCGTGATCGCCCTTGTTGAGCGTGCCGCTGCTGGAGAGGTCGGCTACGAAGAGCGAGTCCGCCGTCGCCAGCAGGCCGTCCAGATGGCCGACGTTCGGCTCATCGTTCCCGATGAACTGGAAATATTTGCCGGTCGCGGGGTCGCAAAAGAGGAGCGGGTTCTCCTCGTTGACCAGCCCGGCCTGGCTGAACTTCCCATGGAAGCCGATGAAGAGACCGCCCCGCAATGCCGGGGGAAAACCGGGAGGGGCGAACGCGATCTCGACGGCCCCCTCGCTCTCGGAACCGGTGAAGGGATCGGGCTGCGGCTGGAAGGCGATCAGCGGATCGAGGCCCAGGTTCCCGACCTTTTGCCCCGTCCGGTACTCGATATAGGCGCTGGGGAAGCCGAACTCCTCGACGGCCCCGCCGATGTCTGCGGCGGCGATGCGATTGAGTTCGTCGGCGCTCAAGGGTTCATTTCGGTCGCTGGGTTTATCAATGCCGTTGTCTTCAAAATAGAGATCGCCGGTGGTCGGATGAAACGCGATGCCCGCCGCATTGCGCAGGCCGTGCGCGATCTGAGTCAGGTCGGATACCGAGACGGAGTTGCCGAGGTCCTGCACGGTGACGCGATAGATCGACTCTCCGTTCGCCGTGCCGCTGATCAGCCCACTCACGCCCACTGTTGCCGTCGTCGCGCTGAAATTCGCCCGTGAGCCGATGTTGAAATAGAGTTCGTACTGCCCCTGAGTCGGCATAGCGCGCACGGCCAGCGTAAAGCTGGTGTGTTCCCAGCCGGAGGCGAAGGTGAAGTTGATGCTGCCTTCCAGCGTGAGCGGATCGGAAGGCTGCGCGCCCTTGCGCAGGACGGAGATGCGCTCGCTGCCCGCCAGCGCGCTGGTCGCAAAGACGAGCGCGCCCGCCTGCCGCACCGCCGTGACCTCACCGGGCAGGCCGGAGAAGAGAACGGTTCCCGGCCCATCCGCGACCCCGTCTTTATCCGCATCTACCAGGCGTAACAGCGCGCCCTGCGAGGAGAAGTAGCTGCCGCCGACCGGATCGCTGACGCCGACGAGAATCGAGCCGTCGGACAACTGCTGCATACTCTCCGGGAAGTTGAGTCCGGTGGCAAAGGCCGTTACCCGGAAATCGGCGGGGTTATAGCCGGGGCCGGGCTGTATCGAGGGAATCTGGGCCTCGGCCCGGCGCGTTCCGGCGCCGAGCAGAGCGAGTGCGAGGAGTGCGAGGGTACAACGAAATCTGCGATACATGCGCGTTCGCCTTTCTTTCTCTCACGGCAGACTTCGGTTGATTGGGCAAGACCGGCCCATGATAACACGCCCGCTTTGCGCTGTCAACAGGCGGCGGGAAAAAGCGCGGCGTCGCCTCTCCCTGTCATTTCCCGATCCCAAAACCCGACAGAGCGCAGACTACTGGCCCGTTTCGGAAGCCGGATGCTCGACAACGAAGGCAGGCGTCTCCTCGGCGGGCGGCGTCTCCGGCACGATGGTCTCCGTGCCGTGAGGCAGCGCCCATTCGCGCGGCAGCCAGCGCGTCGCGACCAGCGAGATGGCGGCGATCGCTACGCCGACCCAGAAGGGAATCTGGTAGTTGTGGAAGTGCTGCCAGAGCCACGCGCCGCCGATGGGGACGGTCACGGCGGCGATGTGGTTCATCGTCGTTCCCATCGCCAGGCAGGGCGTCAGTTCGTTGGGGCGGGCGATGCGGTGCAGATAGGTGGTGAAGCCGACGCCGAAGGTGAACAGCACGTTGTCTATGAGGAACAGCGCGTAGAGCGCGTGGACGTTCTGGAAGGTCGCGTAGCCCAGGAAGACGACGATGAGGCCGACGCTGTAGAAGGTCAGCGGGCCGCGCTCGCCGCGCCTGTCCATCAGCCTGCCGATGGCGGGCGCGGTGACGGCGATCAGGATAGAGTTGATGAACTGCAAGGCGAGCATTCCGCCGAGCGGCACTTTGTAGATCAGGATCAGGGCGAACGAGGCGAAGATGCTGAAAATCTGGCGGCGGCAGCCTTCCAGAAAGGTCAGCAGGTAGAACAGGCCGTATTCGCGGCGCACGATGAGGCGGGCGCGCGGCGCGCCCGTAGCATGGGTCGAGAGGGACATGCAGAGCAGCGCAGCGACCAGGATGCACGCGCCCGCGATGGTGAAGTAGACCGGATAGTTCTCTTTGGAGACGCCTTTTTCGAGCAGCCACGCGAAGCCGAGCGCGGCCAGCGTCGCCGCCGAGCCGACCGCCGACATCCGCCCCAGATGCCGCCCGCCTTCCTGCCCTTTTGCCAGCGCCAGCGTGATGGCTGGAGAGACCGTCACCCAGAGATGGAAGCCGACCGACCAGAAGACGGTGACGGCGATGAGCAGTCCATAGCCCGGAACCATGCCGGTCGCGGCGATGCCGACAGCGGTCAGCAGCAGGCCGAGTCCGGCGACGCGCGTCTCCGCCAGCGCCACCAGCGTTCCCGCCGTGAGCGCGGCCAGCAGGCCCGGCAGTTCGCGTATGGCTTCCAGTCGGCCCAGGTCGAGCGGCCCGGCGTGCAGGCGGTCACGCAGGAAGTTCTGGAACACGCCGCCATAGACCGCGAAGCCGAAGGCGAACAGGAAGGTCAGGGCGGTGAAGAGCCGCCAGTCTCGTTGTAGGGTCGCGTACGACTGGGCGTCGAGTTCGACAGAGGAGAGGGCAGGCGCAGGCTGGTGGCGCGAATTCATGAGTCTGTTCGTGTCCTTACCGGTAGCGTTTCGAGCGTAGTACCTATTGTACCCGGAAGACAGGCGGTTTCTCTGCCTCCGATTGCCAGGCGTGGGAGTATAATACAACGCGGAAGGAGAGGGGCGCTATGGGTAGGGAAAGGGATGGCCTGTCGTGTTGTATAAGCTTCGATCCGGTGGCGGAGGACTATGACGCGACACGCTACCTGCCGCCGGAAATCCAGGAGCGGGCGGCGCGTCTGCTGCTGGAGGTCGCGGGACTGGCTCCGGGGCAAGTGTGGCTCGATGCGGGCGTGGGAACCGGACGCTTCGCGCTGCCGCTGGCACAGCTCGGCGTGCCGGTCGTCGGCGCGGACATCGCGCTGGGGATGATGGCACAGCTTCATGCCAAGCGCGCGGCGGTGGAGAAGACCGGGCCTCCCCTGCCTCTGCGCACGGCGCGCGGCGACCTGCGGAGGCTCCCCCTGGCGTCCGGCGCGTTCGGGGCCGTGCTGATGGTGCATATTCTGCATCTCATCGTGGAGTGGCAGAGCGTGCTGGCGGAGGTTCGGCGCGTGCTGGCTCCCGGCGGCGCGCTGCTGCTGGCGAGCGAGGTGGGCGAGCGAAGATGGATGCCGACATACGACCACTATTGCGCGCTGGCACGGGAGCGCGGGGTACTGTCCGAGCATCCAGGGATGAGGAAAATAGAGGAGGCTCTCGCGTTCCTTCAGGCGGGCGGCGCGCAGATACGGCGGGTGGAGACCGGGATTCGCTGGAGGGTGGAAACCCCGGTCGGCGTGACGCTGGCGAGGCTGCGCCGCCGTAGCTGGTCGAACCTCTGGCCGATTCCGGATGCCGTTCATGCCGAGATCATGGCGGAGACCGAAGCCTGGGCGCGGCGGACATTCGACTCCCTGGAAGCCCTCGAAACCGGCGAAACCAGCTTCACCGTCCAGGAAGTGCGCTGGCCTTTAGCGTAAGACGGCGCTGCGGCGATAAGGGAGTGAGAACGCGCCCCCTGTGGCGCAGGACGAAAGGAGGTGAGCGAGTTGGAGATTTACGCCCATGGCGACTCGCTCACCCGCTTGTCCGAGGAGACTCGGCGGTAAGCGGGTAGCGAGTAGTAAAACGCCCCCGCGCTCGGAGCGATCCGGCGCGGGGGCGTTCGTGCGAATAGGGCGTCAGGCGTTGGGCGCTATGCGCTGGAAGAAGGAGAAGGAGTTGCGGCGAGCATGTCGAATTTTTACCGGGCCGTGAACGGCCCCAACTCACGCATCCTCTATTCTAAAAATCCGTGCGCGATTTTCTTCCAGAAGGAGGTTTATCCTATGGCAAAGAGGCAAGTCAACGTCGCCCTGATCGGCTATCAGTTTATGGGCAAGGCGCATAGCAATGCCTACCGGCAGGTGGGCCGGTACTTCGATCTGCCTGTTGAGCCGGTGATGAAAGTCCTCGTCGGGCGCAGCGAGAAGAAGGTCAAGATCGCTCAGGAGCAGTTCGGCTGGCAGGAGTATGCCACCAACTGGGAAGATGTCATCGCCCGCAACGACATAGACCTGATAGACATCGGCACGCCCAACGACACCCATGCGGCCATCAGCGTCGCCGCGCTGAAGGCGGGCAAGCATGTCCTCTGCGAGAAGCCGCTTGCCACGAACATGCCGGATGCCAAAAAGTCGTATGAGACGGCGAAATCTACCGGCCTGGTCAACGGCATCTGCCACAACTACCGCTTTGCGCCCGCCATCGCCTTCATCGCGCAGTTGGTGCGTGAGGGACGCATCGGCAAAGTCCGCCACTTCCGGGGAACCTACCTTCAGGACTGGATCATAGACCCGAATGTGCCGCTCGTCTGGCGGCTGGACAAGAGCATCGCGGGCAGCGGCTCGCACGGCGACCTGAACGCGCACCTGATTGATACCGCCCGTTTCGTCATGGGAACCGAGTTTGCGGAAGTGACCGGCCTGGCCGAGACCTTCATCAAGCAGCGCCCCCTGCTGGCCGATACCGAGGGCGGGCTGGCAGGCTTCAAAGCCTCCGAACAGATGGGCGAGGTCACCGTAGACGACGTGACGGCGTTCCTGGCCCGCTTCGAGAACGGCGCGACCGGAACCTTTGAGGCGACGCGCCTGGCTCCGGGCCGCAAGAACTACAATCGCTGGGAGATCAACGGCGAGAAAGGCTCCATCGCTTTCAATCTGGAGCGCATGAACGAGTTCGAAATCTACGTCACGGACGATCCGCAGGGCTTGCAGGGCTTCCATACCATCCAGGCGACGGAGAGCTTCATGCCCTATATGAGCGCCTACTGGCCGGTCGCGCACATCATCGGGTACGAACACACCTTCGTCAACATGGTCAAGGACTTCCTGGAGGCCATCGGCAACAACAAGCCGTTCACTCCCGACTTCCTCGACGGCCTGAAGAACCAGGCGGTGCTGGACGCCGTAGACCGCTCCGCCGCCTCGCGCCAGTGGACGAAGCCGGAGGCGTAAGGCCCCCCTCCCTGACCCTCCCCCTGTTCTTGGGGGGAGGGTCAGGGAGGGGAGCCTAAACATGAGTCATCCCGAATTTTGCCTCACCGTTTGTGCGGGTACATCGGGATAGGCTAACCAGAGTCGGCTTAAGGCCGCTCGCAGCCGATACAGCGGAGCCAAGAAGTCTTGGCTCCGCTTTCCTGTGCGATGGCAGAAACAGCGCAACAGCCACTGCCGCACCGGTTCCAGATCAGGGTGTAGCAAAGACAGCAAGAAAGCATAACAGAGCGTGACCATCAGCTGCAACACGCTCTCTTCCCTCCCAGGCCCAAAGCCTCGGACTCTCCATCGCCAACTCGCTCTTTGAGTATCGGAAGGCCCATTTCCGCGAACGCCGCCGGTTGGTGCGGCGCTTGGTTAACGTTTGCAAGCGTTGGCGTAGTGTCTGAGACAGCAGCGGGACGGCTTGCAATCCCGCTGCGATTAGGGCATAATCTTCGTGCATGACAAAGAGACCTCCTGCTTGGTAGGGGAGCCTGGTAACTCAACTCTACCGCAGAAGGTCTCTCTTGTCGAGTCTGCCTAAAATTCGGGATGACTCATGTTGGTAGTGTACCGGTAAAGAGTTGATGCTTCGTCGCCGACGCCCTTACCAACTCTGTAGAGGTATACTACCCTCATGTTTGTGTAACGTAAAATAGAGTCTCGCTGCCCGGTGTTCGCGAGGAAGCGCGCCGCGCGCCTCTGCTGCCGGGTCGCTGCCATTATCACTTAAGCTTTGATGTCCAGTGAGGACGTGCTGGTCGTAGTGGACGACGTGGTGGAACTCGTATCTGTCGTGGTCGTCGTGGTCGGGCTGGTCGTCGTACTGGTGGATGTAGACGTGGTGTCGGGAAGAGTGTACTGATTATTGACGCCGCTAATTCTCATGATCTGCTTCCTTATCGAGGACTGCGTTAGCGATTGCGGGAAACCTGTCTTCACGGATCGCGCGCCTTCTAGGGACAACGCGCCGTTGCTTCTCCACGCCTGGTTGTTCCATGCTCTCTGCGTGCGGTCTGGCCCGCAAAAGTACCGGAATTTGCGCGGCGGCGTGGGAGAAGAGCGCCTTGTCGGAGGCGA
>DASRGL010000204.1:0-3197 GCA_035651115.1 Chthonomonadaceae bacterium
GACCGCTGCCGCCTGGAAAACGATGCGACCGTGCGGACGCAGATCAAGCTGTGGCCCGATAAGATCATCGAGGCGGGCAGCACCGTCACGATGAGCCTGATCTGGGGGCAGAAGTGGACCGGCTCCCTGTTCCGCAGCCAGGGCGTCATGGGCATCGCCAATATCGAACTGACGCCTGATTTCGCCTGCAAACTCGGCGCCTCTTTCGGCGGCTACCTGAAGCGCGGCGCGACGGTCGTGACCAGCCGCGACTCCGGTCCGGTCGCCCGCATGATGAAGCGGGCCATGATCTCCGGCCTGCTCTCCGTCGGCGTCAACGTGCTGGATCAGCGTTCCATGCCCCTGCCCATCATGCGGCACAGCATCCTGGGGTCGCAGGCGGGCGGCGGCGTGCATATCCGCATGGCCCCCAACAATCCGAAACTGGCCCTCATCGAGTTCTTCGACAGCCAGGGCGTCTATCTCTCCAAGAACGCCGAGCGCAAGGTCGAGACCATCTTCTTCCGCGAGGATTTCCGCCGCGTGGACGCCGATCAGGTGGGCGAGCTGGAGTTCGCCGGGCGCAGCGTGGAGCAGTATGCGGAGGATTTCTATCACCATCTGAAGGTAGACCAGGTCAAGTCACGGCATCTCAAAGTCGTCGCCGACTTCGCGTTCGGGCGGCTCGCCAGCGTCTACCCGACGATGTTGGGGCGCATGGGCTGCGACCTGATCGCGCTGAACGCCTACCCGGACGTGCAGAAGACGCCGAAGACGCCGGAAGACCGCGCCGCGCTCCTGCCCAATCTGTCGCAGATTGTGCAGACGCTTCAGGCGGACCTGGGCGTGCTGTTCGAAGCGGACGGCGAGCGGATGACGCTGGTGGACGAGAACGGCAGGATCGTGGAGGGCGAAAATCTGCTGGCGCTGATGGCGGTGCTGGTGGCGCGCACGCGCCCGCGCGCGCGCATCGCAGTTCCGGTCACGGCGCCGCGCATGATGGAGGCGCTGGTCGGGCTGCACGGCGGCATGGTCGTCCGCACGAAGACGGACGTGCGCGACCTGATGGACGCCTCCAGCGGCGGCCCGGAGCGAGATGGCCGCGCCGATTTTGCGGGCGACGTGGCGGGCGGCTTTATCTTCTCCGAGTTCCAGCCGAGTTTCGATGCCATGTACGCCTTCGGCAAGCTGCTGGAACTGCTGGCGACGACCGACCTGCGCATCTCGGAACTGGCGAGCGAACTGCCGGAGGCCCATATCGCGAAGACGCAGGTGCGCTGTCCCTGGGAGATCAAGGGCCGCGTCATGCGCGTGCTGACCAAAGAGGCGGACGCCATCGAGCAGAGCAACGGCCATACGGTCGAACTGATAGACGGCATCAAGTTCATCGAGGGCGACCGGTGGGCGCTCGTCCTGCCCGACGCCTCGGAACCGCATTTCCATGTCTACGCGGAGGCTCCCACCCCGGAGGAGGCCAACGATCTGCTGTGCCACTACGTGGAGAAGATCGAGGCGCTGCGCGGGTGACGACTTCGCATCGGCGCGGCGAGAACACAAGAGGGAAGGAGCTTCCGCCCCTTCCCTCCTCTTTCATCTGCCTGCTTCCTGGGGGACGTGGATTCGAACCACGGTTAACGGCTCCAAAGACCGCTGTCCTGCCGCTGGACGATCCCCCATCGCTTACCTGCTGCCCGGCAGACCTTCGGCATTATACTCTGCCCGTCCCCGCCCTGTCAAGGTAGAAACCCGCCCTGGGAGTATCGAACGCGATGCGGGTATAATAGGGACATAGAAACTTTCGTCGCGACTTGCCCGCAGCGCGGCTCCTCTGCGCGCCAGACCAGGCATGGCAAAACTCCCTCCGGCAGCCGGCGTTTCCGCTGCCACATCTGCCAGAGGCTCTCTGCGCTGGTTCTCAGGGAGCCGGGCAATCCACCAGAAACCCACCGGATGGCGATCCGGAGGAGAAGAACATGGACAAAAGAGAACTACAGCAGTTTGGTTCGTATCTCGACCGCACCTGCGAGGGCATCACGCGCCGCGATCTGCTGAAGGTCGGGGCCGTCACCTTCCTGGGCCTGACGCTGCCGGAGTTCCTGGCGTTGCGGGCGGATGCGGCCAACGCCCCGGCGAAGGCGGGCAGCAAGGGCAAGCAGGCGCGCGATGTGTCCGTGATCCTGCTCTGGATGGGCGGCGGGCCGAGCCACGTAGACACCTTCGATCCCAAGCCGGACGCAGGCATGGAGATCAAAGGCCCGTTCGAGGCCATCGAGACGAACGTGGACGGTATCTTCCTCTGCGAACACCTGCCGAAGCTGGCGCAACAGATGGACAAGATGGCGATTCTGCGCAGCGTCACGCACGGCGACGGCGCGCACGAGCGGGCGCAGCACTACCTCCAGACCGGCTACCTGCCCCTGCCGACGATGGAGTTCCCCTCCTACGGCTCTATCATCGCGAAGGAGCGCGGCATTCAGAACAACCTGCCGCCCTACATCACCATGCTCGGCACGTCGGACGGGATGAGCGCGGGCTTCCTCGGCGGCTCCTACAACCCCTTCTATGCGGGCAATCCGGCGGAGGCCAACTATAAGGTGCAGGACCTCGTCCTGCCAAAAGGCGTGTCGCCTCTGCGTATGGATCGCCGCCGCCGCCTGCTCGCCGCCATTGACGGCCTGAAAGACGCCAAAAGCGATGCCGTCAGGAGCATGGACTCGTTCTTCGATCACGCCTACGGCCTTATCACGAGCAAGGAGTCGCAGGAGGCGTTCGAGATAGGAAAAGAGGACCACAAGCTGCGCGATATGTATGGGCGGACCGGCTTCGGGCAGTCGTGCCTGCTGGCGCGGCGGCTCGTGGCGGCGGGCGTGCGCTTCGTCACCATCACGATGGGTGGCTGGGACACGCACTCCGGCAACTTCGGCAGCCTCAAAAATGGCCTGCTCCCCGACCTCGACCGGGGCTTTTCCGCCCTCTTGACCGACCTGCACCAGCGCGGGATGCTGGATACCACGCTCGTGATCTGGATGGGCGAGTTCGGGCGCACCCCGCAGATCAACAAGAACGCCGATCCGGGCCGCGATCACTGGCCCAACGCGATGTCGGTGGTGATGGCGGGCGGCGGCGTCAAGGGCGGGCAGGTCATCGGCAAGACCGACGAGCGGGCGATGGGGCCTGCCGAACGGCCTATCCACGTCGAAGACCTGGCCGCCAGCATC
>DASRGL010000205.1:0-4414 GCA_035651115.1 Chthonomonadaceae bacterium
ATCCTGCTCCGCCACCGCGTCACCCGCTGCGTGCGCAGCTACCTCGACGCGCGCGGCTTCGTCGAGATCGAGACCCCCGTACCTGGTGAACCGCACCCCCGGTGGCGCGCGTGAGTTCCTGGTGCCGAGCCGCGTCAACCCGGGCTCGTTCTACGCGCTGCCGCAGTCGCCCCAGCAGTACAAGCAACTGCTCATGGTGGCGGGATGCGAGCGCTACTATCAGATCGCCCGATGTTTTCGCGATGAGGCCCAGCGCGCCGACCGGCAGCCGGAGTTCACGCAACTCGATGTCGAGATGTCGTTCGTCACGCAGGAAGATGTCCTTCAGGTCATCGAAGCCTATACCGTCTACGTCGTCGAGCATCTGAGCGATAAGGAGATGCTCAAGCCCTTCCCACGCCTGACGTATGACGAGGCGATGCGCCGCTTCGGCAACGACAAGCCGGACATCCGCTTCGGGCTGGAACTGGTGGACCTGGGGCCGAAGCTGCACGGCACGCAGTTCTCTGTCTTTCAGAGCGCGCTGGATGCGGGCGGGCAGATCAAGGCGGTGCGCTATCCCGGCGGCGCCTCGCTCTCGCGCCGGGAAGTGGACGAACTCGGCGCGTTCTGCAAAGAGTTCGGGGCGAAAGGGCTGGCGACCCTCGCGGTGACCGAGCCAAATCCGGCGGGCGTGAAATCTGCTATCAGCAAGTTCCTCACCGACGAGCAGATGCAGGCCATTCTGACGGCGTGCGAAGCGGAGGCGGGCGACCTGCTCTGTCTCGTCGCCGACCCGAAACCGGCGGTCGTCGCCAACGTGCTGTCGCGGCTGCGGCTGGAGATCGGGCAAAGGCTCGGCCTGCGCGATCCGAACAAACTCTACTTCTGCCTGGTGACCGACTTCCCGCTGGTGCGGTGGAACGAGGAGGAGGGCCGCTGGGACGCGGAGCATCACCCGTTCACGATGCCCTATGAGGAGCATCTGCCCTACTTCGACACCGATCCGAGCAAAATCCGGGCGCAGTGCTATGACCTGGTCTGCAACGGGCAGGAGTCGGCGTCGGGCAGCATCCGGATCCATCGCGCCGACATCCAGGCGAAGGTATTCGATCTGCTCGGAATCTCAAGGGAGAAGCAGCAGGAACGGTTCGGCCATATCCTCGAAGCGTTCTCGTATGGCGCGCCGCCGCATGGAGGCTTTGCCTCCGGCATAGACCGACTGGTGCAGAACCTGTTCAACGAGCCGAACATCCGCGAGGTCATGGCCTTTCCCAAGCTCGGCCTGGGCTACGATCCGCTGATGGACGCGCCCTCGCCAGTGGATGAGGCGCAACTGCGCGAACTCGGCCTGCGAATCGTCCCGCACAAAAAGAGTCAGGGCTGAAAAAGGAGGGTACACTCGTGGCAAAGACCTATCGGTTGGGCGTGGCCTGCATGTCGCACGACCATGTCTGGAGCGAACTGGATCACTGGAAAGAGACGGGCCGCGTCGAGATTGTCGCGGGCGGCGACGATGAGCCGGAACTGCTGGAACGGCTCAAGGCGAAGTATGGCGTGACGCGGCTCTATCCTTCGTTCCAGGAGATGATCGAGAAGGAAGACCTGGATTTCGTGCAGGCGGCAGGCGGCAACAACGAGGGCGCGGACATCGTCGAGGCGGCGGCGGCGAAGGGCCTTCACGTCATCAGCGAGAAGCCGATGGCCTCCACGCTGGCGATCGCGGAGCGGATGCTGGCGGCGGCGCAGAAGGCGGGAACGCTGCTGCTCATCAACTGGCCCACCGCCTGGTCGCGCCACTGGCAGGAGCTGGAGCGGCGCGTGCTGGCGGGCGACATCGGCGAGGTGCGCTACACCCGCTACCGGAGCGCGCATAGCGGCCCCGTCGCCATCGGATGCAGCCCGAACTTCATCCGTGACCTGACGACGCCGGAGATCAACGGCGCGGGCGCGCTGATGGACTACTGCTGCTACGCCGCCGACCTGGCGGCGCGGCTGCTCGGCGTGCCGCAGTCGGTCACGGGGATGCGCGGCTTCTTCGGCAGCGAGCCGAAATATGCCGCTTCCGACGACAATGCCATCATCATCGCCAAATACCCGCACGCTTTCGGCGTCTGCGAGGCCAGCTGGACGCAGCCCGTCGGCTATGCGGGGACGAACCCGGTCGTCTACGGCAGCGAGGGTTCCATCGGCATCCATCACGGCCAGATTCTGATCCAGCGTCCGGGCAAGGATGAGGAGGCGATCACGCCGCCGCCGACCCAGGCTCCGTATCGCACCGCGCCGGAATACCTGATTCACTGCCTGGAGACGGGCCAGCCGATAGAGGGATTCTGCTCGCCGAAGGTGAGCCGGGACGCGCAGGAGATTCTGGAGGCCGGCCTGCGCGCCGCCGATACGGGCCAGACGCAGACGCTGCCGCTTTAGAAAGGTTCACCCTCACCTCCGGCCCCTCTCCCTTTACCGCTCGCAGGCTCGCTAGGGAGAGGGGAGACAGGGCGGAAGCGTGCGCCGTGTGTTGTCATTCTGAGCGGAGCGAAGAATCTTGCTTTTGAGACCCTTCGCTCCGCTCAGAATGGCAAAAAGACGGGAGGCATGGATGTCTCGCTCCCTTCTCCCTAGCCCGGACAGGCTTTATCGTCCGGGCGGTAAAGGGAGAAGGGCCGGGGATGAGGGTGAAACTTCGGCTCTCCTCCCCCTGTTCTTGGGGGGAGGGCCAGGGAGGGGGGCTGTTACCGCGCCCGCAGGACGTTCGCCAGCACCTCATCGAGCAGGATGGTCTGCTCGCGGGCCGGGCCGACGGAGAGGGTCGCGACCGGCACGCCGACCAGCGCCTGCACGCGCTCCACATACCGACGTGCGTTCTGCGGCAGATCGGCCAGGGAGCGCGCCTGCGACACCTCCTCTTTCCAGCCCGGCAGCGTCTCATAGACCGGTTCGATGTCCGTGCGGAACGGCAGGTCGGAAGGCAGGTCGTGCAGAATGTCGCCGCTGGCGGTCTTGTAGGCCACGCCGATCTGCACCGTCTCCAGCCCGCTCAGCACATCCAGATGGCCGAGCGACAGACAGCTCAGGCCGTTGACCTGCACGGCATAGCGCAGCACGACGGCGTCCAGCCATCCACAGCGGCGCGGCCGCCCGGTCGTCGTGCCGTATTCATGGCCGCGCTCCCGGATGTAGTCGCCCGTGCCGTTGAGCAGTTCGGTGGGAAAGACGCCCGCGCCCACGCGCGTCGTGTAGGCTTTCGCCACGCCGATGACCCCATGAATCAATGTCGGGCCGACCCCCGTGCCGACGCACGCGCCGCCCGCGATGGGATGCGAGGATGTGACGTAAGGGTAGGTTCCCAGGTCAATGTCGAGCAGCGTCCCCTGCGCCCCCTCGAAGAGAACGCCTTTGCCGTTGCGCGCCGCCTGATAGACCAGGGCCGCCGTGTCCTGTACGAATGGGCGCAGCGCGGCGGCATAAGCATTGTACTCCGCCAGGATCGCGCCGGCGTCCAGCGGTTCGACGCCGTAGACCTGCGTGAACAGCGCGTTCTTCTCCGCGAGGATAGCGCGCAGGCGCGTCTCGAATCGGGCAGGGTCTATGAATTCGCCCATGCGGATGCCGATGCGCGCCGCCTTGTCCGTATAGGCCGGGCCGATGCCGCGTCCGGTCGTCCCGATCTTGTTGTCGCCCCGCCGCGCCTCCTCCAGCTCGTCCAGCCGCCGATGATACGGCATGATGACATGGGCCGCCGCAGAGATCTTGAGGTTGGCGACCGAGACGCCGCGCGCCTTCAGCCCCTCGATCTCTTGGAGCAGCACGCCGGGGTCTATCACCACGCCATCGGCGACCACGCAGACCGTTTCCGGGTTCAGAATGCCTGCCGGAACGAGATGAAACTTGTACTCCTCCTCGCCGACCATGACCGAGTGTCCGGCGTTGTTGCCGCCGCCGTACCGCACGACCATCGCCACGTCGCGCGCCAGATAGTCCACGATCTTGCCTTTAGCCTCGTCGCCCCACTGCGCGCCTACGATCACAAGGTTTGCCATACAATCGCCCTTTCCTGCGAGAGCGCGCCGCCTGGACGCGCCGTCGCGGTCCGTTCCTCCCTTTTCCCTCTGCCAGGTGTGTGAGAGGGGATCCGGAGGCGATGTTCTGTCCCCCCCAAAAAACAAGAATGGATAGCGCGGGCTATCCATTCGGGGGCCTGGCTCTACACTTTATTGATTATAGGGTTTTTAGCCCGGTTTTGTCAAGACACGCAGACATTTTTCAGCCCCCCTCCCTGTCCCTCCCCCCAAGAACTTTAGGGGCGGACAGGCCGTTGGCAATGGAATGAATTCCTTCGCTCTGTGGCGTTCCGCCCAGTGTCCTGCGGACACGCACCCACTCTGGGCCTGTACCGTGTCCGCAGGACACTGAGCCGCAGGCTACAAAGCGAAGG
>DASRGL010000206.1:0-7514 GCA_035651115.1 Chthonomonadaceae bacterium
CACACTGCGGGAGAGGGGAGAGTCTGAGGAGGGAGTCGGCGCAGGCCGACTTGGTGCTTTTGCAGCCGGGAATTCATTCGCCGGGCAAAGAAGGGTTAGTCGTCTCCTAATATCTCGCTAACCAGCGCGCGCGCAGCGCGGTCTGTGCGGGCGTTGCGTTACGAAACGGGCGCAGGTCGGTGTCGAGGCCGACGCGCGCCAGACATTCGGCAAAGGGCATCTCCTCGGTCGAGCGCGCCAGCAGGTCATAAAAGTCCGAAAGATCGTGTCCGCTGACCCGGACGATGGCGGCGCGCAGGTCGTCCTCGCCATAGCCGGGTTTCGGCAGGCCGTACTGCTGCATCAGGAAGCGCATCACGTCGTCCAGCGAGCGCGCCCCGCCCGTGACATGACGTATCTGCAGGTCGAGGCACAGGCCGATCAGCTGCCCTTTTTCGTAGTAGTCCAGGCCGCCGTAGCCGTTGCTCGTGCCGCCTTCCCACACCTTCAGGCTGGCCTCGTCCGCCGTCACTCGCAGGCGAGCCGGGTTGCTCTGATACGCGCGCATAGCGTTCCGCCAATAGGTCTGAAACTCCTCCTCGGACAGCAGCCCGGCGCGCAGACAGGACATCACGGCGTAGTACTGCGTGACGCCCTCGGCGAACCAGAGATTGCGCGTGCGCGGCGGATGGAGATAGTCGAACGGCCCCAGGACGCGCGGGCGAATCCGCTTGACGTTCCAGAGATGGAAAAACTCGTGCGCGGCCATGAGCGCCATTTCGCGGCGGCCCGCCTCCGGCCAGAGCGCGATACGGCTGCTGTTGAGATGCTCCAGCCCGCCGCCGCGCCCCTTTGCCTCGAACAGAAACCGGTAGCGCGGGCAGGGAAACCCCTGCATCAGCCGGGACTCCGATTCGACGATCTTGCGAAGGCGAGGGAGATAGCTATCCAGGTCACGGACGCTGCCGACATCGCCGAAGAGAACGACACGCACCGGCACATTCTTGTAGGCGAACTCGCGGGTCTCCAGCGCCGTCGGCGCGGCCATGACGACCGGGGCATCGGCCAGCGTGTCGTAGTCCGGCGCAGTGAAGGCGACAAGAGCCTCGTCCGGCGCGGGCGTCGGTTCCAGAGAGGTCTCCGCCCGCCAGTCCTTCGGCAGCCGCAGCGTGAGCGTGGCGGGCCGGTCTTTCTGCCCGACGAGATAGAGATAGGCGGCGGGGCCGTTGACGAACGCCTGTTTCGCGCGCAGTTGGATGTTCTCGCTGAAGATGCCCGGCGGCGTCTCCGGCAGGCTGTAGGTCAGCGTGATGCGCGGCGCCCCGGCGGTCTGCACCTCCCAGGTGTTCGGGTCGGGATGCGCGACGACGAGCGGGCGCGCGTCCGCCGGATCGCCCTCCCAGGCCCGCACGTTCTGCACATAGCGCGCGTGATTCTGCACATGATAGTCCCCCGGCGACCAGACCGGCATCTGCAAGGCGACCTTGTTCGCTCCCGGCGGCGCGGCGAACGTCATGGTGACGCGCAGGCGGCGCGGTGGCGCGCTCACCTCCGGGGCTAACTCGTAGGCAATCGGCGCGTTCGGCGCGGCGGCCACCTGCGCGTGGTGTGCCAGGTGCGCCGGAGCCAGAGGCCGCGCGCCCGCTAAACTGAGCAGCAGAAGGGAGAGAAAGAACGAGAGTCCGGCGAATAAATTCGCGACTGCAAAGGCACGAAGTCCGCCTTCGCGGACTGAATGCGGAGTCGGCGCAGGCCGACTTTGGGCTTTTCCAGCCGCGAATTTATTCGCCAGAAGGTGGGACACAGCTATCTCCTTGCGACCGCGCGCGTGGGAGCCGTCCGAAGCCCCGTCGCGAACAGGCGCAGGGTGGTCGGGACATTCCTGCCTTCCGGCGGCGAAGTCGGCGGCCCGGCAAAGACGATGTGGCTGCGATCCGGCGACCAGTCGCAGTCCGCGCTGTCAATGCGGCCCAGCGTGCGCGCCGTCCGGGTGGGAAGGTTCACGACGACCACCTCATAGCGCGAACCGAGCGGGGACAGCGCGCCCAACCGGTCGTTGCCGATCCAGACCGGGGCGAAGTAGCCACGCCCGTCCGCCGGGCTGGCACGATGCGCTCCGGTTCCATCCTGCCGCACGACCCAGAGTTCATAGCGCGCGTAGTCGTTGGCATCCGGCGTCAGCGTGAAGGCCAGCCACTCTCCATCCGGCGACCAGACGAGATGCCCTGTGCGCGGCACGATAGTTTCGTCGCCCGCCTTGCGAGGCGACAGCAGCGCCGCGTACCGCTTCGCCGTCATACGCCAGAGCGTGCCGGTCTGCGCGTCCTCGCTGCTGCCGGGCCGGATGCGCCGGATCGTTTCCGTCGGGAGGAGCGTGGGCGCGCGCTGAACGCCCTGCCGATAGGCCAGGGCCGGTGGGCGGCGCATGGCTCTGTCGGCGGGCGTGAGCGGCTGCCACGCGGGCCAATCGCTGTCTTCATAGTTGTCGAAGCGCGGAACGACCTCCTTCGCCTGCTGCGCCTGGAGCGGGCGCACCATCAGGACGCGCTGCCCGTTAGTGCCTTCGCCAATGAACGCCAGAGAGCGGCCATCGGGCGACCACTGCGGAGTATGGTAGTAGTAGAACGCATTGAGATAGCGTTCCGGGTGCAGCGCCAGCGGAGTCACGCGCCCGGACTGCGTATCGAAGGCCCACAACCCGGTTCCCGGCAGCTTTTCCCCGTCTCCGAAGAAAAACCATTCGATCCGCGCAAAGGCGATCTGCCGGTCGTCCGGCGACCAGGCCAGGGTGTCGGGCGAGGCGTAGCGGCGCAGGCTGGAACTGTAGGGCCGGTCGGGGCAGAGTTCTTCGGGTTCCAGGAGCGCGAGCGGGCGCTGCAAGTCCGCGTCGGCGACATAGAGTTGCAGGCAGCGGTCGGGCGTGGCGCGCAGGAATGCGATCCGCTGGCCGTCGTGCGACCAGCGCGGGTTGAGGTCGGCATAGACGCCGGGGCGCGCGGGCGGACTTGCCGGAACCTCCGGCGCTTCCAGGCGCGGCGCGCGCGCGCAGCCTGCCATCGCCAGTACAAGGGCAGAGGCTGCTGTCACCCTCTTCCCAGCGCAGCGTTCTAGGGTCGCACGGTCTGTCCCGAATCGTTTCAGAACAGACAGACCGTGCCGTAGGGGCGCAGCAAGCAGCGCCCTGGGCCGGTGGGTCAGGTCGCTCATTTCGCCGCCTCCGCCGCAGGCGCGATGTCCATCTGGCGCGTGCCGGGCGCATCGGGAGGCGTCAGGGTGAGAACGCCGTTCGCGTCGGCGGTGGCGGAGCCGGTCAGCGCGCCCGACAGCGTATAGCGGCCGTTCGGCTGGCCCAGCACGCAGAGCAGCACGCTTTTGCCGGCCGGGTTCAGAGAGCGAAAGACGAGGTGCAGCGTATCGGTCGGCGCGTCGTAACGCTGGTCGAGCAGGACGGTATCCCAGCCGGACGAGACCGTGCCGCGCCGATGATAGGCGGCGTAGAGCGGCAGCGCGGCACTCGCATCGCCGGAGTAGTCCGTTGCGCCGCCCGCCGCGCCTGTGTCGCCATTCAGCCACTCCGGGCAGGCGTTGGCGGCGGTCTGCGCGGCATGGTAGGCGCGGGCGACGTTCTCGGCCAGCTTGCGGGCCGTCTCCGTCTCGCCGTAGTCGAGCAGCGCCTTCCAGAGCAGCCAGTTCGGGCCGATATGTATGGCTCCCTGGTACGGCGCATCGGCGCGATAACCCGGCGCGGCCTTCGAGACGCTGCGCAGCCCGTAGTCGCTCCAGAACGCCGCCGGATCGGTCAGCGTCTTGAGCAGGGCAGCGCGGCGTTCGGGAGGGATCGCGCCCGGCCCCGCCAGCAGGGGGAGCAGGGAGGACAGCGTCACCGAGTCCGTCGGCGCGGCGCTGGCATCGGCGACCGGCTTCGGCAAGTAGAGTCCGCGCCCTGCCTCCCAGAGCGAACTGTTCAGGGCGCGCGTTGCCTCCGTGATGTCGCGCGTGTACTCCTGCGGCTCGGTCACGGATTGGCCGGTCTCCTCCGCCATAAAGCGCAGGAGTTGCGCCGCGCGGATCACATAGGCCGAATACTCCGGCGCGCAGGTCTGCGGCGGGCTGTCGCCCGGACGCGCTTCCGGCCAGGCGAACAGCCAGGAGTCGGGTTTTGTCCTGCCTGCGGCCAGCCGTTCCCGGTAGCGGCGGCGCGCAAACGGATAGAAGCGCGTGAGCATCTCCCGGTCGTGCGTGCGCTGATAGAGTTCCCAGAGCGCAAACAGATTGGTCGGCGCGGTGGCCTGCGGGCGTTCGATGGGCGCGTCGGCGTTGCCGTTGGTGAGGAACCAGGCGTTGAGCTGCGCGGCGGCCCAGACCGGGCGGTAGCCCGCCCATCCGAGCGCGATGTAGCCGCCCGCCTCCGGCTGATAGCTGCCCGGCGCGCGGCCCGACGCTTCCATACGGGTCGGCACGCCGATGCGCCGGTACATCCCGAACGGGATGTTGGCGAGCGACTGGGCCATCAGGCGGTCGAGCGCGGCGTCGCCGCTGGCATAGCGCGCCTTTGCGTGCGCTGCCAGCGCTCTGGTGTAGGCTCCTTCGCGCGGCTTGCCCATCGGCATCGCGTCGTCCGCGAGACTGAGCAGAGTCAGGGCCGACTCGCGCGCCGCGTCCTTGTCCGCTCCCACGCCCACGCAGAGAAAGACATAGGTGGACGCGCCGGGCGCGACCGTGATGTCGTCCGCCCGCGCCAGCCCCCACTGTCCCTCTCCGGGAGACGGCGACGCGAGGAGACCTGCGGGCTGCGCGACACCGGCGGCATCGCGCTGCGAGATCGCGGCGTCCGGCCCGAAATAGCCCTCGCCCACGCGATACGTCCGCGCCGGGAACTGGCTTGCTCCGGCGGCCAGCGCAAAGACCGCCTCGCATTTGGCGTGCTGGATGATGACGCCGTCCTCACCGGCCCCGGTCTGCACGGACAGGTCGGGAAGATCGAACTGGGGCGTGAGCGTACTCATCCCGCCGAGCAGGTCCACGAAATAGGTCTGCGGCGCGGAGGAGCGATTCGTGAGGGTCACACGCACGAGCAGGCCGTCAGCGGCAGGGTCGGCGTAGGCCGGGAACCAGGTGACGGTCGCCTCGCCCGCGCCCCATACGGGTGGTTCCGCCTGCGCGCCGGGAGCCGTCGCGACCTCCTGCGCCAGCTTGGCGGGCGCGAAATCTATCTGCGCGCTCCAGAACAGACCGTCGGCATCCGCTTCCAGAATCCGGGCGCGGCGGTTGCGCGTTGCTGCCTCGCCTTCGGCGCGGTCGTCGTTCGCGGCCTGCACGGGCGACAGGCCCATGGCGCGGCGTTCCAGCAGGGCGCGCTCCGGGCGCAGGCGCGTCTTGCCGTCCGCCGTCTTGAAGGGGCGCAAGATCAGCGCCTCGCGCCGCTGCCCGACGACGATAGGAAACACGAAAAGCTGGGATAACAGGCGGTTTGCCAGATAGCACGGCCCGCTGTGCGCGCGCGCATACGGCCCCCATGCGCCGACCGGCAGTTCGGTCGCGGCGGCGGCTTGCGTCGTCGGCGTCTCATGCTCTTGCGCGACGCTGACGGCCGGCGTCTGGCCCTGCGCGCCTATGGCGCTGCCCAGGCAGGCCAGCGCCATGCCCAGAACCGCGATGACACTCCCTCGGGGGAAATTACGCAGTCTCATGCACTACGGCTCTCTCCTTCTCATGCCGCAACGAACTTCGATTCCGTTGCCGGGATTTCCTTTTTGGAGTCTCGTTCTCTTTGACGGAGGAACCGGGGGATAGTAACAGAGGATTTGCCGGGAGGCCGATGGGAGGCCGCAGACGCAAAACGGGCCGGGGCGCACTTTATACGCTCCGGCCCGTCTGTATTCTCGGCTGGCCCTCACCCCCAGCCCCTCTCCCACGCTGCGGGAGAGGGGAGTGTTGCGTCGGCTTGCGCCGACTGATGCCCTCCTCCTGTTCTTGGGGGGAGGGTCAGGGAGGGGGGCTAAGCTTTCCGCTATCCGTTGAACGTCCATTTTTTATTTGCCAGGAAATTCCAGAGCGAAACGCAGACCACCGCCGCGCCGGTCGCTAACGCAAAGTGCGGCTTATTCGGAATCCCCTGCCCGATGAAGCGCCCGGTGAAGATGAACAGCACCGATTTGAAGATGGTGATGTTGAGAACCAGTCCGACGCAGTTCACCAGCAGAAACTTGATATAGAGTTCGTGCCGCCGACCGGAACCCATACCCCGGAATGTCCAGCGGCTATTCCAGATGAAACCATTGGTGACGGCGAACAGAAAGGAGAGCGTCTTCGAGAGAGTCGGGTTCAGATGCAGGAAGTAGATCAGATAGTAGGCGATGCTCACATCAATGAACATACTGGAAAAGCCAACGATGCAGAACTTGATGAACTGACGCACTCCCTGGCGCTGCATTATTCCTCCGAGGGCAATCTGAGTCATCTAATCTCCTTAAATCTATGGGACGGCGGCGCGCGGGCCTTCCGGCCTTCATTCTCCAGGCATTATACCTTACGCCGCAGTATCGTTCGACATATGGGCGCGCTCTAGCGACTGCGCCCGCTGTCTCCGCAGGACGCTGTCACCGCACGGATCTTATCTTGGCGGAGACGCCGTTCGTTCGGCCTCCGAGGACGCCCTGCGGCGGCGTTACCCTTTGCGGGGAACCAGCCGCAGCATCAGGCGAGGATTGCCCGGTTCCTCCGTCGGCAGAAACTTTTCGTGGCAGCGGTCACAGCGTACATAGCCGCCGCCGATGTCCTGGTGCAGCACCGCATTGGTATCGTTGGGCTGCGCCTGGTCGCAATGGTGCGTCAATATCTGCTGCCAGCCGCGTGTCTCGATGACCCACTTTTCCATGCCACTCGCCTCCTTCGCGCGCCTGTAGGTCGGGAGAGCGCCCCGGCTCGTCCCGATGCAGACGAGGGCTGAACAGATCGGCTCCTCACCATTCCATTATATATCGGATTCATTTTGACCTGCAAGTAGAGCGGAATGTTTCGCCGATTTGCGCCGATGGCCCGGTCACAGGGGGTTCGTCCGAGGCGTTTCCGCCTGTTGACAGGGGAAGACGGCGGCAGGTACAATCCTGACGCCTGCCACCCAACCCACCCGGCAACACGACACCACGCCGACATCGCTGCGCGCAGACCGCAAGCCGCGCGGCGGTGCGCTGCCACAAGCAAGGAGAACGCGACCGACTATGTCCGCTACCGATGTCCTGGAAAATGCCCCGCAAGCCCTGGAGACGCCGTTCGTCTCCACCGCTTCCAACTTCGAGCGCCTGCGTGAGATTGACCCGGAGATTTATGAAATCACCGTGCAGGAGGTGCGCCGCCAGACCGAGATCGTCCGCCTGATTCCCTCGGAGAACTACACGTCGGCTGCCGTGATGCAGGCGATGGCGACGCCCTTCTGCAACAAGTATTCAGAAGGCTATCCCGGCAAACGCTACTATGAGGGCAACGAACTCGTGGATGCGGTCGAGAACCTGGCCCGCGAGCGCGCCAAAAAACTG
>DASRGL010000207.1:0-10652 GCA_035651115.1 Chthonomonadaceae bacterium
CGCACCAGCCTGCGGGTCGCGCTCAACTCCCTGCGCAACCAGCTCGAACCGCGATGTCACCGGGAAAGTGTCCCTGCAACTGTACGGCCCCTACCTGCGGCGAATCAACTGGTTCAATCTCAGTCTGGAGTACGACCTATATGTCACGAACAATACCGCGACACCGATTTCCGGCCCGATCCAGGTGTTGCAGTCGTACTACATCTTCGGCGGCGGCAACTTCAGCAACGTCAGCGGCTACTATCAGGGCTACCCCTATATCACCTATCCCTCTGGGCTGCCCGCCGGAGGCACAGCCATGCTGAGAGTGACTTTCGATAATGGATGGGGGCCGAGCAATCTCAGCCAGTTCGTGCAGTCGCTGCGGGTCTACTCCGGCACGTTTTAAGGTCGCCCGGAAAGCGCGCTCTCCTCAAACGGCCCTGCCGGGCGCATCTCGGCGCAGCGTCTCCTTCTACGTTCGGAAGGAGGCGCTGCGCCGTTCTCTCTATGGGGTATAGTATCTCTGCGCCAGGGCCGAGAGGGCTTCTCCGCCTGGCAAGACCCTACATCCTCGCCGCATCTGCGGGAATCGCGTTGCAGAGAAAGCCATGCCCTTCTTCGACCTGAGCCAGCAGCCTACCAGAACCATCTTCCCCGGCGTGACCATCACGACCGCCTGGGGCGATGAGGTCATGCTCTCCTTCGTCCGGTTCGAGTACGAGGGGGCCGTCGTTCCCGAACATCAGCACCCGCACGAGCAGATGGGTGTCGGACTGGAAGGAGAGTTCGCGCTGACTATCGGCGACGAAACGCGCCTCATCCGCGCGGGCGATAGCTACTGGATTCCCTCCAACACGCCCCACAGCGCGCGGAGCGTACAGGGGCCGGCCCGCGCCCTCGATATTTTCCACCCCATCCGCGACGACTACCGCTGACCTGGAACAAGCCCGATAAGGAGCGGGGCCACGCAGGAAGCGGACGCCTGCGCCCCGAACTTTATCGCGCAGCCGGGATGGTACTTTTTGGCTGCGCCCCCGTAAAAACACCTGAAGCCATGCCTCTCTCCCGCCAATAATTCGGAGTGAGACTGCCGGTGCGTCCTCCTGCCCGTAACCCTTTTGCAGAGGTCTGACAGACAGGGAATGGCAGGCAAAATCCGAGAAACAGGGCGTGTCGTCGCTGTCGGGGGTTCGAGGAGCGCGTTGACCGATTCCACGCATTCAAGTCCGTCTGGCCCACGCCGTTTCGCAAACGCTGCCGACATCCATACGCATCCACTGCCCGGCATTGACGACGGCGCTACTTCCCTGGACGATTCGCTTCGGATGGCCTGCCTTGCCGCGCGCTACGGAACGGCGATCCTGGCGGCGACGCCCCACCGTTACTGGCGGGGCCGCGAAAACACCCCGGCGCTGATCCGCACGCTGGTGGGCGAAGTGCAAACGGCCCTGGCCGCGACAAAATGCGGGCCGCGCGTCGAACTTGTCGCCGGGCAGGAAGTGCCGCTGACGCTCGATACCGCCTTTGAACTGCGGCACGGCGATGTGCTGACGCTCGGCGATACCGGAGTCTACGTACTGGTCGAGCCGCCGTTCGATCATCTGCCGGACTGGACAGGCAAGGCGCTCTCGAAGATCATGGACGCGGGTTTCTGCCCGGTCCTGGCCCACCCGGAGCGCAATGCCGTCATCCAGAGCGAGCCGGGGATCGCCGCGGAACTGGTCGCCGCGGGCGCGCTGCTGCAACTGACCGGCATGAGCATCGTCGGCGAAAACGGCGCGAAGGCGCAGGCGACGGCGCACTGGATCTTAGACCGAAACCTGGCGGGTGTCGTCGCTTCGGACAGTCACTCGCCGACCTGGCGTCCGCCCACGCTGCGCGCCGCCTACCACTATCTGCACGCACGCTATGGGCCGGAACGCGCCGCGCGCCTCTGCATCGCGAACCCGCGCGCCGTTGCGACCGGCCAGGAAATACAGGGTGTTAGGCGTTAAAAAACCGACGCTGTTGTCTCCGTTCTGTTCCGAAGGAAGAACGATGCACACCGGCATTTCGCAACGCCTGACGCCCAACGCCTGAACGGGGAGTTCTCCATGCTAGACAGACTTTTCGGCGGAGATACGTTCGTCGCCACCACCCGCGCGCTCGATGCCGCCGCGCTTCGCCACCAGGTCATCGCCAACAACCTCGCGAACGTCAACACGCCCGGCTACAAGCGGCAGGAAGTCCAGTTCGAGGCGCAGCTTGCCCGCGCGCTCGCCCAGCGCGATAACCCCTGCGTTAGAGCGTGTACCCCGATCTCTGCGATCAAGCCCCAGGTCGTCACCATCAACACGACCAGTATGCGCAACGATGGCAACAATGTAGATATGGAGACCGAGATGGTCCAACTGGCTGCCAACACGCTCACGTTTGAGGCGCTGTCGGATCGAATCGCGGGCTACTTCTCCGGCCTGAAAGCGGTCATCAACGGCAGATAGCCCTGCCGGAACTCAACGCCACAAGGAACTTCCCATGAGTATTGCCTCCTCCATGCAGATCAGCGCCTCCGGCCTGACCGCCGAGCGCGTGCGTCTCGATGTCATCAGCAACAATATCGCCAACGTCAACACGACGCGCGGCGCGGACGGCCAGCCCTATCGGCGGCAGCAGGTCGTCTTTGCCGCCCGGCAGGCGGGCGGCGCGTTCGCGGCGGCGCTGGCGGCGGCGCGCGGCGAAGGGCGCAACGGACAGATGACCGGCGCAGGCGTGCAGGTCACGGCCATCGAGCCGGATAGGACGCACGATTTCAAAATCGTCCACGATCCCGGCCATCCCGACGCCGACGCCAACGGCAACGTCAGGCTGCCCAATGTCGAGCCGATTGTGGAGATGGTGGACATGATCGCGGCCAGCCGCGCCTACGAAGCGGGCGTCACGGCCATCAACTCCGCCAAGCAGATGCAGCAGCGCGCGCTGGAGATCGGTCGCGCCAGTTAAGATCGAGCCGCAAATAAACGCAAATGAAAAGCAGCAGAATCCACAGATTGCACAGATGGACACAGATTAAAGCTAGTCTATGTCAGGGATTTTATTCGCGTTTATTTGCGTTCATTTGCGGCTAATATGAGGTTTTTGCCATGCAGATCAACCCCATTTCTTCCGTTCTGGATGTCTCCCCCATTTCGCGCGAGATCCGCAGCGAGGAGGGCGCGGCCCTGCCGATCCCCGGAGCCGACGCCAGCGCGGAAGGAACTCCGAAAACCTTCGGGCAGTTCCTTCAGAACGCTCTGGCGGAGGTGAACGAGACGCAGGTGCGCGCCGGAGAGATGACCGCGCGCCTCGCCGCCGGAGAGAATGTAGATGTGCATCAGGTGATGATCGCGGCGCAGGAGGCCAGCACGGCCCTGTCGCTGGCGATCCAGGTGCGCAATAAGCTGGTAGACGCCTACCAGGAGATACAGCGCGTCAACGTGTAGGCGCATGTAGTGGAAGGACTCGGCCAACGTGATTCATCGTGCGCGTGAAGTCTGGGACGGTCTCGGACGCAACAACCAGATTATTCTGGCGCTGTCGTCACTGGGCGCGCTGATCGCTCTGATCGGCTTTATCGCCTGGGCCAGCACGCCGGAATACGTCCCGCTCTTTTCCAACCTGTCGGCGCAGGACGCCAACGCCATCAGCGACAAGCTGCGCGAGGCCAACGTCCCGTTTCGCTATCAGCAGGGCGGAACCGCTATCGAAGTCCCGGCGCAGAGCCGCGACGAGATGCGCATGAAGATCATGAGTCAGGGCCTCCCGGCGCAGTCCTCGGCCACCCTCGGTTACGAACTGCTGGAAAAGGGCGGAACGCTGGGCCAGACGGCGACGATGGAGGCGACGACGCTGCTGCGGGCCAAAGAGGGCGAGATCGGCAAGAGCATCATGAGCCTGCAGCAGGTCGCCAGCGCCACCGTACACGTCGCGCCTGCCGACGACTCGCCGTTCGCCAGCGACAAGCATCCCCCCTCCGCCTCTGTATTGGTGCAGCTCAAGCCCGGCCAGTCGCTCTCCGAAGAGAACGTGCGCGCCATCGTTCGCCTCACGCAGATGTCCTATACCGGCCTGTCGGAAAAGAACATCTCGGTCGTCAACGGGCAGGGCGACCTGCTCTACGACGGCACGCGCTCCGGCGATGGCAGCCTGGCCGAAGACCGCATGAAGCAGCAGACCCAGCTTGCGATGAAGAAGCGCAGCGAGCTGCAGAGCGCGCTCGACAGCACCATCGGGCCGCGCAAAGCCGTCGTCCTCGTCAACGTCGAACTCAACTCCGACCAGGAGGAGATCAAGACCGACACCGTAGACCCCGGAGCCGTGACGCAGAAGACGAGCGAGACGGAAGAACTGAAAGGCGCAGGTTCCGTCGGCGGCGCGGCGGCAGCGCCAGGGACGAACGCCAATGTCACGGCGAACCCGCCGCTGGCCGGGGGCAATGCGCCGGGCGTTCCCAACTACGCCAAGACCACCGGCAGCGACGGCAACTACAAGCACGAAATCACGACGACCCAGACGGAGCCGAGCCGCACGGTCAAGCATACGATCAAAGCGCCGGGCCGCATCGAGAAGATGACCGTCAGCGCGCTGGTGGATACGAAGGTTCCGGCAGATCAGGTGGCCTCCATCCAGCAGATATTAAGCACGGCCATCGGCGCGACCCCCGGCGATCCGACCCGCCAGGTCTCCATCGCGCAGATCGCCTTCGACCGCAGCGGCGAAAAGCAGGAGAAGGAGGCGCAGGCGGCGGCGCAGTCTGCCGAAAACATGAAGAGCCTCATCAGCCTCGCCGTGCCGCTCGGTATCATGTTCGTGACCTTTATGCTGCTGGCGCGCGCCCTGCGGAAGACGAAGCGGGCCGACGAAGGGCCGCTTGTGCTGGCAGGCGCGGGGGCGGGCGGCGGCAGCCTGGGCTTCCGCATGGCCGATGGCAACGCGCTGGTAGAAGGCCCGGATGGGACGATGGTTCCGCGCTCCTCGCTCAGCCCGGAGATGCTCGATGAGGACGGGGAGCCTATCGGACTGCCGACCGGTTCCGGCGGCCCCAAGACCTACGACGTGATCGAAGAGGCGTTCGACGCCCACCTGGAGAGCATCGTGCATCTGACCCGGTCGAAGCCGGAGACGGTCGCCGCGCTCATCCGCAGTTGGATCGCGGAAGAACAGATGTAGGAGGCACGAGGGATGCGTGAGGAACCGGTTTCTACTCATGCCTCCTCCCTTTTCCCTTATGCCTGAGAGAGGAAGCCTACGGTGAGCAGACATCAGATGGCGCAGTTGACCAATCGGGAGAAAGCGGCGGTGCTTCTCGTCGCGCTTGGCCCGGAGCCGACCGCCAAGATATTCAAGCACCTGCGCGAGGAGGACATCGAAAACCTGACGCTGGACGTGGCGCGGCTCGGCAAAGTGACCCCGGAGGTGCGCCGTCAGGTCGTGGCCGAGTTCCATGAGATGTGCCTGGCGCAGGAGGTCATCTCGGAGGGCGGCATAGACCAGGCGCGGCGCGCGCTGGAGGCCGCCTTCGGGCAGGACAAGGCCAACGAGGTCATCAACAAGGTCATTCAGACCCTGCAGGTCTTGCCGTTCGACTTCATCAAGAAGACCGACCCCAGCCAACTGCTCTCCTTTATCCAGGACGAACATCCGCAGACCATCGCGCTGATCCTGGCGCACCTGAACGCGAACCAGGCCGCCGCCGTCCTCTCCGGCCTGCCGCAAGAACTGCGCGCCGAGGTCGCCCGGCGCATCGCCATCATGGATCGGACGCCCCCGGAGGTCATCCGGGAGATCGAAAAGGTGCTGGAGCGCAAGCTGTCCAACGCGGTCATCACGCAGGGCTTTACGGCGGCGGGCGGCGTCAAGAGCCTGGTCGAAGTGCTGAACTGGGTAGACCGCACGACGGAGAAGACCATCCTCGAATCGCTGACGGAGACCAGCCCGGAACTGGCCGACGAGGTCAAGAAGCTGATGTTCGTGTTCGAGGACATCATCATGCTCGACGACGCCTCCATTCAGAAGGTACTGCGCGAGGTGGATACGAAGGAACTGGCGCTGGCGCTGAAGGGCGTGGGCGAGGAAGTCCAGACGCGCATCTTCAAGAACATGAGCGAGCGCGCCTCCACGATGCTCAAGGAAGATATGGAGTTCATGGGGCCGGTGCGTCTGCGCAACGTCGAGGAGGCGCAGCAGCGCATCGTCGGCGTCATCCGCCGCCTGGAAGAGGCGGGCGAGATCGTCGTGGCGCGCGGCGGGGCCGAAGAGATCGTCGTCTAGTCTAGTCACACGGGGATAAATCCCCGGTCTGAATCGGCCCCCCTCCCTAACCCTCCCCCAAGAACAGGGGGAGGGAATGGAGCCTGCGCAGGCAGGCTTGGCAACTCCAGACGGGCCTTTCAAGGCCATGTCCAATCGTTCTAAAGGGTTCTACCTTATCCATGTCCGACCTGCCTTTCGAGCCGCTTATCGCGCCGCGTGTCGCGCCGAAAAATCCTGCGCCGCCCACGCCGATCAACTGGTTTCAATACCTCGCCCCGCGTTTGTCGGAGGAGGCTCCGGAGGAGGAAGCGCCGCTCGGTGAGATCGAAGCGGGCGGTCAGACCGGCGTGCGCAAACTCGCTTTCGACGATGTGGAGGCGATTGCGGCGGAGGAGCGCAGACGCCAGCAGATGGGGGAGCCGGAGCCGCCGGAGATCGCCTTGCTGCGCCTGAAGGCCAACGAGGAGGCGCAGGAGATCGTCGGGCAGGCGTTCCAGCAGGCCCAGGCCATCGAGCAGAAGGCGGAGGAGCAGGGGTATCAGGCGGGCTACGTGCAGGGCTATCTGGATGGCGAGCGCGAGGCGCAGCGAATCCTGACGCAGCGCGCCAACGACGAGCGCGAAGCCTATCGAGAAGACCTCAAAGCCTTCCTCCTGCACATCGAGGCCGAACGCCAGCGCGCCTGGGAGGAAATCGAGCCGCAGGTCATCGGGCTGGTCTTTGAACTGGCGCAGAAGGTCATCAAGCAGGAGGTCACGGCCAGCCGCGAGGTGGCGCTCTCCATGATTAAGAACGCCCTGCGCCGCGTCTCCGAGAGCGGCACGCTGCGCATTCGCGTCCACGCCTCCGATCTGGAGACGGTGCGCTCCCATCGCGAAGACCTGATGAGCCTGCTGGACGGCATTCCGCATATCGAGATCATCGAAGACCGGCGGGTGGGCGCGGGCGGATGTATCGTGGAGACGGAGGCGGGCAACATAGACGCGCGAATCGAGACGCAACTGCAAGAGGTCGCCGACACGCTGGAACAGATGGTCGCGCACCGCGACAGCCAGGAATAACCCATGCAAGGCAAAATCCTCGAACTGCCGGACATTCCCCCGCCGCCGATCCACCTGGAACGCTACGCGCAGCGGATCGAGCGCCTCGACCCCGTGCGGCAGAATGGCAAGGTGACGCAGGTCATTGGGCTGGTCATCGAGTCCATCGGGCCGAGCGCGATGGTCGGCGAACTGTGCGAGATCTACTACGACCGCGCCAACTACTATGATCCCGAAAAGCCGCCCGTTCTCGCCGAAGTCGTCGGGTTCCGCGAAAACCGCGTGCTGCTGATGCCGCTGGGCGTCATGGAGGGCATCAAGCCGGGCAGCGAGGTCGTGGCGACGCGCCAGACGCAGCAGGTCACGGTCGGCATGGAACTGCTGGGCCGGATGCTCGACGGCCTGGGCCGACCGATGGACGGCGGCCCGCCGCTCGATATGCCGATGACTTACCCGGTGAACGCGCCGCCGCCCAACGTGGTCACGCGCCCGCGCATTCATGAGCCGCTGCAGGTCGGCGTGCGCGCGATAGACGGCTGCCTGACCCTGGGTAAGGGGCAGCGCATCGGCATCTTCTCCGGCTCCGGCGTCGGCAAAAGCACGCTGATGGGCATGATCGCCCGGAACACGGACGCGGACGTGAACGTGATCGCGCTGGTCGGGGAGCGCGGGCGCGAAGTGCGGGATTTTGTCGAGGACAGCCTGGGGATCGAGGGCGTGCAGCGTTCCGTCGTGGTCGTGGCGACCTCCGATCAGCCCGCGCTGCTGCGCATCAAGGCGGCGCTGGTGGCGACCTCGGTGGCCGAGTATTTCCGCGATCAGGGCGCGAACGTGATGCTGATGATGGACTCGGTGACGCGCCTGGCGATGGCGCAGCGCGAAGTCGGCCTGGCTATCGGCGAGCCGCCCGCCACGCGCGGCTACACGCCCTCGGTGTTCGCGCTGCTGCCGCGCCTGCTGGAACGCTCCGGCACATCCGGCACGGGCGTCGGCAGCATCACCGGCCTCTATACTGTCCTGGTCGAGGGCGATGACATGAACGAGCCGGTCGCGGACACGGTGCGCGGTATCCTGGACGGCCATATCGTGCTATCGCGCGACCTGGCGCAGCGCAGCCACTATCCGGCCATTGACGTGCTGCAGAGCGTCAGCCGCGTCATGCCGCAGATCACCTCGCCCGAACAGCGTGACGCCGCCAGCACGCTGCGCGAGATCCTGGCGACGTATCGGGGCGCGGAAGACCTGATCAATATCGGGGCCTATGTGGACGGCAGCAACCCGCGCATTGACTATGCCCGCTCGAAGATCGAGGCGGCGAACGCCTTTCTGCGCCAGCGCGCCGATGAAGCCAGCGCCTATGGAGACACCCTGCGCCTGTTGTTGACGCAGTTCCCGAACCGCTAAAGGAGACAGAATGCGCCGTTTCAAGTTCCGACTGGAGACCGTGCTGCGCCACCGGGAGACCATCGAGACGCTGCGGGAGCAGGAGTTCGCCGCCGCGCAGGGCTATCTCCAGGCCCTCGAAGCCCGCATCGCCGCCTTGCAGGAGGAGTTCCGGCAGACGGTCGCGGGGCGGCCCGGCGGCGCGCAGGGCGAGCGGTTCGACACGCAGGAGATCGCAGACCGGGAACGCTATGTCGAGACGCTCCTGGCGGCGATCGGGCAGATGCAGCGCCGCGCGGAGGCGGCGCGCGTTCAGGCCGAGGAGAAGCGTCAGGCGCTGGTGGCGGCGCGGCAGGCGCGGGAGGCGGTCTCGCATCTCAAGGAGAAAGACCTGGGTGCGCACATCGCCCTGGGAAACAAGCTGGAACAGGAAGCTCTGGACGAACTGGCGACACTGCGCCACGTTCGCGGTATGAAAACGCAGAGTCCGCAGAACAGTACGACAGATGTCACAGCAAAGGAGGCGGCTTGATGGAGAGTCATCTGCAGGCGACGCTGGCCCGCATTTCCGACATCATGGCGCGCATCGGCGCGATGAATGCGCCCGCTTCTGCGCCACCGGGGGAGAGTCCGACGCAGACGCCCCGACCCGGCAGCGCAGGCGCGGCGGCCCCTCGTCCGTTCGATGTGATGCTGGCGCAGGCGGGCGGGAAGGTGCAGTTGCGGCCGCTCGGCGCGACGGAGGGGGTGTTCGCGCCGGACATCGAGGCTCTCATTACGCGCTACTCCGCGCAGAACGGCCTGCCGCCGGAGGTGGTGCGCGCCGTCATCCAGGTCGAATCGGGCGGCAACCCGCGCGCGGTCTCTGCCGTCGGCGCGCGGGGCCTGATGCAGCTTATGCCGGAAACGGCCCAGTCCTACGGCGTGCGAGACGCTTTCGATCCTGAACAGAACATCGCCGCCGGGACGCGCCACCTGGCGGGCCTGCTGCGCGAGTTCAGCGGCGATCTCTCGCGGGCGCTGGCCGCCTATAACGCCGGTTCCGCCGCCGTCCGCAAGTACGGCGGCGTGCCTCCCTATGCGGAGACGCAGCAGTATGTGCAGCGCATCCTCGGAATGCTGGGGGCGCGGTAGGAAAGGAAAGTGCCAAAAGGAATGAAGGTCGCTCTCGCGGTCATTGTGCCGCTCGTGATCATTGTCGGGGCCGTCTATGGACTGGCGAAGGTCGGCGTGGTCCCCGTATCGAAGCTGGCGCAGAAGAACAAGGCGCTCGGCACGGCGCTCAAGGCCGTCGGACTGTACCATCCGCTCAAGCCTGCTGCGCCCAAAGTCACGCTGACCGCCGCCGCCGATCCACTGGCCGAAGAGAAGAAGGCGCTGGAGGCGCAGAAAGCGGCGCTTGCCAAAGAGCGGGCCGATTTCGAGGCGCAGAGGGCGGCGCAGAAGCGCGGCGACAGCGCCTCGCCGTCCGGTAGCGGGCTGGACCCGAAAAACGTGGCGCGGCTGGCGGCGGTCTACGAGCAGATGCCGCCGGAAGCGGTCACGCGCATCTTCGCCAAACTGCCCGCCAATCAGGTGCTTGCCATCGTGCGCCGCATGGACGAGAAGCAGGTCGGGCAGATACTCATGCTGCTGCCGCCGGAGCGCGCCGCCCAGATGACCCAGGCGCTCTCGCAGCCTGTCCCGCCGGAGCGCGCCGCCGCCAGCACGCCCTGAACCGCGCTCCTCCCGCAGCGCCTCGCCGAGAATAGGCCCGCGCCCAGAGACGCGGGCAGGGATCGGTCGCGCGTTGCGTCTTATCCGGCGACCACGACCCGCAGGCCCGCCTCTTCCAGCGCCGTCCGATCTTCACTGATGATGCCCGCGTCCGTCAGAAAGAGGCTGGCCGCCGTCAGGGGCGCGACGCAGGCAAACGCGATCTGCCCGATCTTGCTGGAGTCGGCGACGGCGATAGCCAGCTTCGCCTTGCTCAGCATCTTC
>DASRGL010000208.1:0-5247 GCA_035651115.1 Chthonomonadaceae bacterium
CGAGCCGCCAGAAGAAGGCAAAGCCGCAGACGAGCAGCAGGCCGAGAACGCCGAGCCGATAGCGCGCTGTCGGGGCGGCAGACGCAGAAGGCGCGGTCTGCGCATCGGAGGCGGACAGGCGCGCGGCTTCCGGAGCGCGCGGCGTCGGTTGGTCGGAGGCAGGCGGGTTGGATGGCGTCATGAATGTCGTCGGCGCAGAACCGCTCCGCGCCAACCCGCAGTTCGCCGCGCCGCCGCCGGTTTCCTGCAATGCGAACGGCCCGCGCCCAGAACCGACCGGGTTCCCTCTCCTGCGCGGGCCGACACAGAGGGGCCGTTACAGGCCATCGGATCAGGCCACTGTGGGAACGCGCTCCGCCGCGCCGCGCAACTCCGGCAGGGCGCGCGGCGCGCACGGATGCCGATAGATCACGGTTCCATCCGGCGCAAAAGCGCGCTCGGCGTGCGTATCCAGATAACGCAGCACAAAGCCGGGAACGGTGATAAGAACCGGCGCCGCCATCGCCCGGAACTCCAACAGGACCGGTATCTGCTGTTCAAACGGGGACATGACACTTTCTCCCTCTCCCTCAAATAAGGACGCAATCCCCCTCGCTGCGACAGTGGCGGGCCGTGAGCGGATCGAACCTGTCGGCGAAGGGCCGCGCGCATCGTTCGCGTGCCGCGCTCTCTCTTTAGCAGCCAGACTCAACACAAAATCCAGCGTTCACACCTTCTCAGACGAAGGAGAGGGAAAAAGGTTGCGATATTTCCCGGCAATTTGGCAGGTTCTCAGCCCGATGAGGAGACCGTGTCCCGGCTCCACTCCAGGTCGCCCAGACCGGCCTGCGACGAACTCTCCTTGCCGAGCGCCGCGCGAACGAACTCCGGCCACCAGTCCACCTGCGGCGCGGGGCCAGTCGGCGGCGGCGGCATGGCGATGGGCCGCTCCCAAATCTCCTGGTAGCGCGCCAGCAGCGCCTTGACATCCCCGACCTCCGGCTTCAGCCAGCGCCGCCCGATCTGCGCGTGCAGCACCTCGTCGGCCCAGTCGTAGTCCTGCACATAGGTCGCCAGCAGGTCGTTCGCCTGCTGCGTGATCTGCCACTCGTACCGCTTGCCGGTCTGGGCGTGCATCAGGTTCTGCTCGATGCCGTAGAGAGTGATATGCCGTTCCAGCGGCGTCAGGCAGAGATTCAGATACCGGCACCAGCCCACGTGATTGGGCGTCCAGGTCCAGTCTATCCCGCGCGCCACGAACCAGACCTCACCCATGAGCGCGTGCCGCGCCTCGTCCCACAACTGCCGCGCCATGTCCCGATAGTATTCCCAGGGCTTGCCCGGCGTCTGCAACAGGATGCTCGACATCATCTCCGGCACGTCCATCTCATGCAGCCGCTTGTACATCAGCGCCAGCGTGCGCTCATCGGGAGCCGCCTTCTCGTCCCGGTAGACTGCGTCCGGGCGATAGTAGAAGTTGTAGATCGCGCCGGAACGCGCATCGCGGCGGGGTTCCACGCTGGGGACGAACGCGCCGTTCGCGCGCGGCGCAGGCAGGGCCAGATCGTCGGGGATAACCTCATCGCCCGCGATGCCGCCCGCCGCCTGAAGATAGGCGCGCAGATGGCGCTCCCACGCCTCGGCCTGCTGCTCTGTCTCCGCATCCGTCATCAGCGCCGCCAGCGCCTCCTCCCCCCAGGCGATCATCTGCGCCTCTTCCGGCAGCGCGATCCGCAGCAGACGGCAGGTGGGGAAATCGAAGACCGGGTTCACGGCGTCGAGATGCTGCTGGAGGGCAGCCCGCAGCGCGGGCCGGAGGACGCGATAGACGCCGACCAGCAGTTCGAGCGTGTTCTGCGCGCGCAGCGCCTCCTCCATCAAGGCGGTCAGGCGCGCATCCGGCGACTCGTCCAGGCGCGGCGGCGGGTTCCGCAGTTCCGTAATGCGCTGCCGGATCGCCTGGCTGTGTTCGGCATCCAGATAGAGGTGCAGGCTGAGCGCGGTCTTGACCTCCCACTCCGGCGCCGGGTTCATAAAGGCCGCACTGATCTCCACCAGCCGCGTCTTGACGTAGTTATAGCGGCACAGGCGCGTGACGTTCTCCTCCACGCTGTATCCGACTCGCGCCGCCTGCTCGTATGTCGCCAGCCCGGCCAGCGGCGGCATCACCTTCTGCTGCTGTTTTCGGCTCACGTGCGTTCTCCTCGTATCCATCGTCGCCCTCTGTGCGCGCAGGAGGGCGTGGGACTGCCTGGCTTCTCGCCAACGGGCGGTCTGCCTTCTGGTTCGCCATCGGCAGACGGCTCTCCTGCGGGTCGTCGGCTCCCCTTTTCCAGGCCGGCAGCCGGGCATCCGCCGTCTTTTTCACGCAGAAAGTAACGGATTTCGCGAATTTCCAGGCGAAGGGTTGAATTCCCGCATTCTTTCTTGTATAATATTCCTCAAGCACTTTGCTGCAACTACTCCTCCGGCATCGCGCGGCGCACATGGCCTGCTGATCCTGATCCTTCCTGGCCTGCCGCCGACCACGCCGAAAAATCTCCGACGGATCGAGGGAACAGGGTGATTAGTGAATTGCAGCACCATCTCCGGCCTAGCCAGATAAAATTTGCGGATATGGCCGACCGGGAGATTGTTCATCGGGCGCAGCGGGGCGACGAGTCCGCATCGGAGTACCTGCTGTACAAATACCGGAACCTTGTCCGCACCAAGGTCAAGTCCTACTTCCTCGTGGGCGCGGAAAAGGAAGACCTGTTGCAGGTAGGCATGATCGGTCTCTGGCAGGCCATCGTGGACTTCCGCTGCGACAAGGCTATCTCCTTCCCCGCTTTTGCCAAAGTCTGTATCCAACGCCACATCATCACCGCGATCAAGACCGCTACGCGCCAGAAGCAGATGCCGCTCAACACCTCCCTCTCGCTGGAAAGCCCCGCCGAAGATTCCGGCCCCGACTGGAACCTCTCCGACATCATCCCGGCCACCGAGACCCAAGACCCCGAAGACCTGGTTATTCAGGGCGAGGACACGAAGGTGCTGCACGAGATGCTGCAACAGATGCTCTCCGAATTCGAGTGGCATGTCCTGGTCGGCTACCAGATCGGAAAGTCCTACCGGGAGATCGCGACGGAACTGCACTGTAAGACCAAGTCCGTAGACAATGCGCTGGCGCGCATCAAGCGGAAGGTCTCCACCGTGCCGCTCGGCCTGGCGAACTTAAGCGAACTACTCATCAATACTCCGCTGCGGTGAACGCTGAAATAGTCGTCCTTACCGCAAACGAGGAGGCGCGCGCCTCCTCGTTTGCTATGTCTCGCCGCCTGCCGTGCGCGAGGCCATTGCGCGACATCAAGGCGCAGCGCGACGGCTTGATGCGTCCGGCAGAAAAGGACGGCTACGCAGCCGCTATCTCATCCGGCTTTGCATCCTCGACCCGCAGCGCGCCCTCGCCGAAGACGACGGGGAAGCGGCGTTCCGGATTCTTCACCGAGCGCGTGGCGGCGTCCAGATAGCAGACGCTGAAGGCGCGGCGCGGGCAGTCTATCGTGTTGACGCCGGAGCGGTGCAGCAGCAGATTGTCCAGCAGGATCGCCTCGCCGCGCTTCGCCTCCAGATAGACGCTGTCCTCGTCTCTGGCGTACTGCTCCTCCTGCTCTCTGGTGATGGTGTGGCCGTAGTCGGAAAAGAGGCCGTGCTTGTGGCTGCCCGGAATGACCTGCACGCAGCCGTTGGCGATGGTGGAGTCGTCCAGGGCCGTCCAGATGGTGATCTTGGGATTGCGGTCGAGTCCCCACTGGCTCCCGGCGTCCTGATGATAGGGCAGGATCGTCCCCTTCCCCGCCGGTTTGTTCATAAACATGGCGCGGTAGATGCTGACGTTCTCGCCATAGACGCGGCGGGTGATCTCGCGAAAGAGCGGATGCTGCATATAGGCCAGGAAGAGCGGGTCGCGTTCCAGCAACTCGATCTTGCGGTAGCTGAGCGAGGGGCCGGCCCACTGCCCGCCTGCAGGCACATCGCTGTAGACCCCGGTCTCGCTATCCAATTGGAACCACATCCCCTGGTAGCGCACGCGACCGAGCATGATGTCGTCCATGCGCTGCTGCAAGGCTTCCATCTCTTCATCCGTGGCGACCTGGCCGAGGCGCAGATAGCCGTCGCGCTCGTACTGATCCCACTGCTGTTCGGTCAGCATGATCTGTCTTGTCTCCTTATTGCCGGGCATTGGAAAACCCGTCTGGAAGGCGCTGCGCGCCGCCCCACTGCGAGAATGCGAAAAAAAGCCCATCATAGCAGTCTATCCACTTGCTTATAGACAAACCAGGGAGACTTTGCCCCTTCGCGGTTGCCGGGTACAGAACGTACCCGTCTGGAGGGCCTGCGGCCAAGCGTCCTCGCGGACGCGGGATTGTGCAAGGTCTATGGGCTTCCTCCATTAGAATCGCATGTTATACAGAGAGATGACCGGGCCTTTATAGGCCCGGGTTGGTGTCTGGCGCATCAGAATCTTTTATCGTGGTTTGGACATGGACGCGCGTCTCTCCTCCTGATAAGTGGTGGCTTGCTGCTTACTTGGCACGCTTTTTGCAGGTACAAATGCTGAGTATGCTATCTAATAGTTCGCTTGCAGGATGTCGGTCGCCCATGCAATCAGAATAGGATAGAATGTCTTTCAATAGACCTCTTGCCTAAGTCCCCGAATTTGTCCTGTTGAGCGCAGCGAAACCTCTCAACCATGTCCCCCTGAGCCTGCGAAGGGTCTCTGCCTTTGAGATTCTTCGCTCCGCTCAGAAGGACACTGTCGCAAGAAGTCTAATGACCCATTCCTTTGCCATCTATTCATCATTGTGAAAGCATGGAAATTATGATAAATCGCACGGCATGAAGCCGCAGCTTGAGATCGCGCAAGAAAATGTGAGTTTGCCTCGACAAATTGGGATGACCCAGCCTTCTCTACTGGCATTCTTTGTCAGATACCCCTGGCTAAAGCGCAGGCGGTTCACGCCTGGTCGCTCTCGGAGCCGACCGACACAAGAGGCTGTCTGACAACCGAACCGAAGTTCAGGACAACCCGAAGGTTTTCAGCCCGTGCCACACCGCTCACGCGGGGCCATCTCTGATTTCTCAGAGCCTTCTGGCTGTTTTACGCTCTGCGAAGGCGTGTGGCAGAGCAACCTCCTACAGCAACTTGTCAGGGAGCGATAACCGTTTCCGCCGACGTTGCGGAGATCAGCCTTTGCTCTACTCTGTATACTACCCGACAGGAGGGCA
>DASRGL010000209.1:0-10179 GCA_035651115.1 Chthonomonadaceae bacterium
GTGATGGCCGCCATCCCGGCTGCGCCACACGCCGCCGATCTCCACGCCCGCCCAGATGGTATCGGCGTCGTTCGGGTCGGCGAGCAGGCAGGTGACGCGCGAATGGATGAGCGGCGGACACTCCGGCAGTTCCGCATCCAGCTTCTGCCAGGACGCGCCGCCGTCCTGCGAGCGGTAGAGCGCGGGCGGGCAGGTTCCGACAAACAGCGTCTCCGGCTGCTGTGGGTGGACGAGCAGCGACCAGATAATCACGCCGCCCGGCCAGCCCTGTCCCGGATCGAACGGCCCGGCGAGACGCTGCCAGTTCTCGCCGCCGTCTCCGGTGCGATACAGCCCGGCATTCGTACCGGCATACAGCGCCGCCGGATTCCGGGGATGCACGGCCAGAGCGCGCACATCCGACTCCATGAACATGCCCGCGCTGCGGCGCGCAAAGGTCTCGCCTGCGTCCTCGCTGCGCCAGACCCCCTCGCCCACCGTTCCGACAAAGACGCTGGTTTTCGCTGCCATACTCTCCTCCTTTGGCCGGATTATTGATTCCAGCCGAGGCGTCCGTTGATAGAGATGCTGTAGGTCGCGGTGCGCGTATACATCGCGTAGAAGGCCCAGATCGCTTCCGCGCAGAACTCCGCCAGCATGATGCCGAGCGCGACCTGATGCAGCTTGTCGTGGCCCTTCAGGCCGTAGTACCGCTCGACGAACAGCTTGATGAGCCAGACGATCACCAGGCCGAACCAGAAGTAGTCCAGCCCGAAGTTCATCGCCAGCGCATAGCCTGCCGGATGGAGCGGGAAGGCCGGGACGCGAAACCGAATGAAGTCGAGCAGCAGCACGAACGTGAAGCCGATGACCACGAACGCGATGCCGACGATGTTGGGTGGATGCGGCTTGTTGACCAGTTCGGCGACGACGCCCGCCGTGTCGCCGCCCGCCCGCTCTGCCGCCCACCGATAGCCCTTGTAGATGTAGACCAGATGGCCCAGGACGCTGCCGAAGATGGTGGCGAAAAGGATGGCAACGAACAGCGCGCGCTGGTTGATGCGCGCCGTCTCGCCCATCTTCATCGCCTCCAACTGATGCGGCATCGGGTGCGTGCGGTGGATACGGTTCATGAAGAAGAAGGTCGTCACCAGGCGGCTGACCCCGGCCTGCGAGAGCGACTGCGTGCCGACGAAGTCCACGAGCATCTGGTTCGGCCCCATGAACGCCATCTCGTGCGAAGGAGCGCCGATCTGGGCGCGCATTCGGGTCATAGCCGCGCTGAAGGCCAGGAACAGCAGCGTCGCGAAGGCCACCATCCAGAGCGGGATGCCGATGATCCAGCCGATATAACCGACACCGGCCAGACTGAATAGCAGGCCGAGGAACGCGACACGATGCGGCACGCCCCGGTCTCCCTGCGGAGCGCCGCGCCATATCTGCCGCCAGACCTCCTTGAGATAGTGCCGCGCCACCCAGACCGCCGTGACGAACAGGGCCAGGAACGCCCCCCACGACTGCTCGCTGAAATAGGGCGGCTCCGGCACGAGGCCGCCGCCCCCGAAGACGCCCGCGCTCTCCGTGTAACCGAGCGAGTAGGTGAAGACCTGCTGCGCCTTGCGGAAGAAGAAGAAAAAGATGCAGGAGAACAGCAGGTCGGTCGGCATGAAGAAGCCGATGACCGCCATGTAAGGAAAGATACCGATGGGCGTCCAGCCGATGGCGTTCCAGGGCGGGTTGGGCAGCCATTGGGCCACATCGCCGAGGAACCGCACGTTGATGAGCGGCACGCTCGGATAGATGAAGTGGAAGCCGTTCACCATATCTATGACGAACATGAAGAGGAACGGAATGAAGAACAGCTTGCTCTTCCAGACCTGGGAACGCCCCGCGCCCGCCTGCACGATCGCCATCGGAAGCTGGATGATCGGGAACGCCAGCTTCTCGCGGTTCGTCCACTCGTCGCGCATCAGGCTGTTGATGCAGAGCATCGCCAGGCAGACCAGCGTGACCAGCGCCGTCCACGAGGCGATGAACGGCCACCAGAGATAGAGATGCGCCACGAAGTAGCGGAATCCGAAGCCGCCGTTGGCGTAGTCTTTGAATTTGTCGGCGTCTTTGGGCTGGACAAAAAACCAGGGATGCGTGAACGGGTTGACGTGTTCGTTGAAGCGGCTATCGCTGTCGGCATAGAGGGCGTAGGAGTGGATGTACGGGTTGATGACGGTCATCCATTCGGCGCAGATCGCGCCCATGACCGTGTGCATCCCGTAGAAGATGATCAGTTCGCCCTCGGTGAGCGCATAGCGCGGCGCGATACGCCGCACGATCAGGTTTGCCAGCGCCACGATCAGCGTCATGACGACGGGCGGAACCATCAGCGAAAAGATAACATCTACTAACTGGTCTGCCGACCAGTAGGCCGTGACCGGCGCGAGCAGCACGGCCAGCAGCATGGCGCGCAGGCTGATCCATTGCGCGCGTTCCGGGCGTATTTCCGACTGGGCAGCGGGGGTCTGGTTGTTGTGCGAGGCGGGTGAGCGAACGGCCAATCCAGGTCTCCTTTGAACATGCGAGGTCGCCAAACACGGCTCTGCGCGCCTTCAAAGTATACCCTGCCGCAGACACGATTTCTACGGCGCACCTGCTTCCCGCCTCTCCTCGAAAGGCGCACGCCTTCTGTCTTGTGCAGAAGGCGTGCGTGGCGAAGGGATCCCTGTTTCGGCGGGAAGCGGTTACTTCGGCCCCACTCCTATCCATCCGGCAGCGGCGCTGGCGCTCAGATAGACGCTTCCGATGACCGTTGCCCCGTTCAAGTACCAGACCTGCATCTGCCCAGTCGTGCTGTTCTGGAACACTAAGTCCGGCTTGCTGTCGTTGTTCATGTCCGCCACTGCCACTGCCTTCCAGCCTGACGTCTGCTTCTGACTGACATACGAACCGCCAATGGCCGTCACGCCGTTCATCCGCCAGATCGCTAACTGCCCGGTCGTATAGTTCTGGAAGAACAGTCGGGCTTGCCATCGCCATTCGTATCCCCGCTGCCCACACAGTTCCAGCCCACCTGCTGGATCGGAGTGACATACGCGCCGCCCACGACTCTGGCATCATTGAGCCGCGTGATGTCGTTCATATACCAGACGGCCATCTGCTGAGCCGGGGCGTTCTGGAAGAGAAGGTCCACCTTGCCATCGCCATTGAAGTCGCCGGGTATTTTCACCCGCTTCCACAGGGCAGCCTCCCATCCGCCTGTCTTGCTGTTGAGCGCTCTTCCGACAATATCCCCGTTGGCGTTCATACTCCATGCCTCCGAATCCGTATAGTCCGCAGGGAGGAAGGGGTGCAGGTCTATCACGGAAGCAGCGGAGCCGTTCCATACCAGCGCGTGCTTATGTCCATCGCTCCATTTCCCGAACCCCACCTGCTGCCCGCCGGAGACGCCCTGGGCATTCGACAGAGAAAACCCCGCAGGATGCAGAGAGACGAAGGCGTACTGGGCGCGGGCCGCAGAGAGCGAGGTCACCGCCAAAACCAGAATCGCCAGCGCCGGAGACAAGAGACGACGATGCATGACAGTATCTCCCTTCGTTGGAAACGGGCAGGGTCTGTCACACGACGTTTGTGACGCCCCCGCGATGGAATGCAGGGAGTATAAAGGCAGATCGCCTGTCAATTCTGTGATTCGGGCCGCCTTGCAGTGTGATCTGGCTCACCCTGTCGTCTCTTTTTTGCCTTGCTGTATCTTTATCTGTGTCGGGAGGAAGCCTGCATCGGCAACGTGGGGTATACTCCTCACAACCACACCTGACACCAGGAGCGCCCTATGCTTCTTAACGACGCACAACTCGCACAGTATCATCGGGACGGCTACCTCGTCATTGACGCGCCCTTCCCGAAAGCCCTTACCGACGACTGCCTGGCGGCGGTCGCGGCGTATGCCCGCGACCCGGCGGAGGTCGCGAAGGTGGACACGAAAAAGAACCACTACACCCTGATGCCCGCCGTCCCCGACAGCTACTTTTGCGCGCTGGATCATTCACTGCCTTTCCTGCGCATCGAGCTGCATCCTGAGATCGTGGAGATCGCCCGGCAGCTCGAGGGCGACCCCGACATCTACTACCGCAACGGCGGCATCAACGAACTGGCCCCGCAGCGGTCTACGGCCTGGCACTTCGACGCCCATTTCGAATATGTCGAGTTCATGCACTATTTCGGCGGCGCGACGGTGGAGAACGGCTGCCTGCGCGTCATTCCCGGCAGCCACCGGCCCCGTGCCGAACACCTCCCGGAACTGGTGACTCAGACCCGCCGCCGCCAGGGACGCACTGACGACAGCGCCTGGCAGAGTGTCGCGGACGTGGAACTGCCTGGCGAAGTCCCGCTGGAGGTCGGCCCGGACAAGCTGATCATCCGCAGTTCCTAGATCTTCCACGCGACCCATCTCAATCGCTCGCCGCAGGGGAGGCTGATGCACCACTGGCTGTTCCGCAAGGTGCGCGACGGCGGCTTCCGCTTTCACTGGGCGGACTACCTCACGCCGGAGCTTGTCGCCGCGCTCACGCCCGAACAGCGTTCCCTGCTGCGCCTGGGCCACGACGACCCCATAGACGCGGGGTATCAGGGCGAAGTCGCCCGTGAACGCGGCAAAGTGTTCTGGTCGGTGGTGAACTGAATCCGCCTCTCGCGAAAGTGTCTACAAAGCCGCGCCGCAGGCGCGTTTGCCGCATTCCGCCCGCGAGGACGGTCGGCGCGAAGCGCCTTCCAGACGGGTACTTTCAGTACCCGGCAGAGTCTGGCGGGAATCGAAATAGAGGAGGCCGCGATGCATCTGGGAGCCGCCTGGTATCCCGAACACTGGCCGGAGGAACGCTGGCCGGAAGATGTGCGCCTGATGCGGGAGGCGGGCTTTACCGTCGCGCGCATCGGCGAGTTCGCCTGGAGTTCGATGGAGCCGAGCGAGGGCCACTACGACTTCGGCTGGCTGGAACGCGCCATCGCCCTGCTGCACGAGAACGGGCTTGCCATCGTGCTGGGAACGCCGACCGCCGCGCCTCCCGCCTGGCTGACCCATCATCACCCGGACACGCTGGCGATAGAGCCGAACGGACGCCCGGCCCAGCACGGCAACCGCTGCCACTATGCCCCCAACAGCACGACCTACCAACGCTATGTCCGCCGCATCGTCGAGCAGATGGCAAAACGGTTCGGGCCGGACGAGCGCATTCTCGGCTGGCAGATAGACAACGAGTACAACCGGGTGGACTATTCCGAGACCGCGCGCCGCCAGTTTCAGGCGTTCCTGAAGGAGCAGTACGGCACGCTGGACGCGCTGAATACCCACTGGTCAACAGCCTACTGGAGCCAGACCTACACGGACTGGAACGAGATACCGCTGCCCATCGGCCCGCACAATCCCGGCCTGATGCTGGCCTTCCGCCGCTTCGTCACGAAGGTCTGGCGCGATTTCCAGAAGCTCCAGATGGACGAACTCCGGCTCCACTGCCGCCCGGAACAGTGGATCACGCACAACTTCATGGGCTGGTTCGACGCCTTCGACCACTACGAAGTGGCGCGTGATCTCTCGTTCGTCTCGTGGGACTGGTATGTGGGAACGGGCCACAACGACTATCGGAACAGCGGGGCCGTCCACGACCTGACGCGCGGCCTCAAGCGGCAGAATTTCTGGGTCATGGAGACGCAGCCCGGCAATGTCAACTGGGCCGAGATCAACAACCATCTCAACAAGGGCGAGGGGCGCTGCATGGCCTGGCACGCGGTTGCGCACGGCGCGGACGCCGTCCTCTACTGGCAGTGGCGGTCGGCTCCGGGCGGGCAGGAGCAGTTGCACGGCTCACTGCTCGGCGCGGACGGCCACCCGCGCCCGTTCTATGCGGAAGCGCAGCAGCTTGGCAAAGAGTTCCAGGCGGCGCGCGAGGCGCTGAACGGCACGACGCCGAAAAACGAGGCCGCTATCCTCCACTCCTATGAGGCGCGCTGGTCGCTCAACTGGCAGCGGCATCACAAAGATTTCGACCCGGTGGAGCATCTGCGGCGCTACTATCGCCCGATGGCGGCGCAGAACGTCGGGGTGGACATCCTCTCGGCGGAGGCGGAGTTGGAAGGCTACAAGCTGGTCCTCGCGCCCGCGCTCGTCCTGCTCTCCGAGACGACAGTACAGAACCTGACGGCCTTCGTGGAGGCGGGCGGCACGCTCGTTCTGACGGTGCGCTGCGGTCAGAAGGATACGCACAACGCCCTGTTCCCCGCGCTTCAGCCCGGCCCGCTGCGCGAACTGGCGGGCGTCGAGGTGGAGGAGTTCTATCCGCTGGATACGCCGGTTCCGGTGCGCGCCTCCTGGCAGACGGCGATGGCGGGCGAGAGCCGCCTGTGGGCCGAGCGTCTGCGCCCTCTGAGCGAGACGACGGAAATCCTGGCCCGTTTTGGCGAGTCGAACGGCTGGCTGGACGGCGGAACTGCCGTCACGCGGCATCCGGTCGGGACGAAGGGCGGGCAGGTGGTGTATGTCGGAGCCGTGCTGAACGACGAACTGCAAGCCGACCTGATGCGCTGGCTGGTGGAGCAGGCGCAGGTGACACCGGTTCTCTCCGGCACGCCGCGCGGCGTGGAGGCGGCCCGGCGCGTGGCGGAGGATGGCCGAGCGGTGCTGTTCCTCCTCAACCATAACCGGCAGACCGCGACGCTGCCTCTGCCCGCGCCGCCGCTGCCCGCTTCCGTCCGCGACCTGCTGACCGGCGAGACGTTCACGGACGCCCTGTCGCTTCCGCCCTATGGCGTGCGCCTGGTGGCTTTGTCCTAGTCTCTGTCTCGACGTTGCTGTTTCACGAAAATGCAGTGGCGTTCCGCCTGTACTCACGCGGCAACCGTCTTGGCGCCTTGAAAAAGGGCGTTGCCCCCATGGATATCAGAACCCTCCGAAACCTGACAGGCCCTGCGGGAGAGCCGCTTCTGCTGTGCCAGGGTCAGAGACCCCAACGGCTTGCGCCAGGCGCACAAAGCAGGGACCGCAGCTCAAGCGATTCGGGTTCTGGCGGTTCCCCGGATCGTGATGCGTGTCCAGGACCGAAAACTTGCGCCCCGACCTGGCTCAGACGGTGTCGTTGAGGGCTTCATACAGCCGTCCGTCCTCCTCACGCCGACGGACTGCGCAGACCGACCGGGCGCCTGCTTGGAGAAAGCCGTAGCAGCGGCTGAAGTGACGGTCCCGCAGTTCTGTGAGTACCACGCTGCTCATCCACAGGCGTCCCGCTGACAGGCGAATCCTAGAAGAGTTCTGCGCCATATAGTCAGAAGATACGGGTTACGCCTGGTCTCCAGCGGATTTCGGAAGGCTTTGAGGGCGGGCAAAGTTCTGCCCGCCCTCGCTTGCGCTTACGCGACGATAGCATTGAGCCGTAGCATCGAGGGGCGCGTCTATTTTGGCCCCACGCTGGCCCAGCCGGACGGGAACAGAGCGTTGATATAGGCCGCGCTCATGACCGTCTGCCCGTTCATGTACCAGATAGCAAGCTGACCGGAGGCCGTGTTCTGGAACACCAGGTCCGGCCAGCCGTCTGCGTTCATATCGGCGATAGAGGCTACATTCCAACCGATCTGCTGAGTCAAGGGGATATATGCGCCTGCGACTGCGTTGACGCCGTCCATCGTCCAGACGGAGAGTTGCCCGGTATTTGGGATTCTGGAAGACCAGATCGGGCTTGCCGTCGCTGTTGAAATCCGAGGGAACGCCCTGCGCGCGCCACAGCGCCCGTACCCAATCCGATGCACACAACGGCGGACAGCGCCAGGGTCGAAATACCACGTTTGAGAAATACCATCTTGTTCCTCCCATATCTTCGGGCCGTGTGGACGCCGCAGTAAGGACGCAGGATGGCTGGGGCAGGTTCCTTAGATTGCGTTGATAGTCTATGCGAGCAATTCGAGCGCCGCGCGGGGTTTCGTGCTGCGCAGCAGAGCGCGAGGGTGAGATGGCCCTTACTCCCTGACACCCTCTCCCATGCTGCGGGAGAGGGGGAGTTCAGATTTCAGCAGGGCGAGGAAGGCGCTGAGGGCGGCGGAAAGGTACTTGTCTGGGCGGTGGATGGCGACGATACGGCGGTGCGCACCCGGCACGTCCGCCAGGGGCAGCGCGACCAGGCGGCCCGCCTCGACCTCCGCGCCGACCGAGAGGAGCGGCAGGAGCGAGATGCCCAATCGCGCTTCGATCATCTTCTTGATCGCCTCCACGTTGTCCAGTTCCATTGTGACCCGCTCCTCCACGCCCGCCGCCGACAGCAGCCGATCCACGTAGGTACGCAGGTTCGTGCCTTCTTCCATCAGAATAAGCGGGCTGCCCGCCAGTTCCGCCGTGCTGACGCCGCTCTCTGCGCCGCCGGAGGAGAGCGCGCGCCCGGCGAGCGGGTGTTCCGGGTAGACGACCACGCCGGTCGCGAACTCGGCCAGAGGAATCTCCACCAGGCCGGACGGCTCGCGCAGTCCGGTCACCACGCCCACATCTACCTCATTGGCAAGCACCCTCTCGGCCACCTGCGCCGACACGCCCGTATGCACGCTCAGTTCCACGCCGGGATAGGCTTCGCGAAAGCGGCGCAGGAGCGGAGGCAGCAGGTAGGTCGCCGTCGTGCTGCTCGCGCCGACCGCCAGCCGACCGGCCATGCCTAGCGCCACGTCCGCGACGGCGCGTTCCGCCTCTTGCGCCAGCCGGAGCATCTGCACGGCATAGGCATAGAGCGCCTCGCCCGCCGCCGTCACCTGGACGCGCCGCCCCATCCGTTCCAGCAGGCGCGTATGCAGTTCCCGCTCCAGCGCCGCGATCTGCCGCGTGACCGCAGGCTGCGTCAGCGCCAACTCCTCGGCGGCCCGCGTGAAGCTCCGCAACTGCGCCACCCGCGCAAACGTCTCCAACTGCCTTAGTTCCAAATGGCCCCCTGCTTATGCAAGAAAATCATCACTCCGATGAAAAAATCTCATTTGCATTATACCTGCGCTTTGTTCTACAATAGGACAGGCATTTGCAAGGCATTCCGACGAGGTCAGGAGAATGAAGATGAAGAACAGTTTTGGGGCGAAAACGACGCTGCATGTCGGAGGGCGCGAGGTCGCGTACTACCGGCTGGCGGCGCTGGAACAGGACGGCGTCAGCCTCTCCCGGCTGCCCTACTCCTTACGTATTCTGCTGGAGAACCTGCTGCGTACCGAAGACGGCGTCAGCGTTCTCGCCGAAGATATTCAGAGTCTCGCGCGCTGGCAGGCCGGCACGCCGATTGACCGCGAGATCGCGTTTACTCCGGCGCGCGTGCTGCTTCAGGACTTCACCGGCGTTCCCTGCGTTGTAGACCTGGCCGCGATGCGCGAGGCGATGGCGCGTTTCGGCGGCGACCCGAACAGGATCAACCCGCTGCAGCCGGTCGAACTCGTCATTGACCACTCCGTGCAGGTGGATGCGTTCGGGACAGATCGGGCCATCTTCCTCAATGTAGACCTGGAGTTCAAGCGGAACAAGGAGCGGTACGCCTTCCTGAAATGGGGGCAGGGCGCGTTCAACAACTTCAAAGTCGTGCCGCCCAGCACCGGTATCGTGCATCAGGTCAACCTGGAGTATCTGGCGCGCGTCGTCTTCACGGCGGAGCAGGGCGGCGAGACGCTGGCCTATCCCGATACGCTCGTCGGCACGGACTCGCACACGACGATGATCAACGGCCTCGGCGTGCTGGGCTGGGGCGTCGGCGGCATCGAGGCGGAGGCGGCCATGCTCGGCCAGCCGCTCTCCATGCTCATCCCCCAGGTCGTCGGCTTCCGCCTGACCAACGCGCTGCCGGAGGGCGCGACCGCCACCGACCTCGTCCTGACCGTCACGGAGATACTGCGCAAGAAGGGCGTCGTCGGCAAGTTCGTCGAGTTCTTTGGCGAGGGGCTGGCGGACCTCGCCCTGGCAGACCGGGCCACGATCGCGAACATGGCCCCCGAGTACGGAGCCACCTGCGGCATCTTCCCCGTCGATGCCGAGACGCTGCGCTACCTTCGCTTCACCGGGCGGCCGGCATGGCTGGTCCAACTCGTGGAAGCCTACATGAAGGAGCAGGGGCTATTCCACACGGTCGCGACGCCGCCGGCGATGTACTCCGACACAATGGAGCTGGACCTTGGGACAGTCGAGCCCAGCCTCGCGGGCCCGCGCCGGCC
>DASRGL010000210.1:0-13768 GCA_035651115.1 Chthonomonadaceae bacterium
CGGTCGAGATCGCCGCCAGAGACCCCAACAGCGACGGCCTGCTCGTCGTGCTGACCCCCCAGGCGATGACCGATCCGACCCAGACGGCGGAGCAGTTGAAAGCGTATGCGCAGATTCCGGGCAAGCCGGTGCTGGCAAGCTGGATGGGCGGGGCCGATGTGGCTGCCGGAGAGAGCATCCTGAACCGCGCCAACATCCCGACTTTCAGCTATCCCGATACCGCCGCACGCGCTTTTCACTATATGTGGCGCTACAGCTACAACCTGCATGGCCTCTACGAAATTCCCGTCCTTCCGGCGGCAGGCGGAACCCAGAAGGAGATCGGGGAGAGCCGCGCGGAGGCGGAACAGATCGTGCAGACCGCGCGAGGGGCCGGCCGCACGCTGCTCACCGAGGTCGAATCCAAGCGGCTTCTCACGACCTACGGCATCCCCACTGTGAAAACGTTGGTGGCCGCCAGTGAGCAAGAGGCCGTCGCCTGTGCAGACGCCCTCGGCTATCCGGTGGTCGTCAAGCTGCACTCCGAGACCATCACGCACAAAACGGATGTGGGCGGCGTGCGGTTGAATCTGCCGGACTCCGACGCGGTGCTGCGCGCCTACCGGGCGATTCAGGCGAACGTGCGGGAGAAGGCCGGGGCGGAGCATTTCCTCGGCGTGACGGTGCAGCCGATGGCGGCGCGCGACGGGTACGAACTGATTCTGGGGTGCAGTCTCGATCCGCAGTTCGGACCGGTGGTGCTGTTCGGCGCGGGGGGGCAGTTGGTCGAAGTCCTGGACGACAGCGCGCTGGCGCTGCCGCCGCTCAACACGACGCTGGCGCGGCGCATGATGGAGCAGACCCGCATCTATACCGCGCTTCAGGGCGTGCGCGGGCGCAGGCCGGTAGACCTGGCCGCGCTGGAACAGATCGTCGTGCGGTTCAGCGACCTGATCGTAGAGCAGCGCTGGATCAAGGAACTGGACATTAATCCGCTGCTCGCCTCCTCCGAATCGCTGCTGGCGCTGGACGCCCGCGTGGTGCTGCACGACGCGGCGCTGCGCGAGGAAGACCTGCCCCGCCTCGCCATTCGGCCCTATCCGAGCCAGTATGTCACCCCCTGGACGCTCAAGGACGGCACGGCGGTGACGATACGCCCCATCCGCCCGGAGGACGAGCCGATGATGGCCCGCTTCCACGAGACGCTCTCCGAGCAGAGCGTCTATCTGCGCTACTGCCATCTGATGAAGCTGAGCCAGCGTGTCGCGCACGAGCGCCTGATCCGCATCTGCTTCAACGACTATGATCGGGAACTCGCTCTGGTGGCCGAGACCACCGACCCACAGACGGGACAGCGCGAACTGATGGGGGTGGCTCGCCTGACGCGCCTCAACAGCGCCACAGCGGAGTTCGCGCTGCTTATCAGTGACAAGTATCAAGGGCGCGGGCTGGGAACTGAACTGCTGCGGCGTCTGCTCGAAGTCGCCCGCCAGGAGGGAATCCACCATGTGACCGCCGACATCCTGGCAAACAACTGGGTCATGCAGCATATCGCGGCAAAGCTGGGCTTTCAGTCGGAGCGCCGGGACGATGAGGATATGGTCAGGGTCTGGTCGAATCTCTCTGAAAGCGAGTTATAATGGCGACACAGGCTGCTTTATCTGGGCAGAGTCCGAACCTGCTCTTTGTCTTTGCGGATCAGATGCGCGGCCAGGAGATGGGCTGCGCGGGCAACGCGACCGTGCAGACCCCCTGTCTGGATCGTCTGGCGGCGGAAGGAACGCGGCTCACCCACGCCTTCGCGACCTCGCCCGTCTGCGGCCCCAACCGCGCCGTCCTTCTGACCGGAACCTACGCGACCACCAATCGCGTCCCCGGCAACGACCTGCCGCTTCCCGTCGGCCTGCCGACGCTGGGAACAGTGGCCCAGGCCAACGGCTATCGCACCGCCTACATCGGCAAGTGGCATCTGGACGGCCTGCCGCGCTCCAAATTCACGCCTCCCGGCCCGCGCCGTCACGGTTTCGCGTTCTGGGCCGTCTACAACTGCGACCACGACTATTTCCATCCGCGCTACTATCGGGATACGCCGGAGGTGATTCGGGCGGAGGGGTACGAGCCGGAGGTGCAGACCGATCTCGCATTGGAGTTTCTGCGGGCGCAGGATGGGCGGGAACCATTCTGCCTGGTTCTTTCGTGGGGGCCGCCGCACGATCCCTATGACCAGGTTCCCGAACGCTATCGCGCGCGCTACGACCCGGAAACGATCCCGCTGCGTCCGAACGTGATCGCCGAGTGCGACAACCCGTTGGCCGCCGGAAAGCGCTGCCGCCGCACCATCGCCGACTACTATGCAGCCATTACCGCGCTCGACGCGCAGATGGCCCGCCTGCTGGAACACCTGGATCGAAGCGGCCTGGTGGAGAACACGCTGGTCGTTTTCACGTCCGATCACGGCGACATGCTCTGGTCGCACGGCTGGATGAAGAAGCAGTCGCCGTATGAGGAGGCGATCCACGTGCCTTTCCTGCTGCGCTGGCCGGGGCGGATACCGGCGGGCAGGACTTCCGACGTTCTCATCGGAACGGTGCATCTGCTGCCGACGCTGGCCGGGCTGCTCGGCTGGGAGTGTCCGCAATTAGAAGGGGAAGACCTCTCCGCCGCGCTGCGCGGCGAGCCGGGGGCTGTTTCGCCCGAATCGCTCTTCCTGGCAAACTATCTGGCGGAAGACGAGGCGGCGACACAGGGGATGCCGGAGTGGCGCGCGGTCCGCACCCGGCGCTATACCTACGCGGAGAAGCCCGGTCGTATCCCCTGGCTCCTCTTCGATAATGAGGCTGACCCCTACCAGATGCGGAATCTCCTGCATACCCCGCAGGCGGATGGCGTGCAGGAGACTCTGCGCGGCCTGCTGTCCGCATGGCTGGAAAAGACCCGCGATCCGTTTCTGCCCGGCCCGGAGTTCCTGGCCCATGTCGGGCTGGCCGACGCCTGGGAAGAGCGCGAACGGCGCATCCGTCTTCCCGACTGAACGGGCATTACAGACGCGCTGCTCTCTATTCCTGGCCTTTCCAGAGCCGCGTTGCCAGGTGGTGGAGATCGAGACGCCATGAGCCGGGCTGTCCTGAGTCGGAAGGCGGTGCCAGGCTGCCAAAGTGGACCTTCTTCCGGTTGACGATTGCGCGCCAAGCACGTTCCCCACGTTCTTCGGGAATCGCAAGGCCCAGTTCCGTGAGCGCGGCCTGGACGCAGCGATACTGTTCCAGAAAGTGGGGGAACAGAAAGACACGGAACGGAATGCCCAGTTCCAGCAGGCATTCGATGGTGTCGGCGAAGTCTTTGCGCAGGGTATCCGGATGGGTCTTTCCGGGGTGCTGCAAGAGTTCGGCTTTGCGCTGCCGCGAGGCCAGGCTGTGTTCCGGCTTGCGGTAGGTCAGGATCACGGTAAGATCGTCCCGGACAGAGCGCCAGGCCCGCAGGATGCCGGGATGGAACGTGAAGCGCGGGTCTTTGATGACCGGGAAGGGGAGTTGACGCATCGTGTCGGCGTGCGCGGCCAGCGTTTTTTTCGTTGTGCCGGTCGCCCAGATATCACCCAGTAGCGCGTCGTTGATAGCAACGACCTGCGGATGCTCGAGACCGGCATCCACCGAGGCATTCCATTGTCCGCCTGGGTCGTATCCTAGCTTCTGGCAAAACAGGGCAAGAACGCTGGTTCCGCTGCGTCCGGGGCCAGTGATGATCAGCATTCCTTGAGCAAGCTCCCTTCAAGGGGTCTGAGGCGCTGCCCAGTAGGTCTGCCCGGAAACAGGTCGGCTCGCGTGCCTTTCGCATACCATCCGGGCGCAGAGGAGAGGAAGGCATAGTCTCTTACCTGTAAGACGCAGCGCAGAGCGAAGAGTTCACTCCATCGCGGAAGAAAAGCGACCGCCCTGCGGAGAACTACTCTCCGCAGGGCGGTCGTGTCAGGAAAGAATAAGCGCAGAAGGGCGAAGCGTCAGGGCCGGCGCGCGGCCTCCTCCAGTGTTTCGCGATAGGCGTCCAGAGCGCACCGCGTCCGCATGATATGCTCGATTCCGGCCTCGGCATGGATGATCTCGTCTACGTTCTCGGCGGAGAACAGGGATTCAAAGGGGTCGCAGGCGTCTGCTTCCGCCTCTGCCCAGTGTGGGCGCAGGCCGGGGCGCAGTTTCGGATAGTGCCTCTGCATCCAGGCGCGCAGTTCGCGGTAGCGCGCATCGCGGTTCGTATGGATGCCGTCTTTGGCGGCCCAGCAGAGCAGGTCTACCAGGTCTTCATAGCGGTCTTCGAACTGAACCAGCCGTGCCTTGTGGCGTGCGGCGGCAGCGCGCCGCCAGGGAGCCGTCATGCTGTGGGAGATGCGCTGCAGCCACTCTTTCAACGCCTCTGTCGCGTGCGCGGCCGCCTCGCGCAGGGAGCGCGTCTGGCGGGCGAACAGAGTGTGCGTGGCGTGCCAGTGCAGTCGCAGGCGCGGCAGCACCGGGGGCGGCAGCCCGATCCGAATCATGGCTTACTCTCCTATAGCTCCGGTTCACAGGGGAATATGGCGGCTTTAGCGAACCGCTCTTTTCGTCAGGAGCAGGTCTCTCGCGACTAGATGACTGTCAGGAGCCTGTCTCTCGTAGTTTTGCCAGGTAGTTCATGCGCAGATCGGTCAAGCGCCGCTGCGCCTCGCGTCGTTCCGAGTCCGAAAGGTGATTCTCCACTTTGCCGAGCAGGAACTGGACGCAGTCAATGGCAAGCTGCGCGGCGGGTAGGTCTACCTGCGTTTCGCCGGTCTTCGGGCTTGCCATCAGCCCCATCGCCCGCCAGGCATGGCCGTCGAAAATCGCGATGAGCGTCTGGGCCAGCGTCAGAGTATCGGTCTGCATTCCCGCTATCGCCAGCAGTGTGACCGGGTCCGGCCCGAAAGCGTTCTTGTCGGTATCCTGTTGGTCTGGGGCCGCCGCATCGTTTGCGTCGGGCGTTGTCGTTTCGGAGGCTCTCCCCGGCTGGGCGGCAGGGCTTGAATCGGGAGAATGCGTTGCTGCTGTTGCGTCGGGGGCGGTGTCTGCTTGCGGCTCCTGCGGAGCCTCTGCCGTTGCGCGCCGCCTGTCCACCACGTGGAAGCCGGATGGTTCCTGTTCGGCCATTACCTCATCACTCCTCAGCGCCAGGCGATAAGGTCAATCACGCAGAAGAGAGTGCAAGAGAGCGGTCTGCCTGTCTCTCTGGAGCGTGCGACAGTATAGCATAATGGGACTCGGATTGCAACCTCTTCCGGCCATTTTTTCGGCACTATTTTCGTCCTTGCGCGTAACGGTATAGGGCCTGCTTTCACGTCGAGTGCGCCGTATTTTGTGCAGGAATCGGGCGCTGTCGCGTCGAAAAAGCGATCTATTCTCCGCACACGCGGGGATAGACCGAAGGCGAAGGCGGGCGAAAGGGTGTTTCCCATATTCCCCGCACACGCGGGGGGGACCGGAATGCAGTCTGCGGAGTTGATCGCCTATCTGGATGACTATCTGGCCGTGCGCGATGTGCCGGACTGGAAGGATGCCTTCAACGGATTGCAGGTCGAGGGACGGCCCGAAGTCCGCCGGGTCGCGGTCGCCGTGGACGCCTGCCTCGCCACCATCGCGCAGGCGGTCGCCGGGAACGCCGATCTGATGATCGTCCATCATGGTCTCTTCTGGGGCGCGAAGGCTCCAGTGACAGGCGCATACTATCGCCGCCTGGCGCTGCTGATAAAGAACGGCCTGGCGCTCTACTCCTGCCACACGCCGTTGGACGCGCACCCGGAGGTCGGCAACAACTATGTGCTGGCCCGCAAACTGGGGCTGACGCCTGCCGGAAGGTTCGGGGAGTTCGAGGGCGTTCCCCTCGGCGTCTATGCCGAGACCGAGATGACGCGGGACGCCTTCGTGGCGCGCGTGCGGGAGGCGCTGGGCGTCTCTCCTCTGGTCATGGCGACCGGCCCGGAGACCGTGCGGCGCGTGGGAATCATCACGGGCGGCGCAGGCTCCTGGATTGACCGCGCCGCCGCGCAGGGTCTGGACACCTTCCTGACCGGCGAGGGCGCGCACCACACCTATTTCGAGGCCGAGGAGCGCGGGCTGAACGTCCTGTATGCCGGACACTATACGACGGAGACGGTCGGAGTGCGGGCGCTCGCCGATCATCTGCGCGACCGCTTCGGCCTGGAGACGTTCTATATTGACCATCCTACCGGCCTGTAGCATCCAGGTTAACCGATGCTTACTGAGCCGCGCTTGATTTTCTGAACTCTCCCCTCTCCCGCAGCGTGGGAGAGGGGTCGGGGGTGAGGGCGGTTGACATATCCGCGCGTTAACCTGACCTTAACAGAGACCTGCTAGAATAGTGCGCGTGTCCTTGGCGAAGGCAGACGTCGAGAGCGAACGGACAGAAAGGAGAGAAGACGCGATTCGAGGGCGGGACGATGTCGCCACCCGGTAAATTGACCTAATGTTCGTCAGACTGGAACCTTTTGTGTCCCGCAGAAGTCAAACCAGGGTAGTACTACACAAAGCCTTTCGCGCGCTTCCACTCCTGCCGGTTCCAAGCGCGCGACCGACTCTGCCGAGCTATCCACTGCAGCTACCTGCTCGCAACTCGGTCCAGAAATTTGTACCATTGGGAGGCATGTCATGATTCCCTTATGCCTGGATGTTCACCCTGTCTACGGCGCTATCTATAAAGATGGCGAGTTTGTCCAGCGGGGTGCTGTCTTGGGGCTGTCCGTCGACTCGAAAGAGGTCGTTGTCGCGCCTGTCAGCGGCTGGGTGCGCCTTGTGCCGCGCTCTACGGGAACGACGGTGCAGAACGCGCCGCAGAGTCTGCAAGTCGAAATCTGGCAGCGCCCCCTCGATGCGAAAGCCTCTTCTGCCTATCCCGAAACTCCGAACTGAACCCTATCTGCGCGTTGTGCCGCTTGTGCTATTCTGCCAGGAAAACTCACCGACATCGTCCAATATCACAAATAGCCCACCGACAACCTGCACGGCTTTGCAGGTTGTCGGTGGGTAGCGCCTTGCCTTCCCGATATGGCATAATTCTTGCGAAGCCAACCCTGTGTTCCCAGCCGTCGGGCGGCGCCGAGGTCTGCCAAACCGGGGCGGGCGCGCGTTCTTCCTCGCCATCGCATCTCCTGCGGTAACTGTCTGGCGGCATCGGCCCGAACCGCTCGTGAAGGCAGGCGCGCTGCGCCTGGGCGTTCGCCTCTTCGCCGGAGGCGGCATCGTGGAAATGAGGCTTGCATGAAGACCTACATCGTTTCGCCGCAGAAGGCCACGACGCTCGTGCGGGAAGCCTTCTGCCTGTACCGCATCCATACCCGCGAAGTCGCCCGGCAGGTCAGCGGCTCCATCTCGTTTCTGCGCTATGTCGAATCGCGGGTCGAGCAGGCGACCGGGATGCGCCTGGAAGGACGGAAGGTACTGATCATCGGTCCCGGACAGGGCCGCCAGGAGATGGTCTATTTCGGCCAGAAGAACGAGGTCGTGGGCATTGACCTGGACGTGATCGCGCACAGCTTCGACCCCCGGACGTATGTGCGGATGCTGCGGCAGAACGGGCTGATGCGAACGACCAAGACCCTGGTGCGAAAAGGGCTGGGCCTCGACCGGCTGGCCGCGCGAGAACTCAAGAAGCAGTTGGGGATACGCCGCTTTCCGCCGACGCCCATCCTTCAGATGGACGCCTCCGAGATGACCTTTCCCGACCGCAGCTTCGACTTCATCTACACCTTCTCGGTGCTGGAACATATCCCCGACCCCGAGGCGGCGCTGCGGGAGATCGAGCGGGTGCTGCGCCCGGACGGAGCCTGCTATCTCAGCCTGCATCTCTATACCAGCGAGGGCGGCTGCCACGATCCCCGCGTGTTCGCCAACGATCCGGCGCGGCCTCCCTACTGGGCGCATCTGCGGCCTCAGCACGAAGCAAAGGTGCAGCCCAATGCCTACCTGAACCGGTTGAGTCTGGCGGAATGGAAGCGTCTCTTCCAGGAGCGGATGCCGGGCGTTCAGTTCGCGACCGACGGCTTCCATAAGGAACTGCACGAGCAGTTGAGCGCGGAGTTGAGCCGCCTCCGGGCCGGAGGCGAACTTGCCGAATATAGCGATGAGGAGCTTCTCTCGGTGAACCTGATCGCCCAGTGGCGCAAGCCGAAGGAGACGCCTCCGGCCCAGGCCGTTGTTCAAAGCGCGCTGGAACCGACGGCTACGGGCCATCGGCCCTGAAAGAGCGCGGCGGAACAAACAGCCCCGGCGCGGTCTGTGTTAGTCTTCAGAATCTGTGAGGTCTGCGGGATGTCTATCGGCAGTCAAGAAACGCCCACAATCGGCAAGGATCGGCGGCATAATGTTGGGGAATCGTCCAGGGTGGGAGCGAACGCCGCGGTAGACAGGCCGCATTCCGGCGGCGGACTGCGCCGTTCGCTGCCCTTTTTCCTCTTCGGCTCCCTCGTGGCCGCGCTCTACGCCTTCTTCATCTATCCCCATCAAAAGATGATAGACCCGACGATTGACGTCAACGGCTTCGGCCAGTTGGGGCGGCACATCGCGGCGGGGGACGGTTTCAGCCTGGGCTATGGCCCGACCATCCGCCGCGCGCCGCTCTACCCGGCGCTGGTGGCCCTCCTGCTGACCCTCTTCGGGCATACCGGCCCGGATGCGCAGGTCTATCGCCCGGTCATCGCCGTGCAGTGCCTCATCGTCGGCCTCTCCTGCGTGACGGCGTGGACGCTGGCGCGCAAGCTGTTCGGGACGCGCACGGGCATGGTGGCAGGCGTGATCTGCGCGCTCACGCCGCAGACGCTGCGCTATGTCGGCATGACCGAGGTGGAGACGCTGATGGGCCTGCTGATCGCGCTGATGGCGCTGACGGGCCTGAACCTGTATCGCGCGCCGACGTCAGGCAACGGCGCGCTGTTCGGGCTGGCGGTCGCGGCGGCCACGCTGACCAAGCCGGTCGCGCTGCTCTATCCCTTCGTCTTTCTGGCGCTGGCCTGGTGGCGCTGGCGGAAGCGCGCCCTCCACACGTCCAAAGCGGAAGCGAGAGACCGCCCGTTCACCGCGCCGCTGCGCGCCTCGGCTGCTGCGCTGGGCGTGTTTATCCTGTGCCTGCTGCCCTGGTCGCTGCGCAACTGGATCGTCACGGAGGGCCGCTTCAAGGGCATCAGCAGCAACGCGCCGGGCGAGTTCCTGCGCGGCTATGTCAATGCGCAGCCCAAATACTACCTGCTGCGGCAGGACTTCGGCAGCGCCGATCCCTCCATCATGATGTGGGACTGGGAGGCCAATCTGTATGAGGACGCGCTGCTGCAACGGCATGGCATGTCCTTCTTCAGCGTGGAGCGGTTCGGGCCGAACGGCGAAAAGCGCCCGATGGAGGCGCGCATCGCCCTGGAACTGAAGAAGGACGCCATCGAGAGCGCCGAGGTCAAACGGCGACTGCGCGAGGAACCGCTCGGTTTCCTGCGCAAATTCGGGATACAGCTCTTCACCTTCTGGTACATCGTCAACACGCGAAAGATGTCGCTCGTCGTGGGCGGGTTCGCCCTCGCCGCTCTCGGTCTGGCGGCATTCGGCTGGCTGCGCGCCCGGCGGAACGGCATCGAGACGTTCCCGGCCATCGCGGTCGTCGCCTACTTCCATCTGCTCTATGCCGCCATCCTCGCCTTTGCCCGCTACTCCATGCCGGTCTTCCCGACGCTGCTGGCATTAAGCGCCTACGGCCTGACGCAGTTAGTGCGCCGACGCGGCAGCTCCGAAGTCGCCCCACCGTCCTCCTGATGCAAAAACATAGTAGACAAATTCGCACATCTGTGTTATAATACGCCCAACCATACCCGCATGGGCCTTCCGTTTGCTCGTGTTTGCGTCCGAAGGACGCTTGGCCGCAGGCCACCGAGACGGGTACTGAAAGTACCCGGCCCACCGGAATGAGGGTGGAAGCCCAACGACGCCCGCGCCTGTGCCGGGCCATTCGCGTAGCGCACAGAAAGGTTTGTCTCTATGTCACGACGGGGAAATGACGACGAAGGGCGTATTCTCTCTCCCGAAGAGCAGCCCGACGACGGCAGCGAACTCTCTCTGCGGCCCAAGCGCCTGCGGGAGATGATCGGCCAGCCGAAGATCAAGCAGAACCTCGGCATCGCCATCGAAGCGGCCCGGGCGCGCGAAGAGGCGCTGGATCATGTCCTGCTCTACGGCCCGCCCGGCCTCGGCAAGACCACCCTCTCCAACATCCTGGCGAACGAGATGGAAGTCCCCATTCGCACGACGGCAGGCCCGGCCATCGAGAAGCCCGGCGACCTGGCGGCCATCCTCACCAGCCTGGAGAAGCACAGTGTCTTCTTCATTGACGAGATCCACCGCCTCAACCGCACCGTCGAGGAGATTCTCTATCCAGCGATGGAGGATTTCAAGCTGGACATCATCATCGGGCGCGGGCCGAGCGCCCGCACGCTCCGTCTCGACCTGCCCCGCTTCACGCTCGTCGGCGCGACGACACGGGCCGGAATGCTCTCCTCGCCCCTGCGCGACCGCTTCGGCATCCATCACGGCTTCGAACTCTACAGCGTGGACGAACTGAACACTATCGTCTGCCGCTCCGCCGACATCCTCGGCATCGAGACGGAGCCGGAGGGCGCGCTGGAGATCGCGAAGCGTTCGCGCGGCACGCCCCGTATCGCCAACCGGATGCTCAAGCGCGTGCGAGACTATGCCCAGGTGCGCGCCAACGGCGTCATCACGCAGGAGGTCGCCGATACGGCCCTGCGGATGCTCGAAGTAGACCATCTCGGCCTGGATCAACTCGACCGGCGCTACCTGCGCGCCATCATCGAGAAGTTCGAGTGCGGCCCGGTAGGACTGGAGACGCTGGCAGCCATGCTCGGCGAAGAGCGCGACACTCTCGAAGACATGGTCGAGCCGTTCCTGCTCCAACTCGGCTTCCTGAACCGCACGAACCGGGGCCGCTCCGTGACCCGCCTGGCCTGTGAGCATCTGGGCCTGCCCTACCGCCCGAAAGACAACGGCGACTTGCAGGGTCGCCTGCTTTGAAACGCGCTGAGGTTCGGGCATGAATTCACGCCCGAACGCTCTTTTCGGTAGGAGATCGAGCGGCTTCTGCCGCAATAGGAGCCAGTTCTGCACGAGGAGGAGCCTGCCCTGTGCCGCGCAACAAGCCCCTGGTTTCCGAAGCAAGAAAGTATCTGGTCACCACGGTCGCCCAGGCAAAGAAGATCACGACGAACTGGCTGTGCGAGATAGCACTCGGTCAGATCGTCAAGCTCGGTCTGCCGGAAGTGGATGACCGTTATCATGTCTGGCGTGTGCCGCTTTGCCGGGAAGATGGAAGCACGAAAATCGGCGAGGTGGTCATTGATGCCTACACGACCGCGATCCTGCACGAGAAGACGACCAGGCCGGAGATGCTGGAGGCGCGGCTTCTCAACAAAGCGGCTGCGCGACCCATCAAAAAGCCGCGTCAGAAAAGCGTCTATCCGGTATCCACGCTCCGCAATACCATCGGACAGGGCGACTGCGTCGAACTGATCGAGGAGATGCCATCTGCCTCGGTAGACCTTATCTTTACCTCGCCGCCCTATTTCAATGCGCGCCCTGAATATAGCGAGTATGAGCAGTACGAGCAGTATCTTTTCAAGATGCGCCAGGTCATCCGTCGCGCGCATAGAGTGTTGAATGAGGGCCGCTTTTTCGTGATGAACACGGCTCCGGTGCTGCTGCGCCGCGCCAATCGCAACGAATCCTCCCGGCGTATCGCCGTCCCGTTCGATCTGCATCGTATCTTTATCGAAGAGGGATACGATTTCATAGACGACATTATCTGGGTCAAGCCGGAAGGGGCAGGCTGGGCTACAGGCCGGGGACGCCGCTTCGCCGCCGACCGCAACCCTTTGCAGTATAAAGCCGTGCCGGTAACGGAATACGTGCTGGTCTATCGGAAGCGCACCGATCTCCTCATAGACTGGCACATTCGCAACCATCCGGATAAGAAGGCGGTCGCTGCCTCGAAGGTCGGCGATGACTACGAGCGTACCAATGTCTGGCGCATTCAGCCGAATACGAACTCTCCGCATCCGGCGGCTTTCCCCCTTGAGTTGGCGCAGAAAGTCCTGACCTACTACTCCTTCAAGGGCGATGTGGTCATGGATCCCTTTGCCGGTTCGGGAACGGTCGGAGCCGCCGCCGCGCTTTTAGGGCGGCGTTTCGTGCTGTTTGAGATCAATCCCGACTATATCAAGATCATGCAGGAGGCCGCCGCTTCGTGGTTGGGCAAAGCGGCAGACGATGTTCTCTACCTCCATTGTCCCCCAGCGCCCCCGGCGCTTCGGCTCTTTGAAACCCAAGAAACCTACGATGTCTGAGGATTCCGTACCTGGCCTGCCGACCCTCAACGCCCTGTTTCCTGAGAGCAGCCGTCTTTTGCTGACAGGCGGTGGCAAAGAGTTCATCGAGAGGATCGGCGTCGAGGCGGCACGGCGCGTGGTCTATGGCGTGATGATGGGCGAGAATGTTCGCCAGCAGACCGAGCCGTTGACGCGAAGGCGTTTGGCCCAGGTCAGTGGGGCCATGGTCGCTCTCTTCGCACAGGGCTGCCTAAAAGTAGATGACTTTGCCGAGCAGCTTTCCACGCTGGCCGTCGAGCAGATAAGAGCGTCCAAAAAGAACGATAACGCAAGTATATGGCTGGCGCAATGGCTGATCGGTCTGACCGGCAAATCGGTGCAGAATGTGTTGCGAAGCAACCCGGATTTTCAGATCTATCTTGAGGACTTCGAGACTGCCATCGAGGAGGCGGCAAATAAGTGCCGTGCGGAGATGGGTGATCTGAAAATGACGCTTGGCTTCGTCGCAGACCCAGAAGGCCGGCAAGCCGAACTGGACTGGAAGGGTATTGCCCGATTGACGACCGCCATTGGCAGCCTGACGCTGACTCTCCGAGGCTCGGACAAATCCATCTACGGCAAACTGTTTGAAAGACTGGTGCTTGGCTCTGTGCTGACCGTGTTGGGTTTCCAGCGAGTTGATCCGAAGACGAATCGGAGAACACGCAAAGTCTTCTGGCTGTCCGATAGCCAGGATGAGCGCGAATGCGACGCGACACTGTTGATGGAGCCGGGCAAGCTGGCCCGGTTCGATATTGGCTTTATCGGCCCCGGCAACTCGGAGATCTCGAAAGATAAGCTATCGCGCTATGCGCGCGAAATCGAACTCGCCGGGGGCGCGCACAGCGCAGCGACTTTCATTGTCGTGGATCGCTTGCCGAAGACAGGAAAAACCGAGCAGGCCGCAAAGCGTATTCAAGCTGAGATCGTCCAGATGAGTATGCAGTATTGGCCGCGAGAACTGGCCCAACGCCTGGGTAATCGGTTGGGATTCAAGCACCGCCTACAGACCATGCGGGATGACGAGATCGGCGATTACCTGCAAACAGCCCTGGCTGTCGTCCCGATTCAGGATTTCCTGATCGGCGTCTCGCCTGATCAGCTAGCGGTGGATTCGGAACTTCCCGATGCGGAAGACGAGATCGAAGCAGGCCAGACCTGAATGCGGACTGGCCCGCTTGCCCTCTGCGATTCCTGTCTCTGCCATGCGGAAGCAAGGGCAGGAGCATAGAGTGGGGGGCTACCTGCGCGCCATCATCGAGAAGTTCGAGTGCGGCCCGGTAGGACTGGAGACGCTGGCAGCCATGCTCGGCGAAGAGCGCGACACTCTCGAAGACATGGTCGAGCCGTTCCTGC
>DASRGL010000211.1:0-7301 GCA_035651115.1 Chthonomonadaceae bacterium
ACCTTCGTGACGGCGCGCAACGACAATCGGCCTCTGCTTATCACGCTCATCGTGCTGCTGGCGTTGGCGCTGGCGGGCGTGGGCGCGCTTCTCGTGCGCGGCAGCCTCCTTCAGAGACCTGCGCAGCCCGCGCCCACGACGCTGGTGCAGGCTCCCGCGCAGAGCAGTCCCGGCACGCTCGTGCAGGCTCCCGCCGAGTCCGAGCCGTCCAAAGTCGTCCAGGCCCCAACGGAGACCGCGCCGCCTCCCACCGATGTCATTGACTACCTCGCCTTCCTGAAGCGCATCGAAGCCAGCAAACAGGCGCTCATCCGCAAGCAGACGGGAGACGCGCTGCTGCTACTGGCGCAGGTCAAAGGACTCTCTGCCAGCATCGAGGGCGAAGATTACAATAATACGGTCAACAATATCAATAAGGGTATGAACTACAATGCGGACGAGTGGAATCAGTTGACCGCCGCCTTGCAGCAGCGCACGCCTCCGGAAAGCTGCCAGGACCTGCACAACAAATACTATGACCAGCTAGGCAAAATCCAGGCGATGATCGTCGCGATTAACGATGCCGTCGGCAAAATCCAGAGCGATCCGAGCAGCGCGCTCCATGCGCTGACGGACATGCAGGGCAGAGCCTCTGCCGATGCAGACGCCGCGATCATGGCTGCCGACATGGCGCTCTCGGAAGTCTGCGATAGATTCCACCTGCGCAAGGACTTCGACATCAAAGGCGACTCGACCTCAAGCAGCCTGCTCCATTAAACGCTGATGGGCGGAAAAGAGGCGGTTCACCCTCATCCCCGGCCCTTACTGCACGGTCTGTCTATTCCGAAACGATTCGGGACAGACCGTGCGACCCTTTACCGCTCGCAGGCTCGCTAGGGAGAAGGGAGCCAGACATTCACGCCCACCGTTATTTGTCAGTCTGAATGTAACGAACGGGCTTGACAGAGATTCTTCGCTACGCTCAGAAGGACGAACCAACGTAGACGCCTCCGCCCTGTCTCCCCTCTCCCTAGCGAGGAACGAGCGGTACAGGGAGAGGGGCCGGGGGTGAGGGTAAAATCCATGCAGCGCCTGCGAATCCATCCGCAACTGATCGAACGCGCGCGACAGTTTCGCCGCCCGATGACGCCGATGGAAGCGCGCCTTTGGGAGCGCCTGCGTAATCGGCAGTGCGGCGGCTGGAAGTTTCGTCGGCAGGTCGTGTTGGGGCAGTTCATTGCCGACTTCTACTGTGCCGAAGCCCATCTCCTCATCGAAGTAGACGGCAGTTCACACGACACAACCGTTGAACGCGATAGCGCGCGTGACGAATGGCTGCAAGCACAGGGCTATCAGACACTACGCATCCCAAACGCCGAAGTACGCGACAATCTGGAAGGCGTGCTGGCCCTCATTCAACAGACGTGTGCGCAACAGAAGGCACGGCGGGAGTCATGAGCAGAGCGGGACGCCTCGAATTTGTCTCCCCTCTCCCTTAGAGGGAGAGGGGCCGGGGGTGAGGGTGCAGCCATGAGCGATTCTCTTTATGCCGTGCAGACCAAAGCGCCAGGGCCGCAGGGCGAACTGCCCCTGACGCCGGAGATGCTGCTGGAACGGCCCAGCGGCGATGTCTTTGCGCTGTCGCAGAACGCAGGGATGGGCTGGGACCCCAGGAAGCTGACCGGGCGGCAGTTCCTCCTCCTCAGCACGCAGGGCGGCCTCCGCAACCCCGACGGCAGCCCGGTCGCGCTCGGCTACCACACCGGCCACTGGGAGGTCGGGCTGCTGATGCAGGCCGCCGCCGAAGAACTGGCTGCGCTCGGCTGCATCCCCTTTGCAGGCTACTGCTCCGATCCGTGCGACGGGCGTTCGCAGGGGACGACCGGCATGATGGACAGCCTGCCCTACCGCAACGACGCCGCCATCCTTTTCCGCCGTCTCATCCGCAGCCTGCCGACCCGCAAGGGTGTTCTCGGCGTGGCGACCTGCGACAAGGGCCTGCCCGCCATGATGATCGCGCTGGCCGCGATGCGCGACCTGCCCTGCGTGCTGATTCCCGGCGGCGTGACGCTGCCTGCCGCCGAGGGCGAGGACGCAGGCAAGGTGCAGACGGTCGGCGCGCGGTTTGCGCATGGGCTGATCACGCTGAAAGAGGCGGCGGAACTGGGCTGCCGGGCCTGCGCCACGCCGGGAGGCGGCTGCCAGTTCTTCGGGACGGCAGCGACCGCGCAGGTCGTCGGGGAGGCGCTGGGCCTGACGCTGCCGCACGCCGCGCTTGCGCCCTCCGGCCAGCCCATCTGGCTCGACATGGCCCGCCGTTCCGCCCGCGCCCTGGCCGAACTGGAAACACGCGGCATCACGACGGGCGACATCGTGACCGACGCTGCCATCCGCAACGCGATGACCGTCCATGCGGCCTGCGGCGGCTCGACGAACCTGCTGCTGCATATTCCCGCCATCGCGCACGCCGCCGGGCTGCGCCGCCCCACCGTCGAAGACTGGATCGAGATCAACCGCAGCGTACCGCGCCTTGTGGACGTGCTGCCCAACGGCCCGACCGATCATCCGACCGTGCGCTTCTTCCTGGCGGGCGGCGTGCCGGAGGTGATGCTGCATCTGCGTGCATTGGGCCTGCTGCATCTCGACGGCCTGACCGTCGCGGGCAAGCCTCTCGGCGCAACGCTGGACGAGTGGGAACGCTCCGAACGGCGCAAACGGCTGCGCGACCGCCTTTTTGAGCAGGACAACGTAGACCCTGACGACGTGATCCTCTCCCCGGAACGCGCCCGCGAGCGCGGCCTGACCAGCACTGTCACCTTCCCGCGCGGCAATCTCGCGCCCGAAGGCTCGGTCATCAAAAGCACGGCGATTGATCCGAGTGTCGTGGATGCCGATGGCGTCTATCGCAAAGTTGGCCCGGCCCGCGTCTTCACCACAGAACGCGCTGCCGTCGCCGCCATCAAAGGGCAGGGCGAACGGCGCGTCGAACCGGGCGATGTCTTAGTCCTCATCTGTCGCGGGCCGATGGGCGCAGGAATGGAAGAGACCTATCAGATCACGTCGGCGCTGAAGTTTCTGCCCTGGGGGAAAACGGTCGCCGTGCTGACCGATGCGCGCTTCTCCGGCGTCTCCACCGGAGCCTGCATCGGCCATATCGGGCCGGAGGCGCTGGCAGGCGGCCCTATAGGCAAGGTGCTGGACGGCGACCTGATCGAGATCGTCATTGACCGCAACCGGCTCGAAGGCAGCGTCAACCTCATCGGTCACGGCGCAGCGCGCTTCGGGGCGGAAGAAGGCACGCGCGTTCTCGCCTCCCGCCCGCCCCGGCCCGACCTCGCGCCCGATCCCGATCTTCCCGACGACACGCGCCTCTGGGCCGCGCTGCAGGCCGTCGGTGGAGGAACCTGGGGCGGCTGCGTCTACGATGTCGAAGCGATCATCGAGCGGTTACAGGGAGCGTCGAAGGCAGTCCCCTAGCGCCCTTTTGACCTGGAGAAATGAAGGAGACCCACGTGGAAAAGACCGAGCGCGAACTGACGCTCATACTACACTGTCGCCACCTTCCCGGAACCGAGTGCGCCGGAAAGAGTGGGGTCCGCTTAGGGATCCAAAAGGGGAATGAGGTGATCGAGGACGTTCCCGCAGACACGGAGGAAGTCCGCTTCTCTATTCCGCTGCGTGTCCATCAGAATATGCAAACGGACCAGACGGACTTTCGCGGCCCTTTTGTGCAGGGCAAAGCCGGAGATCGCTTTATCTACCTCTCCTGGGGCCAACGGCAGGGAGAGCGTTTTGATATGTTTCGGCGAGCCAAGTTCCCGCTGCGCTATCTCAATAGGAAGCGGATAGCCGATGCGCTCAAAAGTGGGACGCCGGTAGAAGCCTTTATTGACATGACCGACCCGAAAGGAATGCCTTTGACGGCGACTATCCGCGAAGAGAGTTTTCAGTGGAGGGAGAAGAATCCACAGATTGACACAGATTAATGTCTGAACTAGGATTGGTCGGATTAGGGGATAGGCTATGATTAGGTCGAACTCAATCCTAGTCTATCTCATAATCCTATAAATCACAGTTCAGACGTTCTTCATCCGTGCTAATCTGTGGATTCTTCTTAAGAATCGAGCGGGCGGATCGTGCCGGGAACGATCTGCCCCACTGCGAAGGAGCGGCGTACATCCAGGATGCGCGCCTTTGCCTTCTGTCCGATCAGCTTGTGGCCGTCGTCCAGGTCGAGCATAAAGCCGTTGGCCCAGCCGATGCACTTGGCCGTCTCTTTGAGCAGCGACCGCGCAATGCGGCACTCCACCACCTGCGCCCGCCGGTAGTTGACCCAGCTCTTCTCGAACTCGGCGATGTCGCCCGCCTCGATGCTGTACTTTTCGATGTGGGCTTCCTCGTCCGCCCGCACATAGAGGGCGCGCTGCAACTGCCGCTCGATAGTCGTGATGGTCGTGCCGCCCAGCCCGATCAGTAGTTCGGCGACCTCCGGGTGACAGGTGATCAGGAAAGCGTCCTTCTTGGCGTTCTGCTGGCTGTTGACTTGACGGCGCAGGTCGCGCTCCACCAGGAAGCTAACGCTCTCTGCCGACGGCAGATGGCCGCGTCCCTTGCAATAGGGACACTCGTCCGTCATAAAGCTGACCAGCGTCTCCCCCGTGCGTTTGCGGGTCATCTCGACCAGTCCGAGCGGACTGATGTTCGAGATCTTCGTGCGGGAGCGATCCCGCTTCAGCGCGGTCTCCAGCGCCTTGACCACCGCCTGCTTATCGCGGGCATTGCTCATGTCAATAAAGTCAATGACGATGATGCCGCCGATGTCGCGCAGGCGCAGTTGCCGGGCGATCTCGTTGGCCGCGTCCAGGTTAGTCTTGACGATGGTCTCCGCCAGGCTGCTGCTGCCGACGAACTTGCTCGTGTTCACGTCAATGACCGTGAGCGCCTCCGTCTCGTCAATGACCAGCGAGCCGCCGGACTTGAGAAACACCTTGCGCTTGAGCAGGCGGTCTATCTCCGCTTCCAGCCCGTAGCTGTCGAAGATGGGCTGCACGCCGTCGTAGAGATGGATACGTCCTTTCAGTTTCGGCGAGAGACGTTCGAGCAGTTCGTTCGCTTTCTCATACTCCGCCGGGTCGTCAATGACCAGCTTGCTCACATCCGAGCCGAACACGTCGCGGATGGTCTTGTAGAGCAGCGTCAGGTCTTGCTGCACGAGGGCGGGAGCGCGCACCTTTTTGGCCGTCTCCTGGATCTGCCGCCAGGTCTGCAAGAGGAAGTCTCTATCCTGGCGCAGTTCCTGCTCCGTCTTCTCCTCCGCTTCGGTGCGGATGATCAGGCCGAACCCCGGCTCGCGCAGTTTTTCGCCGATCTTCTTCAGCCGGTCGCGTTCCTTGGGGTCTTCGATCTTCCGGGAGACGCCCAGGTTGTCCGCTTCCGGCATGAGGACCAGGTAGCGGCCCGGCAGCGAGATGCGGGTGGAGACACGCGCGCCTTTGGTGCTGCGCGGCCCTTTGATGACCTGGACGAGCAGTTCCTGCCCGACATGCAGCACGTCTTTGATTCGCTGCTGCCGCAGCGCCGAGCGGCGCAGATTGCGGCGCGGGCGCGCGGACGTCCTCTCCCCGGTTTCGCCTGGGGGCGTCTCCGCGCCCTCCCCGGCGAGTTCCGTCTCTTCTTCGTCGGCTTCGTCCACCGCTTCCAGCGTCTCGGCCTCTTCCGCCCCCAGGCCGGCATCAAGCGCCAGTTCGGCGGCCTCTTCCAGCGCGGCTATTTCGGCCTCATCGCCGTTCACCGTTCCCTCGGTCGCCTCCTCAGACTCCGCCGTTGGAAGGCTGGAAGGGGTCGCGGCTTCCCCGCCGCGTCTGCGTTCCCGCGCATAGCGGGAACGGCGTCTGGTATCGCCATCGCCGTTCGGGCTGCTTTCGGCCCGGTACGCGCCGTTGCCGCTCTCCGTACCGGAGGCATCGTCGCCGGTGGGCAGCACATCGCCGACATAGAGGAACGCATTGCGTTCCAGGCCGATGTCTACGAACGCGGCATCCATGCCGGGCAGCACGTTGGCGACACGGCATTTGTAGAGGCTGCCGACCACGCGCTCGGCCCGTTCGATGTGGAGTTCGACGAGCTTGCTCTCTTCCAGCACCGCAATGCGGGTCTCACGCTCGCCGACATTCACAACGATCTCTTTGGTCATTCACTCACCTCCTTTCTTCAATTTTCAAGGTTGAGACCTACCCTCCGTCCCCCTCCCTAAAGGGAAGGGGAGGATTCAACTGCGGGCTTATCCGTTCTTTTGGATGCTGGCAGGAGAACGAGAAATCGTACCAGCCAGTACCCTGGTCACCCCTTCCCTTTAGGGAGGGGGACGGAGGGTAGGTCAAACAGAAATCTGTGCCATCTCGTCTGCCGTAAGCAGGCGGACGCGGTGCGCGCGGCGCAGGGTCAGGCCGGGAATGCGCTCGGCCAGCGCGCTGGCGACTTCCGCAGGCCGCGCCGTGCCGCTCTCTCCCAGGCTGACGATCATCTCCAGCGTCAGGCGCGCGTTTGCCAGGCTCTCCCGGCTCTCCGGTCGCAGCGCCAGATGATGGAGCGCGGGCCGGATGTCCACGATTTTGGTCCGCCCTTCGCGTTCCCGCGCGATAGCGATCTGCGGCTGCGCGGACAGGGCGCGCACGGCGGCCTCGACCTCTTCAAAAGTCGTGTCCGGCGGGCAGGCGCAGACGAGCGTATATTCAGCGCGGTCGAACGCATTCAGCGCATCCCGCGCGCCCGCATCCGGCAGTTCCTGGCAGGCCGTGATGCGAATCCCCGGCGGCAGCGCCGCATTGAGGGCGTCCCGGATCGTCTCCGGCGGCAGCGTCTCGGTCAGTTCGAGGGTCGCGCGCTCGGCGCCTCCGGTCACGCCCGTACTCAGGGCCGAGGCGAAGGCGAGGCGCTCACGCGGATTGAAACCTTGAGAGAAGGCGATGGGAAGCCCCGCGCGACGGATCGCGCGCTCGAACGTGCGGAGTATATCGAGATGGCCGAGCCAGCGCACCGACTCGCCTTTCTCGAAGCTAAAGAGGTATTTCGGCATCGAGAGGCAGGCAGCTTACGACGGAACAGAAAGATAGGGCGGGAAGACCTTCGGCCAGGACAGTTCCGGTAGTCCTGTCCCGGTCGGAGGCTTCCTCGGAAAAGATCAGCGCGGCCGGCAAGCAGGCCCACGTAGGGCACAAGCGGCTGCGCGCCGGGCCTGCTTGCGCGGCGGAAAGGGTCAGCTCTTGCCCTTCTTGGCGCCCGCTTCTTTCTTGGCGATCTCGTCTACTTTGGCCTGCTTCTCT
>DASRGL010000212.1:0-17512 GCA_035651115.1 Chthonomonadaceae bacterium
GTCGCACGGTCTGTCCCGAATCGTTTCGGAATCAGACAGACCGTGCCGTGGGGCCGGGGGGTAGGTCCGTCCGCGCAGGCGGACTTTGTGCCTTTGCAGCCGCGAATGCATTCGCCGGACAAAAAGTGAAGGTTTGTCAGCCAGTCAACATAACTCCCGTTGCATGGATGATCTTGGTGCAGGCCTCTCGTATCGTCAATTGGCTGTTGCCGACATGAAACTGTCCAATTGTTAATTCCTCAAGAGCATTCCTGTCAAGCATCGCGCCTGCAATAAGGAGGAAAGCGGAAGGAGGAAGGATGAATCCGGGGGTACAATAGAATCATGTCCAATATTCTTGACGAGAAGATTTCCAAGTGTATCCGGTGCGGCTTCTGCCTGGATGCCTGTCCCACCTTCCGCCTGACCGGGCAGGAGACGAAAAGCCCGCGCGGGCGCATCTATCTGGCGCGCTCCTGGCGCGAGGGCGTCATTCCCTTCAATAGCGATGTCGTGGAAGCCTTTGATACCTGCCTGGGCTGCCGCGCCTGCGAGACGGCCTGTCCCTCCGGCGTGGAGTACGGCGTCATTCTGGAAAAGGCTCGCGCCCATATCGAGGAGGCGCATCTGCGGCCTTCCGCCCAGTCCTTCGCCCGCAGCCAGTTGCTCGCCACGCTGACCAGTCCGGGGCGTCTGGTCGCCTCGCTGAAGATGGCCGGACTGCTCAAGCCTCTGACCGGCGGCAAGATGCCCGGCTTTGCCGCCAAACTGCTCTCCGGCTCCTCCGAAACGGCCCTCGCGCTGCCCACGCCGCAGGGCGAGGTCAGGGCGCACAGCCTGCCGGAGCGCAGCCCGGCGAAGGGAACAAAGCGGCACACGGTCGGCATTCTGGCCGGGTGCGTCATGCGGGTGCTATTCGGCGAGACGAACGCCGCGACCGTGCGCGTCTTGCAGGAGAACGGCTGCGAAGTCGTCGCGCCGCGTGCGGCGGGCTGCTGCGGCGCGCTGCACCTGCATACCGGTTTTGAGGACGAAGCGAAGACCCGGATGCGCGACCTGATAGACGCCTTCGCGCCCTATATGCAGGAACTCGACGCGATCATCGTTAACTCGGCGGGCTGTGGCTCGACGATGAAGGAGTATGGCGAACTCCTGGCCGACGACCCGGCCTATCGCGAGAAGGCGAAAGCGTTTGCGGCGAAGGTGAAGGACATCAGCGAGTGGCTGGTACAGATCGGCCTCGTGCCGCCGATCGGCTGCCTCAACGCGACCGTCTCCTATCACGAAGCCTGCCACCTGGCGCACGGGCAGAAGATCCGCCAGCAGCCGCGCCAGTTGTTGCAGCAGATACCGGGCGTCACGCTGGTGGAGATGGACGAGTCGGACACCTGCTGCGGCAGCGCGGGGGTCTACAATATCACCGAGCCGGAGATGGCGTGCAGGCTGCTCGACCGCAAGCTCGGAAATCTGAAGGCGACGGGGGCCGGCATCATCGCGACCGGCAACCCCGGCTGCCTGGCCTGGATACAACAGGGCGCGCAGGAGGCGGGCTTGAAAGTCCGCATCTGCCATCCCATCGAACTGCTGGATGAAGCCTATAGGAAAGCTTTGCCTTCTATCTGAACTGTGATTAGTCGGATTTTGGGATGGACTATGATTTCGCCCTGATCTAATCATATTCCATCTTGTAATCCCATAAATCACAGTTCAGACAGCAGGGGCCAGAAAGGATGGATCGTGAGCGAACGCTATACCAACTTCATCGGGGGAAGCTGGACCGCGCCCGCCAGCGGCGCGTATCTGCCGGACATCAATCCGGCGCATCGGGGCGATGTGATCGGCGAGTTTCCGAACTCCGATGCCACGGACGCGCGGTGCGCTGTCGAGGCGGCGAGCGCGGCGCAGGGCGCGTGGGCGGCGCTGGCAGCGCAGGCGCGCGGGGAGTTTCTGCGCAAGGCGGCGGATATTCTGGAGGCGCGGGCGGACACGGTGGCGCGCGGGCTGATGCGCGAAGAGGGCAAATCGCTGCCGGAAGCGAAGGGCGAGACGCTGCGCGGCGTCACGCTCCTCCGCTACTACGCCGCCGAGACGCTGCGCCCGGACGGAGAGGTGATCCCCTCCGCAGGCGCAAAGACGATGCTCTTCACCCGGCGCGTCCCGCTCGGCGTCTGCGCGCTCATCACGCCCTGGAACTTCCCGATCGCGATCCCGATCTGGAAAGCTGCGCCCGCGCTGGCCTTCGGCAACGCCGTCGTCCTCAAGCCTTCCGAACATTCCCCGCTCACCGCCTGGCACATCGCGAAATGCTTCGAGGAGGCCGGTCTGCCTGCCGGGGTCTTTAATGTTCTCTTCGGAGAGGGCGCGCGGGTGGGGGAGGCGCTGGCGACGCATCCGGCGGTCGCGGCGCTCTCGTTCACCGGCTCCGTCCGCACGGGCAAGACGATTGCGGGCTGGGCGGCAGCGCACGGCAAGAAGTACCAGTTGGAGATGGGCGGCAAGAACGCGGTCATCGTCCTGCCGGACGCCAATATGGAGCAGGCCGTCACGCTCACGATCCAGGGCGCGTTCAAGTCGGCGGGCGAGAAGTGTACGGCGACCTCCCGCGCTATCGTCCACGCGGACATCTACGACGAGTTCGCCGCGCGCCTGGTCGAAAGAACGGAGCTATTGAAGATCGGCCCCGGCGACGACCCGGACGCCTATCTCGGCCCGGTCATCACGGAGGCGGCCCGCGACAACATCCTCCGGCACATCGGCGCGGCGACGACCGAAGGCGCGAAACTGCTCTGCGGCGGCAGCGCGCCCCAGGCCAGCCCGCTCGATGAGGGCTTCTACATTACGCCGACCGTCTTCGGCGACGTGCAGCCGGAGATGCGGATCGCCAGAGAAGAGGTGTTTGGCCCGGTTCTCTGCCTGATGCGCGCCGACGATTTGAACCACGCCCTCACGCTGCTCAACGATGTGGAGTACGGCCTTTCCGCCTCCCTCTTCACGCGCAATCTGGACGCCGCGCTGGAGTTCGCGGAGAAAGCGCAGGTCGGCATGGTGCGTATCAATGGAGAGACGGCGGGCGTCGAACCGCAGGCTCCGTTTGGCGGCATGAAAGCCTCCAGCAGCTTCAGCCGTGAGCAGGGCCAGGTGGCCCGCGACTTCTTCACCCAGATCAAGACGATCTCGGTAGACAGGGCGGGATGATTCTGTCCTCATCCCCCCGGCCCCCTTCTCCCACGCTGTGGGAGAGGGGGAGAGCTAATTTCAAGGCTTTTCCGTCTTCTTGCACTTTGGTAGTGTCCCTATAGCGAGTTGATGCTGCGTCGCCGATGACCTTATCCACTCTGTAGAGGGACACTACCTGCACTTTGGCAGGAGTAGAAAGGGCGGCATAAACCTGTACTACAGTTTCCCCTCTCCCACAGCGTGGGAGAGGGGTCAGGGGTGAGGGCCGCAGGGAATTGGGCCGGGCGCATTGCGCGCCCGGCCTTACTTGTGGGGCCGGGGCGTGGGGAGCGGAGCGCCGGGCCTGCGTTTGCCGCGCAGATCGTTGGGCAGCACGATCAGGAACGAACGCTGGACGCTGTCGCCATAGGTCGCAGTGATGAGGACCGGGGTGAGCGTGAGGACGCGCGCGGTCGTAATCGTGAAGTCAGCCTGCGTCTCGCCTCCCTGGATGAAGACACTGGCCGGCGGCTTGGCGGCCTGCTTGTCGCTGGAGAGCAGGATGGTCGCGCCGCCGGGAGGAGCGGGCGCGCTCAGCGTGATCGTACCCTGCACCTGCGCGCCGCCGCGCGCCGAGATCGGATTGATTACGAAAGAGGCCAGGAAGACCGGGATGGGCAGAGGCAGCCGCCACATGCCCCGCCCGAACGTGGCCGCGTAGAGATAGCGCGTCCCCGGCACGGCTTCCAGAGAGTCCACCTCGGCGTTGGGCAGGCCGAGGGGCTGCGTGGCGTCCGACCAGTGCGCGCCGCCGTCGTTGGTGTAGAAGACGCCCAGATCGGACCCGACAAAGAAGGTCGTGGCGGGATCGTCGAGGTCCCGGCAGACGGCATTCAGAGGAGCGGGCGGCAGGCTGGTGTCTCCTGTCCCGCTGATGTTCGTCCAGACGCGCGTGGTCGCCATCGTGTTGGTGCATTGATAGAGGCGGTCTGCGCTGAACCCGGAGAAGGCGACCAAGACATCGTTCGGATCGTTCGGATTCACGCTGATCGAGACAATGGCAAGGTTCGGCAGCGAGGGCGTACCGCTGGTGATCTGCCTCCACGTCGTCCCCGCGTTGGTGGACATCCAGAGCTTCCCATCCGACGAGCCGGTATAGAGCCGATTGCTGTCGCTGGGCGCGACCGCGATGGCGAGAACCGCGTTGTTGAGGCCCGCCAGGGTCTGGTTGCCGAGATGCGACGCCCAGGAGAGGGTGGATTCGTTCCACCGGTAGAGATAGTTGGTGGCCGTATAGAGGCGCGTTGGCGTCTTCTTATCCAGCACGACCGGGGCATGAAAGGCGACGACTTCCGTTGTACTGGCGGGCGGCGTGATCACGTCGAGCGTCTGCCAGCTATCGTTCGTATGGATGAGCGTGAGGAACTGGGCCGACGAGTATTCGATATTGGGGTTGACCGGGTTGATGGCAGCGAACCCGCCGTCGCCGCCGGTGACCGTGACCCAGTTTTGCAGGTCGTTGAGCGCGGCGGGCGTGCCGTTGTCCTGCGTGCCTCCCAACACCCAATCCGGGCTGGTCGGATGCGCCGCCAGTCCGTAGAACTGGATGACGCCCAGGTTGGCATTGAGGCTCTGATAGCTCCAGGTGTCCGCGCCGGGAGTGTAGGTCAGGCGATAGACGCCGCCATCGTTGCCGATAAGCAGTTCGTTGGGATCGTTGGGATTGATGGCGATGGCGTGCTGATCCACGTGCGTCAGCGCCGCATCGGTGTAGGCGGGGCCGCCTATCGAGCGCCAGGTCTGGCCGCCATTTATGGACTGCGCCAGGTCTACCAGGCCCACATAGAGGACGTCCTGCGGCTGGTTCTGCGCATCCTTGCGGGTCGAGCAGGCGAGCGTGATGTCATAGAAGTACTGGCCCCAGTTATAGTTTGCGCCGACCGTCGCATTGCCGTTGGGAAAGTTGCCGGTGATGTTCGTCCAGTGCGCGCCCGCGTCCGTGCTTTTCCATAGCTTTCTGTCGAATCCGCCGAGCAGATAGAGCGTTTTCGGATCGGTGGGCGAGGTGGCGACTTTGACGCCATCCTGATCGAAGAAGGTGTTGTTGCTGGTGCTGGGAGTCAGAGGCGTCGAGAGCTCTGTCCAGGTCGCGCCCCGGTCTTCCGAACGCAGCACATAGCCGCCGCCCCAGAGGCCGCTCGCATAGTAGTAGCGTTTGCCGGTGTTATCGGGCGCGCTGACGGCCAGGCCACTCCAGGCCGCGTTCGTGATGTCGGTGACGGAAGTCCAGGTCTGGCCGCCGTTGGTGGACTGCCAGATCGAGCCGTAGCCGTAGCCGCCGCGTCCTGTGGTGATCGTGATGCGGTCGTGGTCGTCCGGGTCTATCAGGATCGCGCTGACCGCAAGAAAATCTATATCGTTGTTGGAGTAGATGAACCAGGTCTTGCCGCCATCAGTGGACTTGGCGATGCCGAACGCATAGACCTCAAAGCCGTCGAAATCGCCGGTCCCGGCATAGATGATGTTGGAGTCGGTCGGGTCTACGGCCAGCGACGAGACCTGCAAAAACGGGAAGTCATCGGCGAGAGGAGTCCAGGTGGCTCCGCCATCGGTGGTCTTCCAGATGCCGCCGCCGGCAGCGCCGAGGTAGTAGGTTCCGGGGTGGTTCGGATCGAAGGCGACGGCGTTGACCCTGCCGCTGGCCGGGCCGGGGCCGTTGAATCGCGGAAAGGCGGTCGTCAGATTGTTCGGGCCGAGATACTGCCAGGCGGCGCTGTTGTCCAGCGCGCCAATCCCCTGCCTTCGAAAGCGTCCGATGGGAGCGGCAGGCATCCGCGCGCGATGGGCGGCGGCGACCTGGTAGGCGCGTGGGTCTATCCGGTCGTTCGGATAGGCGCGCACGCGCAGACGGTAGAGAAGGGCATCCAGATAGTCGGTTCCGGCCTCTGCCCCTTCTTCCTCCCTGTCGGCGTGCGGGCGACGGGCCAGTTTGTGTTTTACCTGCGCGCGTTCTCGCTGCTCTTTGCGCGCCTCCTCACGTCTGGCTCTGGCGCGTTCTTGCCGTTCGGCTTCCTTGCTATGCGCTTTGCGCGCTCTGGCTTTCATGTCGGCGATCGTGCGCGTCAGGGCGTCAACCGAGGCAAAGGGCGGCGTCAAAGCGGGACGGTCTGCGCGCCGCGCCGGGCGTTCGGGCGATTGGGAAGCCGGGGCCGTTGGGCTGTTCTGCGCCGGAGCGGGCGTCCTCCCATATCCGACAAGGAGCAGCGCGATCGTCAGGCAGAGCAGCCGGGGCCACAGGGAAACGGCAGGGTGGCGAGGGTGCAGTGCGGGGATGATGGATTGGTACATGCGAGTAGTTCCTCTGGGGGCCGGGTACTCTCAGGCCATGCCTGTTTCACAGGCGCATTACGGGTCGGAATGATTCTCTAATTCGCGCGGGCGGGGAAAAGAATCCTGCCTGATGGGCCGTCGTGCGCTGTTAATTTTGCGCGTCAGGGACGCTGTGGGTGAGAACCCACTGCAGATCGTTCTGCGCGGCCTCGTTGATAGCGCGGCTGGCGGCGGCATCCAGGCGCAGCGTGCGGCTGAGAACGAGCAGGTAGGCGAAGGCGAGGCAGGCGACGGCAGGCAGCGCCAGGCGGCGCGCGCCGACCAGCGCGCCTGCCAGAGGGGAGAGCCGCCGGAGGAGCGCCCAGAGGCTGGCGGTCAACAGGGCCGCCAGAGGAAGCGCGTAGCCGAGCAGCGCGATCTGAATCGCGCCCTGCGCCGTCAGCGTTCGCACGCCGCCCATCAGGCTGGTCAGCAGCGCGGCGACCGGATGCAGGTTGCTCAGGGCAGGGCGCAGCAGGTAGAGCGTGATGAGGCCGGGAATCAGCAGCAGCGCGAGCATCCAGGCCGTCGTGTCGCCGCTCCAGCGCGCCTCCACCTCGGCCATCTCTGCCGGAAGGCTTTCGTCTGCCGCCTGCCCCTTGCGAACGGCGCGGCGCCACCCTCGGAACAGCGCGTTCAGCAGGAGAATGGCGAAGAGGATGGTTCCGGCCAGGAAGCCGAGCGCCAGCCGAACGGAGGGCGCTCCCAGAAACAGCAGGACGCCGAAGGTCAGCGTCAGGCCGAAGAAGCTGCCGAAACCCACGAGCCGCGCCAGCGTTGCCGGCGAACTGCGGGCGCGATAACGGCAGATCGCGGCTGCCAGCGTCGCGGCCAGCGCCATCCCAAGCGCCTGCTGCATCAGGAAGATGCCCACCATCCAGTTGCCGAACAGAGGCACGAGCGGGATGCCCGGCGGCGTGCCGGGATAGGAGGCGTCGAAGCGGGCCACATCCACCCGCTGCCGCAGTTCGCAGCAGGCCCGCACCTGCTGCCGGATCGTGGGAATCTCGGAGCGCTGTCCGGCGCGGCGCAGCGTCTCCAGGAAGTGCGGGGCCTGCTCCTCCCAGTCGCGCACGTCGCGAATCACGCCCTGCGCCAGCGTCGAGCCGCTATCGGTCGTGGCGATGAGAAACAGGTCGGTTCCATAGAGGGCTTCGATGGCCCATCGCGCCGAATCCCGCAGGAGGAGGCTCAGCCGCGCGATGTTCCGACGGATCCGCACGGCGTCCTTATCGCGGCCCTGCGCGGCGGCGCGCTCGGCGCGCATCCGCGCCATCTCCGCCAGATGCCGCATCTCTCGCAGATAGCGCAGGTCTACCAGGGAGAGCGGGCCGATCTTCTGCGTCGCGCCGTTATCGCCGTAGGCGGTGGAGTAGAGCCGCCACTGCCCCAGTATCTCCTCATAGATGTAGGCATCCCAGGCGTGTTTATGGCTGGCGCGGGCCAGCGCGCGCAGCGCCTCGTCGTCCCGCATCGCCGAGAAATAGGTGATGGCGAGCATCGCGGACCAGAAGGCGTTGTTGGGGTCGCGCCGCTCGCCCGCCTGGAGCGCCCACTCCATCAGGCGCACATCTTTGTGGCGGGCCGGGATCGAGCGCAGCGTGGGATCGTCCGGCGGGGCGCTGGCCGTCTGCGTTCCTGCCAGGGAGACGGCCAGCGAGGAGGGCGCATCCAGCTCCGCGCGCTGGATACGCACGCGATCCGCGATCATGTAGCGGGCCAGATGCGCATAGGCGCCGGGGGTCGAAGGGAAATCGCGGGCGACGATGGCGAGGCGTACAAGCGTGCGGTCGTCCGTATCGGGGCCGCTGCCCGATAGAGGAAACGGGGTCTCACGCCCGACGCCGCTATCGGCGAGGGCGGTGGCGCGGCCCACCTGCATCAGGTAGTCGCTGGGGGCCGAGGCTGCGGCGGCATCCAGGCGCGGGAGCTCCCGCGCGCTGCGCTGGGCATCCATCGCGCGCACCCACGGGACGCTATCGCTGACGAGCGCTAACTGCAACTGGGAGACGAGCGTCGAGCGCACCAGAGGGAAGGCCCAGAGGCCCGCCAGCACGCCCAGCACGATGCCGACGAGCCAGCCGGAAAGAGCGGAACGCTTTCCTTCGGGCGCGGCGCGGGAAGCCGTGTCGAAGTCCATCGGCGGCAGATCAGCCCATTTGCAGATCGGTCCCGCGGGAGCCGCTCTGCGACGCGGGCGGAACCGCTGGGCGCGGCGGTGCGGGCCGGGCGTGCGGGCCGTAGGTCGGCAGCGCCGCCGGTCTGGAGGCCGAGGCATCCGCCTTGCGCGGGGAGGGCGTCGTCCAGAGCAGCGCCGCGCGCGGCGACGGGCTGCGCAGCAGCGACTCCAGCGGAACCGGCAGTTCGTTATGCTCCGGGGCGAGCAGCGCGTGCCGCGCCGCTTTCTCCCCGGCGGCAGCCGGGAAACCGTTCGGCTGAAGCGCGGAGAGCAGGCACAGCGCCGTGACGGCGGCGGCGACCAGCGCGCCGCCCATGATCTGGCTCAGAAAATCGAAAGACGTCTGCCGCCGCGCGCGCAACCCCGCAGGAGAGGTGAAGTAGGAGAGAAGTGCAGGCCGGGCTGCGGGCTGCTGGCGCAGAGTCGCCAGTATCTGGTTATCGAAACGCCGCGCCGATGCGGAGTCGAGCATTCCGGTATGTTCGCGCAGCACGCTTTCCCGAATACGATCCGCTTCGGCGGCGGCCTGGCAGCGCGGGCAGTGGGCCAGATGGTCTTCCAGCGCGCCCCATTGCGCCATCGGCAACACACCGTCGGCCCGGCGGGAAAGCAGCCCCCGCCAGCGCCGACAACGGTCAAACATGATCGGCCTCCTCTTGTAGGGCCATCCAACGCCGCCGAAACTGTTCCCGAGCCGAGTTGAGCCGGGAACGCACCGTGCCTACCGGTATCTGTAGGACGGCGGCGATTTCGGCGTATTCCAGTCCCTCCACCTCGCGCAGCACCAGCGCCGCGCGCATCGGCGGAGTCAGCGAGTCGAGTATCTGGGTCACGGCCAGACACTTATCTATATCCGGCGACTGGGCGACCAGCGTCGGCAGCGCGCCGTCTTCCAGCGGCATCTCCGCCGTGACGCATTTGCGCCGCATCCGGTCCAGACAGAGGTTGACGACGATGCGATAGAGCCAGGCATAGAAGCCCGATTCGCCCCGGAACTGTCCGATCTGGCGGAAGGCTTTGACAAACGCCTCCTGCGCCACGTCCTCGGCCTCGCGCGAGTTATGCAGCACATGCGCCGCCAGGCGCACCACGCGGTCACGATAGCGGTGCAAGACCCATCGTATAGCGCGCTCGTCCCCCTCTGCGCAGCGATCCAACCAGGCGCGTTCTTCCTGACGTTCCTCGCTGTCTGCTGTCCCGGCGGCCATGCCGGGCGCCATCAATGTCTCTGCGAGTTTCCATACGTTCGCGGTCATATCTGCGTGCCTCTGCCTCTCATTTGATACCGACGCGCCAAGCAGGAACATTCGTTCGGCGCGCGCGGCCCTCTCTTTATCGAGCAAGGATATTCTTAACTGGATCATCTTTTTGCTAATACGAGCGAAAGCGCTGCTACTGTTAGCGAATAGGGGCGTGCAAGGAGGGTTTCGACGGGATACGCAGAGATTCCTCCTTGCCGCGCTTGTCCCAAATCTGTCACGCCATCGTCAGCGGATCCATGTCAATGCTGAGGCCGAGGCGGTCGGCGGGAGAGAGGCGGGCGAGGGCGGCGCGCACCATGTCCGAGAGCGGCGCGGCGACGGGAGCGCGCAGGGCGACATGAAAGCGGTACTGGTTCTTCAGGCGGGAGAGCGGCGCGGCGGCGGGGCCGATGACCTCGACCTCTTTCGTCACGACGCGATCCAGCGCGGCGGCCAGTGCCATCGCCCGCGCCTGCGCCTTCTCTTCGCGCTCATCGGCGCAGATCAGGTTGGCAAAGCGGGAGAAGGGCGGATAGTTCAACTCCTGCCGGAACAGGATCTCCTGCCGGTAGAATGCCTCGTAGTCCTGCCGCAGCGCCGCCTGCACCGCGTAGTGGTCGGGGCTGAAGGTCTGAATGATGACCTCGCCGGGCGTTTTGCCGCGCCCGGCCCGGCCCGCCACCTGGGTCAGCAGTTGGAAGGTGCGTTCCGCCGCGCGGAAGTCCGGCATATTGATGGCCGTGTCCGCGCTGACCACGCCGACGAGCGTGACGTTCGGGAAGTCCAGCCCCTTCGCCACCATCTGCGTGCCGATGAGTATCTGCGCCTCGCCCTGCCGGAAGTCGCGCAGGATGCGGGAGTGCGCGCCCTTGCGGGCCGTCGTATCGCGATCCATGCGGGCCGCGCGCGCCGAGGGAAAGATACGCAGCACCTCCTCCTCGACCTTTTCCGTGCCGATGCCGAACGCCTTGATCTTCGCGCCGCCGCAGTCCGGGCAGGTCTGGGGCGCGCGGCCCGCGTATTCGCAGTGGTGGCACTTGAGGGTGCGGTCGTAGGCGTGGAAGGCCAGCGAGACGGCGCAGTGCGGGCAGCGCGCCACGTAGCCGCAGTCGCGGCAGAGAACGAACTGCGCATAGCCGCGTCGGTTCAGAAAGAGGATACACTGCTGCTTGTGCGCCAGCCGCTCCGCCATCGCGTCCACGAGCCGTTGCGAGAAGAGCGCGCGCCGCTGCTTGAACTCCTCCCGCAAGTCCACGACCTCCACGCGCGGCAGCGGGCGGTTGTCAATGCGCTCGCGCATCTCGATGCGGAGGAAGCCCACCCCCTGTCCCCCTCCCCGTTCGCTCGTGCCTCGCTGGGGAGGGGGAGCCAGTGTGGAGGCGTCTACCCTCAACCCTGTTACCACAGGGCGTTGCGCCCCTGCCTCTCCCTGCAAGGGAGAGGGGAGAATGTCATGGGAGGCTTTTCTATTTCGTGGAGAGGGGGATAAATCGGCAGCGCGGATGTCTGGCTCCCCCTCCCCGTTCGCTCGTGCCTCGCTGGGGAGGGGGAAGGGGGGTGGGTTCTCGCTGGCGAAATAGCTCTCCAACGAAGGCGTCGCGCTGCCGAGAACGAGCGTGGCCCCGCTAAGGCGGGCGCGTTCGGCGGCCAGGTCTTTGGCGTTGTAGCGCGGCGTATTCTCCTGCTTGTAGGAGGCTTCATGCTCCTCATCCACGACGATGAGGCCGACATTCTCGACCGGCGCGAAGATGGCGGAGCGCGCCCCGACGACGATGCGCGCCTGCCCCGCCTGCATCCGACGCCACTCGTCGTGCCGCTCGCCTTCGGAGAGTTTCGAGTGCAGCACGGCGACCTGCTCTCCGAAGCGCCCGGTGAACACATCCACGACCTGCGCGGTCAGCGCGATCTCTGGCACGAGGACGATGGCGCTACGCCCGGCGGCAAGCGTGTGCGCGATGGCATCCAGATAGACCTCCGTTTTGCCGCTGGCCGTAACGCCGAAGAGCAGCACAGTCTGCGGTGCGCCGCTCGCGACGCACCGACGCAGCGCCTCGGCGGCGCGCTGCTGCGCGGGCGTCAGGATGGGCGCGACTGTGCGCTGTTCCGGCGCGGCGACCGGGGCGCGGCGTACTGTGATCTCGTGCGCCTGCACAAGTCCTTTATCCACAAGGCCGCGCAGGGAGGCGGGAGAGGCTTGCGCTGTCCGCAGCAGTTCGTCGGCGGGCATGGGGTCGGCGCTGCGCCGTGACCAGGCCACCAGTTCGTTCAGAAGGCGCTGCTGCTGGGGACTGCGCCGCGCGCCGCTGCCCAGCACCTCCGCCGCCGCGCCGAGCGTGTAGGCTTTCATCGTCTTCTCGACGGTCTTGGCCCGCGCTATCGTGCGTGTCTCCACAAGCAACCCCTTGCGGAGCAGCGCGGCGTAGGCGCTGCTGAACTGCGGGATATTGGCGGCCTCGCGCAGGGCGTCCAGTTCGGCCTCGCCGCCCAGGGAGCGCAGAGTCTCGATAACGTGCGCCTGCGGCATGGAACTGCGCGCATCACTGGCCCGGATGCCGGGGTCTTTCAGCTTCGCCACCGTCGCCACGCGCGCCCCCAGCGTCGCCGGAGCGACGCACCGGATGGCGGAGAGCAGATCGCAGACGTACCGTTCACTCATCCACCGGACGAGTTGTAGTTGCTCCGCGTTGATGGTAATCGCATCGGCGACGACGGCGAGGATGTCTTTCAGCTTGCGGCAGAGCGGGTCGTCGAGGGACAGCTTGCGCCGCGCCAGGACGTAGCCGAGCGTCTCCCGGCCTGCGAAGGGGACATGCACGCACGCGCCGACGGTCAGCGTGTTCTGCAAGCGTTCCGGGACGCGATAGGAATAGGAGGGCTGGAGGTCGGGCGCGTCAATGTCCACGACGACATCGGCGATGTCCACCTCCGCAAACTCCTCCCAGAGACTATCGGTATAGCCAGCGTCACTGGGAGGCATGAGCGTGCGGTTCTTTCTCCGGCAAATCTACCCTCACCCCCGACCCCTCTCCCACGCTGCGGGAGAGGGGGGACTCTGGCGCGGGTGTGTCCCTCTCTTTTTCCTTCTGTTGGAGTGTGGAAGAAGGGGAAGACCCTTGTTGAGCCTCTCCCCTCTCCCGCAGCGTGGGAGAGGGGACGGGGGTGAGGGTAGATTTGCGCCAGGGCAGGCGGACCTTCGGCTCTGTGCGATTGCGAAGACGCTGAATGTTGGCGCGGTGCTTGTAGAGGGCCAGCAGGCAGGCGGCCACGCCGAACGCCAGGCGGCAGTCGTCGCCGGGATAGAAGAGGGGCATCAGAACGGGCAGCGAGAGCGCGCCGAGAATTGAGCCGAGCGAGACGTAGCCGACGGTCAGCACCTCGATGCCGAAGAGGGCGAAAGCCGTCAGTCCGACCTTCGGGGCGATGCCGAGCAGCGCGCCGAGGCTGGTCGCGATGCCTTTGCCGCCCTTGAAACCGAGGAAAACCGAGTAGTTATGGCCCAGGATGGCGAGCAGCGCGGCGAGAATCTGCCAGGGCGAGGCGAAATGCAGCGCGGCAAGAACAAGCGGAGGCAGCAGCCCTTTCAGCACGTCGAGCAGGAAGACGAGGCCGCCCGCGATCGGCCCGCAGACGCGCCCGACGTTCGTGCTGCCGATGTTGCCGCTGCCCATCGTGCGGATGTCCACGCCTCTCCAGCGCCAGGCGATCCACAGCCCGAACGGCAGGGAGCCAAGCAGATAGCTGCCCACCAGCAGGGCCGTCAGCTTCAAAGCATCCATCCCTTCGTTCCCCTTCTCTCGCGTCCTGAAGAGCGCGGCGTCTCATAGAACCGCTGCTCGAAAATGCGCCGCACCTCGGCCCTATGGGCCTGAATATCTTCCCACAGCCGCGCCTCTGCCCGCGTTTCGCCCTCGTCCATATAGCCGAACAGCCGCGCCAGCGCGCGGCGGCGCAGGGGAGCGTCGGGCAGGGCGTCCTGCGGCGTTCCCGTCTGCAAAAACATCGCGTTGCGCAGGCGCGTCAAAAGACAGTACGTGGCCGACAGCACATCCGCTTCGGCGTTATCCAGCAGCCGGAGCGTCGCCAGCGCGGAGAGGGCGCGCAATGTGTTCGAGACGCGCAGGCTGGGATGGCGCGGGCCATGTCGCAGTTGCAAACGCTGGGCCAGCCATTCGATGTCGCTCAGGCCGCCGTAGCCGAGTTTCAGGTCGGTCTCGCGCTCGGAAGGTTTCAGGCGTTCCGCTTCGATGCGCCGTTTCATGGCCTGCACTGCCGCATCTTCCTCCTTCGAGAGGCCATGCCCGAAACTGACCGCGTGCAGTATCCGCTCGAACCGCCGTCCGACCGCAGGATTTCCCGCGACGGCACGGACTTTCAGCGCGGCCTGCCGCTCCCACATCTCGGCGGTCGTGCGATAGTACTCGATGAACCCTTGCAGCGTATGGATCAGCGCGCCCTTCCGTCCCCAGGGCCGCAGCCGCAGATCAATTTCGATGTTCGCGCCGCGCGGAGCCAGTTCCTTGCTGGCCGCAATGACCTTCTGAACGAGCGTATTGACCAGGTCAAACCGTTCTCCGCTGCGCGCCGCGTCTCCCCGCTGACGCTCCTCGTCATAGACGAACAGCACGTCCCAATCGCTGCTGTAGCCGAGTTCCGCGCCACCGAGCTTGCCCAGGCCCACGACGGCCACGCGCGCCAGGACTCGCCGCGCGAACTCCGGCTCCGAATGGGCGGCGATCAGCGGCTCCGCGCAGACATCCAGTAGGGTCTGCAGCATCGCATCGGCCAGATGGCTGAGCGCGGTCATCGTCGCGACGACATCGGCTTCATCCCACACGTCCCGCGCGCCGATTCGCAGCGTCTCGCGCTGATAGAACCGCGCCATCGCCTCTAGTTTCGACTCGTGCCGCTTCGCTCCCTGCACCCGTTCGGAGAGTTCACCTAACCCCCCGTCCCCCTTCCCTGAATCGCTCGCAGGCTCGCTGGGAAGGGGGGGCCTATTTTGCAAGCTGGTACGTTTCCCTGCGGGCTGCTCGGAACTGGCTACAACGGTAGACGCCTCCTCTTGAAGCTCCCCCTTCCCAGCGGAGCGGTTCAGGGAAGGGGGACGGGGGGTTAGGTCTTCCTCCGAGGCGAAGAGCGTCTCCATCCATTCGAGATGGCGGGTAAGGCGTTTGAGCAGAGGCGGCGCGGCAGCGGCAAGCTGCACCAGGCGCTCCATGAACTGCGGGCTGTCGTCGAAGGAGGCGTAGAGTTGGGCGCGATTGGGAACAGCGGTCGCGATGGCTTCGATGCCTTCTAATCCGGCGTCCGGGTCGGGGGCGTGCGCCAGCAGCGTCAGCAGGCGCGGCGCGATGGCTTTGAATTCGACCGGCGTATCGGGCGGCATCTCCCCGAACTCGTTGCCGCGCATCGGCAGTTGCAGGGCGCGGAGGGCGTTCGGCAAGTCCCGAAAGCCTGCCGCCTGAAGCCGCTCCCTCAAACGCTCCTGCGCGGCGGGCGTCTCGATATTGTCCAGCAGTTCGTCGAGGTCTCTCCATTCGCCGGGCGGGTTTTCAAGAAGAGCCGTCGGTTCGGAAGTCGGAACCGCGTTATAGAACAGGCGGTCGAGATAGGCATGAACGCGCTGGCGGCGAAAATCCAGTTCAGCCTCGAACGCTTCCGCGTCCAGGAAACTCATGCGGCGCGCGACGCGCAGGCGTTCGGCCTTGTCCTCTGGGGGCGGAAGGGTCTGCGTCTGGAAACCGTGCAGCAGTTGCAGGCGGTGTTCCAGCGTGCGGAGGAACTGATAGTCCTCAGCCAGTTCGCGCGCTTCGCTGTCGGTCAGAAAGCGAGCGTGGCGCAGACGCTGGATCGCGGCAAGCGTGTTCGGCGTGCGCAGCCCTGGGCGCGCCCCACCGAACTGAAGCTGGAGAAGCTGCACCAGGAACTCGATGTCCCGAATGCCTCCATAGCCCGTCTTGACATTGGTGAGCGTCTGTCCCTCCATCGCGCACTTCTGCTCGATGCGGCGTTTGTTGGCCCGGATGTCTTCCAGAAAATCTACGGTCACGTAACGGCGATAGACGAAGGGCGTGACCATCTCCATGAACGCCTCGCCGAGCGCGCGGTCGCCTGCGACGAAGCGCGCCTTGAGCAGGGCTTGCCGCTCCCAGTTCTCGGCCCAGCTTTCGTAGTAGGCCCGGAAGCTGGAAAGCGAGCGCGTCAAGGCTCCGAAACGTCCTTCCGGGCGCAGCCGCATATCTACACGGAAGACATGGCCGTTGACGGTATCTTCGGAGAGCGCCTTGACCAGCGTCTCCGCCAGTCGCCCCAGGTAGGCCGTCGTGTCCAGTTTCCGCCCGTCCGCCAGTTCGACTCGTTCCGGCAGCGTGTCGCCATGCACGAACATCAGATCAATATCGCTGCTGTAGTTGAGTTCCTGCCCTCCAAGTTTGCCCATGCCGATGACGGCGAAGGGGAGGGAAGGCGTTGGGTGTTGGGTGTTAGGTGTTGGGGAGTCAGGGAAGGAGGCGGCGAGTGGATGGGTCGCCAGAGCGATGTCGTAGGCTTTCTGAACACAGGCGTCGGCCAGGTTGGAGAACTCGCGGGCCGTCGCGGGCATGTCGGCCAGGCCGATCAGGTCGCGCACGCCGATCCGCAGCATCTCCCGCGCTTTCCATCGGCGCAGGGCGTCGCGCTTGAGGCCGGGCTGCTGGCAGATGTCCACGATGCCGGAGACTTCGCGGTAGAGCGTGGCTGCCGATTTTGTGCCGCCGCGCACGCCGGGATTGGCGATGATCTCGAAGCACTCCGGCTGTCGCACGAGCAGGTCGGCGAAGTACTGGCTGCATCCCGTAACCAGGCAGAAGATGTCGAGCGCGATGGGATGACGCAGGAGGGTTTGCAGGTGGGAGTAGCGTCCGCTGACGGCGGCGAACCAGCGCGCGAAGCTGCTCAGGGCGCGGTCGGGGTCGGGACTGCCGCGCAGCGCCTTTAACAGGAGCGGGATCAGAGGCGCAAGGTCATCGTCGGTGACGCCCTGCCCGGCCATTTCCTGCACGAACTGAAGCGCCTTCGCCGCATCCTCAAGACCGATGGCGCGCAGGTCGTCTTCCGTTATTTGATCGGGTGCGAGCGAAGAATCGGTCACTGCTGTTTATCCTTGTGGGCGATGCTGTAAAGGAGGGTAGGATAGCCGAGGGAACCACTTCCGTACTCTGCGTCTATAGGCAAGATAGGTCTCTCCATGCATCGCTGCCAACTGGCGCTCTTCCCAGGGGCCGGCCAGTCCTTCAGCATAATCAACCAACCACCGCCGATGAGGAGCATATACAGGATCGCGCGCAGCCAGATCGCCATGATATGAAGCTAAAAAGACCGGGAGGCGACTGCCTCCCGGCCTGAATGGTGACTTTTCCCTTGCTAGTCAGATAGGGACGACTTATGTGGACCCTGCCTCCTGTCGCAGCGCCCTGCCTCCAGCCTGCTTCCTGCTGCCAAGCCAGGTACCGACCTAGACCGGCCGCTCTTTGCTCAAGGCTGCCCTCTGTCGCCAGAAGCAGTCCTCCTTGAGACCGCGCCGACACCGGATCCTTAGAAAGGAGGTGAT
>DASRGL010000213.1:0-28173 GCA_035651115.1 Chthonomonadaceae bacterium
CTTCCGCCTCCAGTATATGCTGGATGCCCCGGATTTTCATCATCATGTTGAGGTCTCCGGCGCTGGCATCGCTCCAGACCCAGAGACCCACGCGGCTGCGCTGTGAACGCAACCGGGCTTCTGCCGTCTCTGCCGCGCCGCGCACCACCGGCCGGCATCCCGGCGCGCGCCGCAGCAGATGCCGATGGGCCAGTTCGTCCAGCGCGCGCCGCACCAGCGTGCGACTGACCGCGAACTCCTCGGCCAGTGCGCGCTCGGTGGGCAGCCATTTCCCGTGCGGATACTCCCCGGTCTGGATTCGATGTTCGAGCAGCGCGGCGAGCGATTTCGCCGAAAGAGATCGCCTGTGATCGCCCACTTCTACTTCCTTCCCCGCCATGCTAATGTACCACGTATACCAAAAGAATGGTTGGTTGTCAATGGGCGGCAGTCCCTTTTTTCCGTCCGGGCGCGCGATTGCTGCTGTAGGCAGCAAAAGCCCCTCTCCTCAGTGCAGGAGAGGGGCCAGAACAGGCCGCATCACTGCCGGAAGAACGAGTCGGCCAGCGCCTCTTTCAGATTGAAATGGTGGTAGGGCTGGTTGTAGGCTTTGTCGGTCGCGGTGGCATTGGCGACCCAGAGATCGCCGCTGGCCGGTTTGAACACGACGGCGTGGAGGCTGCCGGTTCCGAGCGTCTTCATAATACGCTGCGCCGTCTCCACGTCCAGCTTGCCGTAGTCCTGTTGCAGGGCGCTGCCGAGTTTGCCGTTCCAGGCGCTATCCATCCCCATAGACATATAGACCAGTCCCGACTTCGTGGGGAACGGCAGCGAGTCCGGCCCATAGACATGGCACTGCGTGTGGCTGGTCTTGAGGGCGCGCACCTGGCCCTCTCTGGCGGAGGAGAGGCAGTAGAGCAGCGAGGTCGTGCGCGGGCCGTTCTTGACAAGATTGACCGCCTCCTCGATATTGCGCCCGAACTGCACGGCGTCCCGCATGACGAAGTTGAGGGGGCGTCCGTCGAAGCTGTCCGTCGCCTTGTCCCAGTCGTCGCCGATCTCGGACATGGCGATGCCCTCGCTGTTCATGCCCGTCACGACGCCGACCTGACCGAGCCAGCTCACGTTGACGAACGGCACGCCGGTCGTGGGCTGATAGACCAGCAGCGCGGGATATTTCTGGATTCCGGCCTCGGTGGTGTAGTCGAGGGCGCGAATCTGCACGAGGTCGCCGGTCGCGGTCGCCTTGCCGACCCCGGCGAAGAACGAGCAGTGCCACTCGGAGATGTCGGGAATGGCGTGGGCGCGCTCAATCTCTTGCAGGCTGACCCCGGAACCGTCCGCCAGGCCGCGCAGTTCCTCCAGATATTCGGGGCGCAGATGCTTCGCGTAGAGCGCCCAGGTCGCATCGGCTTTCTCTTTGGAATAGCCCAGGCCGAACAGCATCAGCGTAGCGACCTGTTTCGCCATATAGCGGATTTCCGGCGCGCAGAGTTTGCCGTGCGCGTAGCCCATCTCGTAGGGCGTGCCGCGCAGATAGAGAACCGTGAGCGCGTTGGTTCCCGAACCGAGCGTCGTCCGGCGGCCATGCTGCGCGACATCCACCGGCGGCGCAGCCAGCGCAAAGCGACATAAAACCAGCATCCACAGCGTCAGGCACGCTGCCATCCGAAGCGATCTACTCATCACCTTTTCCTTTGCGTAAGGTATCGTTCCCGGCACGTTCCGAGCCGGGAAAAACCTGGTTTCTATGCACAAAATCCAGAGGAGGGTTTCTGTCTCTCCCTGGCCTATCTAATACTGGCGCGGGGCTGTGTCAGAGCGGAGGGCGGCTCTCTCCGCCATTATACCCAAACCGGACGAGAAGCGCACGCAGAAACTTTTGGGACAGGAGGAGACGGCGATAAAACTGCAAGGCAAAGCCTGCCTGATTACGGGAGGCACGCGCGGCCTCGGCGCGGCGGCAGCGCGGGATATGGCGGCGCACGGCGCGGACGTGGCGCTGGTCGGGCGCTTTATGGAGGAGGAAGCGACCGCGCTGCACGACCAGATCACCGCGCTCGGTCGCCGCTGCGTCTTGATAACCGCCGATATGGGCAAGCCGGAAGACGCCACGCGCTGCGTCGGCGAGGCGGCGGAGGCGCTGGGAAGGCTAGACGTGCTGGTGCATTCCGCTGGGGGCGCGGTTCCCGGCAGCCTGCTGGACGTGACCCCGGAAGCCTGGTATGCAGCCTTCGATGTCCATGTCCACGCCCTTTTCCATCTCTGCCGCGCCGCCGTGCCGCGCATCAAGCCGCAGGGCGAGGGAGCCATCATCCTGATCTCCTCGGCGGCGGGAGTGCGCGGCGTCCTCAACGCGGCGGCCTATGGCGTCGTCAAGGGAACGCTGATCCAGTTCACCCGCATCCTGGCCCGCGAACTGGCCGACTCCAATATCCGCGTCAACTGTGTCGCGCCCGGCGTCATCCGCACCCGTTTTCAGGACTACCTCACCCCGGAACAGGTCAAGAACAACATCGAGAACCGCATTCCGCTGCATCGCGAAGGCAGGCCGGAAGATGTCGCGCAGGTCATCACGCTGCTGGCGGAGAATGAGTTCATGACCGGGGAGACCGTCGTCATTGATGGCGGCCTGACGATGCGGATCGCCTAGAATCGAAAAGGAGACTCCTCTTTGGCGGACAAGAAGAAGGTGCGCGTGGCGATGATCGGCGCGGGAAGCATGGCGAACTCCGTCCACTATCCCTCGCTGGCCTCGTTCGACGACGTAGAGATCGCCGCGATCTGCGACCTGAACACGGAACGGCTGAACGCGACGGCGGACAAATACAGCGTAGAACGCCGCTATACCGACGATGCGCAGATGGTCGAGGAGGTCGCGCCGGACGCCGTCTACGCCATCGGGCAGCCCCATATCATGATAGACATCTGGATATGGTGCCTCACACATAAGCTGAACCTCTACATCGAGAAGCCGATGGGCCTCTCCGCGCACCAGGCCCGTTCGCTGGCCCATCTCGCCGAGAAGCACGGCAACATCACGCAGGTCAGCTTTCAGCGGCGCGCCTGCCCGATGGTCGTCCAACTGCGGCAGGAGTGCCTGAAGCGCGGCCCCATCACGCACGCCGTCTGCGAGTTCTACAAGTGCAACCCCGATCCCACGCTCGGCCCCCGCGACCACATGATGGACGATGGCGTTCACGCCATTGATACGCTGCGCTGGATGTGCGGCGGCGAGGTGACAGAGATACAGGCCATCACCCGGCGCGTGCTGGTTCCCGACGTGAACTTCTTCGCCGTCCTGCTCACCTTCGACAACGGCGCGACCGGCGTGCTGCTCAATAGCTGGACGAGCGGCAGGCGTATCTTCCGGGTGCAGATGCACGCGCCCCGAATCTGCGTGGAGGCCGAACACGAGGGCAAAGGCGTTCTCTATGCCGACGGCGATACGAAAGGCGTCTGGTACGACACGCGCGAGATCGCCGGAAGCGATCAGAACTTCGTCTACGGCGGCTTCCAGGCGAAAAACCGGGAGTTCATAGACGCCGTGAAGTCGGGAACGCAGCCCGGCTCCCACTTCGGGGACGCCGTCAAGACGATGGAGGTCGCCGACAAAATCCTGGCGATGGGCCTGCTGCGCGGCGAATGACCCGTTCGCGAATCCCCTTTTCGGAGACAACCAACCCATGAGCAACGTCACTTTCACCGTGTTCAACAAGCCCTGGAAGCTGGCCCTGCCCGAACTCGGCCAGCATATCTCCCGCCTCGGCTTCGACGGAGTCGAGATGCCTGTGCGCCCCGGCTACCCGGTCAACCCGGAGAACGTCGGCACGGAACTGAAGCGGGCCGTGAAGATTCTCGCCGACTACGGCCTCAAAATCGCCAGCATCGCCGGGCCGACCGACGAGACGACGCTGGCGGCCTGCGCCGAAGCGGGCGTGCCGATCATCCGCATCTGCGTCGGCATGAGGGCAGAAGAGGGCTATATGGCGGGCGAGGCGCGGTTGCAGCGCGAGTACGATGCGCTGGTTCCCCGGCTCGATAGGTACGGCGTCACGCTCGGCATCCAGAACCATATCGGCAAATGGGACGTCAGCAGCGCCATGTGCCTGCGGCATCTCATCGAGAAGTACGATCCGAAGCATATCGCCGCCGTGTGGGATGCCGGGCATACTGGGCTGGAAGGCGAAGCGCCGGAGATGGCGATTGACATCGTCTGGTCGCATCTCTGCATGGTCAACCTCAAGAGCGCCTACTGGCGGCGCGTTAACGGGCCGGAAGCGGAGGTCGCGGAGTGGGAATCCTACTGGACGACCGGGCGGCACGGACGCGCCAACTGGCCGCGCGTCGCCGCCGAACTGAAGCGCCGGAACTACGCGGGCGTCGTCTGCCTGACGGCGGAATACTCGGACGAGCCTGCGGTAGACCGCCTGATCGCCGAGGACATCCAGTTCGCGCGTTCGCTCTTCGCCTGAGCAGCCAGAAACGGAGGGAAAGCCGATGACGACGACAGGACAGAACGCGGAACTGCAGCAAACTTTCACGGAGCGCGGCTTCGTGATTCTGAAAGGCTTGCTGGAGCCGGAGGTGGTGGAGCAGGCGCGGGTGGCGATGAAGACGCTCGTGGATCAGTGCGCCGCACGGCTGCTGGCGGAAGGCAAGATACGGGACACGCTGCCCGACGCGCCGTTCGAGACGCGCATGGCGAAGCTCTATGCACACTGCCTCGACGATGCGCCGAAGTCGTTCCGGCCCGAACTGCACCTGCCGGGGCTGTTCGGCGTCTTCTTCCATCCCGACCTGCTCGACATCGTCGAAATGTTCCTGGGGCCGGAGATCCGTCTCTATCCCAACTACACCGCGCGCCCCAAGCTGCCGGACTGGGAAGGCACGCTGGTGCTGTGGCATCAGGACGGGGGCTACACGTCAGGCGGCGCGGAGACAGACAGCGTGACGCAACTGCACATGGTCAATGTCTGGTCGCCTCTCGTGCCAGCGCGCGAGGCGAACGGCTGTATGCAGTTCGTGCCGGGGACGCACAGGCTGGGCGTCGTGCCGCACGAACAGAAGAAGCACTACCTGGAGATCGCCCCGGACTATCTGAAGCGTTATGAAGATCAGGCGGTCTCCATCGAACTCGATCCCGGCGATGTCGCGCTGTTCCACAACCTGCTGTTTCACCGGGGGCTGCCCAACCGCACGGACAAGATACGCTGGAGCCTGGACTGGCGCTATCAGGACGCGACACAGCCGACCCTGCGGGAGCATGTCGGCCATATCGCGCGCAGCCGGAGCCATCCCGAAAGCGCCGTACAGAGCGCGGAACAGTGGGCCAGCCTCACCTTCCGCTAAAGCGTTCGGCGGCGGAGCCGTCAGTTGGGAACCTGCCCGTTTTTCACCGGGCTTTCGGGCGCGCCAGGAGCGCCATAGGGAACCGGCTTGATTCCGTACTTCTCCTGCAACTCCTGTTGCAGCTTGTCGTGCGTCTTCTTCTCTTCGGCGACCTGCTGCTCCGGCGGCAGCAGTTTGGCCGGCGCAAACGTGCGTATCCCGCTGATAACCGCAAGGCTCAGGGCAACGACGACCAGCGCGACCGCCACCCACGGCTTCTTTTGAAGCAACTCTCTCATCTCGACTTCCCTTCTTTACGCCAACCTCTACCGCGCAGGCGACTTCGTCCTGCGCGGTAGAGGTTGCTGCATAGGTTCCCCCATCAGTCGCGCCAGGCCGGGACCGGATTGGGCCAATCAATGCCCCCCGCGTTCTGCGCTTTGGCATGGCCGTCTACATAGCCGATATTGAAACGCCCCTGATGGCGCGGCGACGGCCAGTCGTTGCAGCACGAGTCCGGCGGCCAGAGCCAGAAATAGCTCTGATAGAAGTCCCGCGAAGCGTCATAGGGTTCGCGCAGGTCTTGCGTATAGCCGATGTCCGACCAGGCGATCCGCGAGGCCGGGACTTCAATCGCGGCCAGCGCGCTGCCGAGCGCGCCCGCCCAGTAGGGCGTGGTGGGGTTGTAGTAGTTCGGGTAGGCCAGCGACAGATTATACCCATAGTTCGTTTTGTACAGGCAGGCGGTCGGGGCCACGCCGAAGCCGCCATTGGCGCTGTCCGTCACGCAGAGGTCGTTGCCGACGGCACCGCGGGAAGGGCAGCGAAATATCTGATAGTTCTTGATGTAGGGGTAGACGAGATCGCCCACCAGGACAGGGAAGTTGGCCGTTGGAGCGCCGGTTGTCGGATCAATGTAGAACATCAGGGGAAGTCTCTCGTCGTAGTCCTGCACATACATCGCGGTTCCCAACGCGATCTGCTTGACATTGCTGACGCAGGTGATCGCGCGCGCCTTCTCGCGGGCTTGCGCGAAGACAGGGAAAAGGATCGCGGCCAGAATCGCAATGATGGCGATAACGACGAGCAGTTCGATGAGCGTAAAACCTTTTCTACTTCTCATGTTTGCGAGTCTCCTTCGGGATATGATAGATTTTCGGGCGGCCTCCCTTCGGGAGCCGCCACGGGACTTGCTTCGAGCAAACACGCATACGGTCGCCCGTTTCTCACCTCCTTACGACTCCGTTGCGATGGTTCTGCGGCAGCGCAGTCTTGAAGTCATTGGCCTTGCCTGGCCTGTGGGGGCGGAGCGCACGAGTCGCGCTCCGTCAGTGTGATGGGCAGCAGGACGCCCGGAAAATCCCGACTCTCTCCGTCTATCCTCTCAATCAGATGTTCGAGGGCCAGGACGCCCGCTTCGGCAAAAGGAGTATGTACCGAGGTCAGGCGCGGATAGGCTCCGCGCGCCAGCACCGAGTCGCCGAAGCTGATGAGAGACATCCGCCCCGGCACGGCGATACCGGCCTCATGCAGCGCCTGAAGCGCGCCGAGCGCCAGATAGTCGTTGCGGGCGAACAGCGCAGTGATCTGCCGGTTCTCGCGCAGCAGCCGCCGCGCAAGCAGAGAACCATTCTCTATCTGGTCGGCGCTGTGAAGGCCATAGTATTCGTAGCCGGTCGCCTCTCCGTCTTCAATAGCCCGCCGAAACCCGGCCACGCGCGGACGCGGCGGCTCCTCGCCTGCAATATAGTCGCCGAACAGCCCGGCGATATGGCGATGCCCCAGGCGCGTTAGATGCTGTATCGCCCGGTAGACGCCCTCGCCATCGCGCCACGTCACGAAGTTGGGCCGCAGGTCTTCTCCCTGAGAAGGGGAGACGAACAGCATCGGTCGGGAAGCAGGAAGCGATGCGAACAGAGGCTCGCCCGGCGCGCCTACCAGCAGCAGGCCATCCATGCGTCCTTCGCTCTGGAACCCTTCGAGATCGCTGCTGACGACCAGATGATAGCCCAGGGCGCGGGCCTTCGCCTCCACCGCCTCCAGCATTCGGGCGAAGTGCGGGTCAATCATATTGCCATAGAACAGACCGATCACGTGCGTCTTGCCGGTCGCCAGGGCGCGCGCCAGCGCGTTCGGACGGTAGCCCAGTTCCTCTGCTGCCTGTCGTATCCGCTCGATGGTCGGCTGCGAGATCGGCATATTCATCTTATTGTTCAGAACTCGCGAAACCGTCCCCTTCGAGACCGCCGCGCGCCGGGCTACATCGGCCAGAGTCGCCATAAAAAACTTCCTCGAATTTTTAGACAACCGGTTGTACAACCGGTTGTTCCCATGTTATACTACCTCCGAGGATTTGTCAAGAGATTTCGCTTCCGAATTTTGAACCGCGTTCGCGTCCTGTTCCCCCGCCCGACTGGAAAGGAGTTTATCTTGGCCGAGACGACCGCCCATCCATCCACCCTGAACATCCCCTGCCGCTACTATCGGGTCTACACCGACCCCGGCACGCCCTGCGTGGAGTCCAGCTTTCATTTTGTCGAGCGCACGCTGCCCATTCCTCTGGAACAGGCGGCGCTGGTGCTGGTGGATGTCTGGAGTACCCACTACATTGATAGCTGGCTGGCGCGGGCCAGGCAGGTCACCGCGCAGAAGATCGTACCGCTCATGGAGGCGGCGCGCAACGCGGGCCTGACCATCATTCACGGCCCCAGCCCCTTCATCGCCGACCGCTACCTGAAGGCCCCGCCCGCGCCCAAGATCACCCTCGAGCCGCCCCCGCCCGACTGGCCGCCGCCCGCCTTCCGGGGCATCTATCGCTCCGGGGAGTACGCCGCCTTTGGCCGCGACCAGGAGCCGATCCTGAAAGGCGTCTACGAGCGTTACGAGACGGAACTGGACATCAGCCCCCTTGCCAAGCCCCTGCCCGGCGAACCGATCATCCACACCGGCGACCAGATGCACCGCCTGCTGGCGGAGCGCAAAATCCTGCATCTGTTCTATGCCGGGTTCGCCACCAACTGGTGCATGATCGGGCGGGACTATGCCATCTACGCGATGAACGACAGAGGCTACAACATCATCCTCATCCGCGACGCCACCACCGGGATCGAGTTCCACGACACGGTGGCGACAGAGGCGGCCACGCAGATGCAGATTCGCGAGATCGAGACGAAAAACGGCTGGTCTACGACGACGGAAGCGTTCGTCCAGGCCTGCGCGCAGGCGCACATTGGAGACTGAGAGGAAAGGCCCCCATGCAGATAGAGTTCCGCCCGCGCCTGCTCCTCTCGGAAAGGAAGGAAGGCTGCTGATGAGCGACGTCCCCTGGTGCGACATCGAGCAGCCCGCCGGAGAGCCGCTCGTTCCGACGGTAGACCCTGCGGGCGTGGACGCGGCGCGGCAGCGCGTCTATCAGTCCTATGAAGCGTTTCTGCGCCGCCGCCTGGAAGAACTGGACGCCGCCCGGCCCGCGCAGTGGCAGCGCGACTATTCCAGCGTGGACGCCTATCTGCGTTCCGTTGCGCCGATGCGAGCGCGGTTCAAAGAGATGCTCGGCTTCTGGATCGAGCCGGAAGACCGCCCGCCCCTGCGGATGTGGAATGTGGAGACGCTGCTGGAGGAACCCGACTTCACGGCGCAGCGATTTCGGCTGGAGGTCTGTCCGGGCCTGGAAACGTATGCCCTCGCTCTGATACCGCGGGGCGACGGCCCCCACCCCGGCCTGCTGGCGCAGCACGGCTACGGCGGCTCGCCGGAACTCGTCTGCGGCCTGACCGCTTCCGCCAATGCCCAAGACTATGCCTATCGCTCGCTCGGCGTGCGGGCCGTCCGGCGCGGCTACTATGTCGTGGCCGTCCATCATCCGACAGGCTACGGCACGCTGCACGACACGGTAGATACGCCGCTGCCCGGCTTCCCCGACTACCGCTCCACCTACGGCAAGAACCGCCTGCACCGGATGGCGATCATGGCGGGCGGCGCGTTGTTCGGGCTGGACATGCTGGCCTCGTCGCGCGGGATAGATGTCCTGGCGCAGTCCGAAAGGATAGATGCCGGGCGCATCGGCATGTACGGCCTCTCGCAGGGCGGCGAGAGCGCGCTGTTCCTGCCTGCGCTGGATACACGTATCCGAGCCTCGGTCTCCAGCGCCTACTTCAATAGCCGTACCCGGAAGCTGATCGGCCCGCACCGCGCCCTCACCTATCTGGATTCGACCGAGGAGGACAAGTTCTTTCCCGATGTGATCCGTCTCTTCTCCGACGCGGACATCGTCTCGCTGATCGCGCCGCGCGCCTTTGCGGTCGAGGCCGGATTGCAGGACAGTTCGGTGGATTTCGAGGGAGCGCAGGCGGAGTTCGAGAAGGCGCGCATCCACTATGCGAAACTGGGCCTGCTCGACCGGATCGGGTTCCTGCCACACCAGGAAGGCCATGTCTGCGCGACGCGCCAGGCGTTCGACTTTTTGCAGGAGCATTTGTAAGTTCGGGTACTGAAAGTACCCGTCTCGGTGGCGCTTCGCGTCGAGCGTCCTGCCGGACGCATCCTTTTGGGAGTCTTCTCCTTTGTATGCAGTCACGTGCGATACGAAGGGAAAAGCCTGCAACACGCACCCCGTCCGAAGGACGGTTGGCCGCAGGCCCACCAGACGGGTACTTTCAGTACCCGGTCAATTTTGGAGGAACCATGTCCGTTCTCAATTTCGGCCTAATCGGCTGCGGCGGATTGGCCCGCGCCGCCCACTGCGCCAGCCTCGCGCAGATACCCCAGGCCCGTTTCCTGGCCTATGCCGACATCAACGCGGAGGCCGCCAACAAGACCCTGGCCGAGTTCGGAGGCGAGTACGCCACCACCGACCCCGGCAAGCTGCTGGCCGACAAACGCCTCGACGCCGTCTACATCTGCACCCGCCATGACAGCCACGCGCCTCTGGCGCTCGCGGCGGCGCGCGCGGGAAAACATATCTTCATCGAGAAGCCCCTGGCCCTGACCCTGGAAGAGTGCGAGGCGGTGGCGGACGCGGTCGCGAAAGCAGGCGTCTGCCTGATGCCCGCCTTCAAGATGCGCTACTACCCGCTCATCCGCAAGGCCCATGAGTTCATCCCGGAGCCGCAGGTGCTGGTCGGGCAGATGCTCTGCTCCCGCTGGCCGGACGACAACTGGGCGCAAGACCCGATCCAGGGCGGAGCCAATGTCCACAGCCAGGGCTGCCACACGACCGACATCATCCGCTATCTGTCCGGCAGCGAACCCAAGCGCCTCTGGGCGGCAGGCGGGATGCTGACCCATCCGGGGCATCCGTGCATAGATCAGTGCGTCGCCTCCATCCAGTTCGCAAACGGCCATGTCGCCTCCTGGATACAGGGCGATGCGGGCGAGTCGCCGTTCACCAGCAAGTTCTTCTTCGAGCTTTACGGCAACAACGGCAGGAGCGTGCAGCTCTACGACCGGCTCAAGAAGGCGACTTTTTACGACGGCCAGAAAAGCTGGACGGAGGAGAGACCGGAGGAAGAAGGGTTTCTGCTGGAGAACTGTGAGTTTGTGAACGCGCTGCTGGAAGGCCGCGAACCGGAGTTGCGCGTGGAGGACGCAATACAGGCGACCCGAATCGTGCTGGCGGCAGACAAAGCGATAAGAACAGGAGAGGTTCAGACGTTATGAAGATCGGCATTGTAGACCTGGACACGTCCCATCCACAGAACTGGATCCCCATCGAGCGGGAGTTGGGACATGAGATAGTCGGCGTGTGGGATGGCGGCTCCGTTCATCCGAAGGCGTATGTGGAGAAGTTCGCCGAGGAGCATAAGCTGCCCCGCGTCTTCTCCTCCCTGGCGGAACTGGCCGAGGCAGCGGACTGCGCTATCATTCACGGCTGCGACTGGGACACGCACCTGGACAAAGCGCAGCCGTTCGTGCAAGCGGGCAAGAGCGTGCTGATAGACAAGCCGCTCGCCGGGAAAGTGCGCGACATCCAGCGGCTGCTGACCTGGGCGAACGAGGGCGCGCGCATCACCGGCGGCTCGTCGCTGCGGTTCTGCCAGGAGACGACGCAGTGGCTCGCGCAGCCGGTATCGGAGCGCGGCACGCCGCATACGATCCTCGCGGGCTGCGCGGTAGACGAGTTCAACTACGGCATCCACGCCTACTCGCTGCTCTGCGGGCTGATGGGGCCAGGCGCAGAGCGCGTGCGGCATCTGGGCCAGGGCGTGCAGCGGCGTATCCAGGTCACCTGGGAGGACGGGCGCACCGGCTTCCTCGTCGTCGGCCCCGCGCCCAACTATATGCCGTTCTACGCCACCATCGTCACCGAGAAGGGCGTGACGCACTTCCAGGCCGACGCCAGCCGCCTCTATCGCGCGCTGCTCACCGCGACGCTGCCCTATCTGGCGGGCGAGACGAACACGCCCCCCGCGCCGATGGAGGCGCTCGTGGAGCCGGAAATGATCGCGCTGGCGGCGCGCTACTCCTGGCTCAATGACGACTGCGAAGTGCGGCTCGACGATCTCCCGGCCAGCGATCCCGGCTACGATGGCGCGGAGTTCGCCGCCGGTTATCGGAAGGCCAAATACCCGTAATGAGCGAGAACGCAGCCGCGCAGACGCGCGTGCGAGACGCGCAGGTGACGTTCCGGCATCAGCCCTTCCTGCATCCTCTGCGCCTCAGCACCGGCGTCATCGCCGAGATCACGGAGGCGCGGGCGTCCGTGCGCGTCTCCGTGAACGGGCGGGAGGCGACCGGGCAGGGAGCCCTCTATCTGAGCGACCTGTGGGCCTGGCCCGACCCGTCCCGCTCCCATACCGAACGCGACGCCCACCTGCGCGCCCTCTGCGAACGGTTCGCCGCCGAACTGCCCGCGCTCTGCGGCGGCGAACCGGCCCATCCGCTGGAACTCGGCCTGCGCCTGCACGAGAGCGTCTGCCGGATGCCCGCGCCTGCCGACCCGCCCGCGCTGGCCCGCGCCCTCTGCGCCAGTCCCTTCGACGCCGCGCTGCACGACGCGACCGGCAGGGCGCTCGGCGTCTCGGCGTTCGCGCTCTACCGGGAACCGGTTCCCCTGCCGACCGCCGATCCCTGCTTCTCTGGCAGCGATGCGCGCGCCGCCATCGCCCGCACATTCCGGGAGACACCTGTCACAGCGTTCGACGCCTGGCTGGTCGTCAGCGGCGACGGCGACCTGGAGGCGGAGGCCGCGCCCTGGATACGCGAGCGCGGCTATCGGGCCTTCAAGATCAAGCTCAAGGGGCGCGATCCGGTCGAGGATGCCCGGAACACCGTGCGCGTGTTTCGGGCCGTTCGGGAGTTCGGAGCCGCGCAGCCGCGCCTCTGCTCCGATGCCAACTGCGCCTGTCCCGATGCGGAGAGCGTGCGGGCCTATCTGGAGTGCGTCCGGGCGGAGGATGCGGAGGCGTTCGTGGCGCTGGAGTATCTGGAACAGCCGACGGGCCGGGATATTCACGCCGCTCCCAACGACTGGCGGGCGGCGACGCGCCTGAAGCCGGTGCTGCTGGACGAAGGGCTGACCGGCCTGGAGGTCATGGCAGAGGCGCTGGCGCAGGGCTGGAGCGGCTTCGCTCTCAAGACCTGCAAGGGCCACAGCCTCGCGCTGACGGCGGCGGCCTGGGCTAGAGAGCGGGGCCTGCTACTGGCGCTGCAAGACCTGACCAATCCCGGCCTGTCCGCCATCCACGCCGCTCTGTTCGCCGCCCATGTGCCGACGCTCAACGGCGTCGAACTCAACTCGCCGCAGTTCACGCCCGCCGCCAACGCGGAGTGGCTGCCGCGCCTCCGCGCCCTGTTCGCCCCGACCGACGGCATTCACCGCCTGTCTGCGGCCTCTCCGCCGGGACTGGGAACGGAGTGGTAAAAGCGGCCCCCCTCCCTAACCCTCCCCCCAAGAACCGGGGGAGGGAATCGAGTCGGCGCAGGCCGACTTTGTGCTTTTCCAGCCGCGAATGCATTCGCCGGGCATAAACATGAGAGGTTGCGAGTCCAACGGTGACCCGGCGGAACCGTCCGTGCTGTTTCTTGCTCACAATGCATTCGCCGGGCATAAACATGAGAGGTTGCGAGAGGAAGACGGACATCGAAGGAGAAACGCCATGCTAGACCTCGACGCGCTGCCCATGCGCATCGCCATCGGGCAGTTCAGCGAACTGACCGACGAGCAACTGGCCTTCGCCCGGCAGGTCGGCGCGGAGGATGTGCAGCTCAATACGCCCAACCTGCCGGGAGACGAGCGGTGGGAGTACGACGATCTGCTGGCGCTGCGCCGTCGGGCCGAGGAACACGGGCTGCGGCTCATCTGCCTGGAGAACGTGCCGATCCGCTTCTACGACAAGATCATGCTCGGCGCGGAGGGACGGGAGCGGCAGTTGGACAACATGATCGCGACCGTGCGGAACATGGGCCGCGCCGGTATCCCCATTCTCGGCTACCACTGGATGCCCAACGGAGTCTGGCGCACGGAGTGGGAGGCGAAGGTGCGCGGCGGGGCCGTCTCCAACGCCTTCGACTATGCCAAGGTCAAAGACGCCCCGCTCACGCACGACCGCGTCTACACGGCGGACGAGATGTGGGCGACCTACGACTGGTATCTGGAGCGGATGCTGCCGGTCTGCGAGGAGGCGGGCGTTCGCATGGCGCTGCACCCGGACGATCCGCCCGTGCCGACGCTCGGCGGCGTGGCGCGGCTTTTCTACAAGTTCGAGAATTTCCGGCGCGCGATGGACACGCATCCCAGCCCGATGCACGGCCTCGATTTCTGTCACGGCTGCTGGTCGGAGATGCGCGGCGGCGCGGGCATCCCGGAAGCGATTGACTGGTTCGGGCCGCAGGGCCGCATCTTCTACGTCCACATGCGCGACGTGCAGGGCAGCGCGGAAAACTTTACGGAGTGCTTCATTGACGAGGGCAACAGCGACGTGGTGGCCGTGCTGAAGAAGCTGAAGGCGGTCGGCTTCCGGGGCTTTATCCTGGATGACCATGTTCCGCACCTGGTCAACGACTCTGCCTGGGGCCATCGCGGACGCGCCTACGCGACCGGCTATCTGCGCGGCATCCTGGCTGCCATCAACGCATCGTAGCGTCTCTCAGCCTGCTTTGCCCGGCGGCTCATGCGCCTGCATCGTGAGCGGGCGCAACGTCCACACGTCCAGGCTCGTAAGCAGTGCGCTGCCACCCTGCGCGTGGAGCCGGATGCCGCAGCTATCTGCGCGTGTCGGATAGATACGAGTCGTGAGGCAGGCGCGGCCATTGGCGTAGACTTCGACCAGAGAATTATCCAGGAAGATATGCAGGGAGAGCGTCTCGCCCGGTTCCAGCGCGAACGCGCCGCTCTGCGCCTCGCGCTTCGCCTCCGGGTTCAGGCTCGAATGCGCGCGTTCCGCCACCAGCCGCTTCTCCGCCGCATCGTAATAGAGCAGCGTCTCCTCGCTGCCGTCCGGGGAACAGCGCACGCGCAGCCCGTACTGCCGCGCCTCCGCCGCTCCGAACTCCGCCCGCAGTTCCAGCGTCCTGCCGTTGCCGACGATCTCCTCCGGGAGCGCAGCCTGCGCCTCGGCGTTCCGATCCGTCAGGCGGCGATGCTGCTGGCGGAGCGCCTCCAACTCCGGCGCGGGTTCCATCGCCAGCGTACCGTCTTTGCGCAGGGAGAGAACGCGCGGCAGCGAGAGCGCGCCCGCCCAGCCCGCCCTGTGCTGCGCCCGGTCGCTCCAGCCTTCCCACACCCAGCCCCACAGCAGCCGCCGTCCCTGCCCATCCAGCATACTTTTCGCCGCGTAGAAATCGCCGAAATCGCAGACGCCCTGCGCCTCCGGCGTGAACTTTTTGTCCCGGTACGTGCCGGTGAAGTAGAGGACTCTGCCGAGCGGGATGGGCGAGACCAGCAGAACCCACTTGTCGCCGAGCGGGAAGAAGTCGGGACACTCCCAGACCGTGCCTGTCTCCTCTCTATTCCCCACGCAGAGCGGATGCCGATACTGCCAGTGCGTCAGATCGGGCGAAGTATAGAGCAGGGCCGCGCCGCCCACATCTTTGATTCCCGATCCCAGAAGGAGATGCCACAGGCCGTCCTCCTGCCAGGGGCAGGGATCGCGAAAGCCGGTCACCTCCAGGCCATCGGGCGGCGCGGCGATGACCGGATTGCCCGGATGCTTGCGCCAGGTGAGCATATCCTCGCTTGTCGCGAGGCACTGGACTTCAGGATGCACGCCCGTATAGATCAGCGTCGGCACGCCCTCATGCACCACCGCCGAGCCGCTCCAGCAGCCGTCTTTGTCCGGACTGCCGGGCGCGGGCGCGAGCGCAATCGGCAGGTGCGTCCACGTTACCAGGTCGCGGCTGACGAAATGCCCCCAGTATTTCAGGCCCCAGTTCGCCTTCTCCGGCCCGTACTGATAGAACAGATGGTACTGCCCCTCATGGAAGATCAGGCCGTTCGGATCATTCAGCCACTGGGAGGGCGGCATCAGATGCGTGACGGGACGCTGCGACACGGAAGTGTTCGTTTCGGCGGAATCGGGCGTCTGCGGAGAAGAGGTCATGGCGCATATCTCCTCGGTGCGTGCCGCCCTACAAGGGACGGCGACGGCAAAAATGTTTGACAAATGGAGGCAATCTCACTAAAATGAGTCTACCCGATAGAAGCGAGCGATTCGGAACCCGGCAGATACGCGGCTCCCGCTTCAAGCAGAGAGAGCGACCGATGAAGATCACGGCGGTAAAGTGCTTGATGGCTGACGGCGGCCATCGCGTCATCAATTTTGTGAAGGTAGAGACCGACCAGCCCGGCCTAATCGGGTGGGGCGAAGCCTCGCTCGAAGGCAAGCCGCGCGCGGTCGCAGGCTGCCTCGCGGACATGGAGCCGATGCTGCTCGGCCAGGACCCGCTGCGCATCGAACACTGCTGGCAGATTCTCTATCGCAGCGGCTTCTGGCGGCTCGGCGTCATCGGGCTGTCCGCGCTCTCCGGCATAGACCAGGCGCTCTGGGACATCAAGGGCAAGGAACTCGGCCGGCCCGTCTACGAACTCCTCGGCGGGCGCGTGCGCGATAAAGTGCGCGTCTACACCCATTTCGGCGGCTCCACGCCGGAGGCGATGGCGGCGGATGCGCTGGCAAAAGTCGAGCAGGGCTGGACAGCGATCAAGACCGTGCCGGTTCCCCTGACGCGCCCTCTGGACGGCCCGCGCGTCCTCAAGCAGGCGGAGGCCGGAGTGCGTGCCGTGCGCGAGACTGTCGGGGACGATATAGACATTCTGCTCGACCTGCACGGCAGGCTGACGCCGCAGATGGCGATCCAGTACGGGAAACTGTTCGAGCCGTACCTGCCCCTCTTTCTCGAAGAACCCTGCCAGGCGGAAAACCCGGCAGCGATGGCCCCGGTCGCCCGCGCCCTGAACACGCCCATCGCCACCGGCGAGCGCCTCTTCACGCGCTGGGGTTTCCGGGAGATACTCGAACACGGCGCGGCCAGCCTGCTTCAGCCGGACACCTGCCACGCCGGGGGCATCAGCGAGGTGCGCAAGATCGCGACGCTGGCCGAGGTCTACTATGCGGGCCTCGCGCCGCACAATCCCTACGGCCCGGTCTCGACCGCCGCCTGCGTGCAGGTAGACCTCGTCTGCCCCAACTTCGTCATCCAGGAGATGGTGGACCCGGCCCGCACGCCCGAAGCGCAGAGCCTTGTCAGAGACCCGCTGCCGGTCGTCGCCGGGCATATTCTGCCGCCCACGCGCCCCGGCCTCGGCGTCGAGGTGGATGAAGCAGAGTGCCTGCGCCGCCCGCCGGACTTCGCGCGCGAGAAGGCGGGCGGCCTGGCGATGCGTTACTACGGCGCGTTCCACGAGGATGGAAGCGTCGCCGACTCCTGAAAGGAGCCAGCATGGCAGTTCTCACGTCAGAGCAGTGCGAACGGTTCTATCGCGACGGCTATCTCAAGTTTGGCCGGGTCCTTGACGACGCCCAGGTGGAGACGCTGCGCGCCGCGCTCGACCGCGTGATCGCAGAAGAGCTGGAGCGCGAGGACGATTCCGGCCTGCCGCCGGAGTTCGCCTACGGCCACGACCGCAAGGGCCAGGCTGCCGCCTCCGGTCCGCGCCAGGCCCGTGCCATCCATCAGTTCGTCAATATGTGGAAAGTCGCGCCGGAGTACAAGGCGGTTCTCAGCAATCCGAAGATCACCGGAGCCATCCGCCAACTGATGGACGATAAGCCGGTGCGGCTCTGGCACGATCAGGTCATCTCCAAGCCGCCCGGCGATAACGCGCACTTTAGCTGCCACCACGATTTCTACTTCTGGCCGCTCGACCGCCCGACGATGATCACCTGCTGGCTCGCCCTCGACGACGCGACCCCGGCCAACGGCTGTATGCACGTCATCCCCGGCAGCCATCGCGATCCGCGCTTCCAGCCCGTCGGCTGCGACCTTGCGGCAGAACTGCACCTCGCGCCGAAACCATTAGGGCCGGGCGAGCCGGGCAGCCTCTATCAGGAAGTCCGTACCTGGGGGCCGGAAAAGGCGGTTCCGGTGGAGTTGAAGGCGGGCGAGTGTATGTTCCACCACTGCCTGAACTATCATCTGACGCCGCAGAACACGACCGACCGCCAGCGCCGCGCCTTCGTGATGATCTATATGCCGGACGGGACCCGCTATAAGCGCTCTCAATCGCCCAACCATGTCTGCACGAACTATCTGCACCTCGAAGACGGTCAAGTGATGGATCGGCCCGAATTTCCGTTGTGTGGCTAGACTCGCCGGGTACAGAACGTACCCGTCTCGGTGGCGCTGCGCGCCGAGCGTCCTGCCGGACGCATCCACGTTGAAAGTTTTCTCCTTCGTATGCAGGCGAGGGCGCTACGCAACGGAAAGCTTTGAGGACGCATCCCGTCCGAAGGACGGTTGGCCGCAGGCCATCGAGACGGGTACGTTCTGTACCCGGTAAAGCCTATGCAAAAACTCTTCGGAACCATCTTCCTCATCCTGATCCTGATGTCCCTGTGGGCGTGGCGGCTCCAGCCGCCGCCCGACGGGAAACTCGTCTGGGTCAGCGATGACAACCCGCGCCGCACGGAACAGATCGCGCTCTTCAACAAGGAGCAGGCGGCGGGACTGCTCAACGTCCCCGGCATCCCGCCCCACCCGCCGACTGGCCTCAAACTCGACCCCAGCAACGTCGGCCTGGAAAAGGTCATCGTCCAGTCGCTCGGCGGCGTCGGGCCGGACATTTTCGACTGCGGCGACTACAAGTCGCTCTCCGCCTATGTGCGCTCCGGCATCGCGCTCGACATCACCGATGCATTGAAAGCACGCGGCGTCTCTCTCGATAGCGTCTGGGACTGCGTCAAGCCGTTCTGCGTCTACAACGGGCGCGTCTACGGCTGGCCGTCCAATGCCGCCGTCAATGCGCTCTGGCTCAACCAGGATATGTTCGAGAAGGAGGGGATTCCGCTCCCCGCCAAGCGTCCCTGGACGTGGGAGGAGTTCATTCCGCTGGCACAGCGGCTTACCAAGCGGGACGCGGCGGGCCATGTCACGCAGTACGGCTTTCTCGCCGACTGGTTCTTCCTCTGGCCCATCTGCCTCTACCAGTGGGGCGGGCATATCTACACGCCGGACGGGACGCGCTGCATTATAGACAGCCCGGAGGCCATCGCAGGCATCCAGTTCGCGCACGACCTGATCTACAAGTACCACATCATGCCGTCGCCGTTCGAGGAGGCCGCGCTCTCCGGGCAGGGCGGCTGGGGCCAGGGAAACATCAAGTGGTTCGGCGCGGGCAAAGGCGCGACGGCCATCGGCGGGCGCTGGTGGCTCTGCACCCTGCGCGATCAGACGCATCCGATGCAGAACGGCAAGCCGCTGCCTCCCACCCTGCGGCTGCGCGTGGTCGAGTGTCCGCACGGCCCCCTGCGCGTCTTCCAGGGCTACGGACGGTGCGCGCTCATCAATGCGACCAGCCCGCGCGCCCAGGAGGCGCTCGATTTTATCGTCTTTATGACCCGCAAGCCCTACAACGACCTTATCAACGCGCAGGCCGATGCCAACGCCGCCGTGAAAAAGTATTGTGACACGCCGGAGTTCCTCCACGATCCGAAGTACCCGGAAGAGCAGGACAACGATGTGTGGAGGGACATCATGAAACTTGGCGTGCCGGAAGAGGTCAGCCCGTTCGTGGATGGGCAGGCCGTGCAGCGCATTCTTGACGTACAGCTCGACCTTGTCAAGAGCAACCAGAAGTCGCCCGCCGATGCGCTGCACACTGCCGCCCAGAAGATCAATGCCGAAATCCAGAAAATGCTGGCGCAGGACCCGGTGCTGCGCCGCCAGTACGAAGCGTTAACGCGAAAATCGTCCGGCAAATGATGGCCCTCCCTCCCCCCAAGAACAGGGGAGGGGGCCACTCGGCTACTTGCTCACGACACGGAGGCTATCCACGTAACCTTTTACCGTGCCGTCGGCGTTCACGGTGATATGATAGGTCGCATGAACCAGGAAGTTGTTGCCTGGCCCCTGACCGATGACGTGAAAGTTGTTGATGAAGGTGGACTGGACGCCGACCTGCGCGTTGGTCTCGAACTGGGTCACGCCGTTGCCCTGATACTTGCAGCCGGAGACATCGCCCACGCCGCTGACGCCCTGCGGGTTGTCATGGCCCTTGATCTTGACCCCGCCTCGCGCGTCAATGGTGATACGAAACAGGTCGTGAAGTTCTCCGTTCAGCGCGACGGTCTCTCCGGCCCCGCCATTCGCGGAAGGTACAAACACGAGGACACCGTCAAGCGGAAAGCGCAGGTTGCTGGTGAACGCCGCCGCCTGCGCCAGCGCCGAGCGCGCTCCGGCCAACCCCAACAGCAAACCGAGCAGAACCGTCGAGAGAGCGAGCATGGTACGTGAGTGGAACATGGTTTTCCTCCTTGTGACAGATGGCGTAACAGGAAAAGGCGGCAACCACGAAGCGAGGTAGACATCTTATTCCCTCTCGCCTGGTATCTCGTACAACCAGGTAGAGTTTACAGGAGCGCCGTTACGAAACCATTACAAAATGGTACTGGGATTCTCTCTGCGGGCAGGCGGAGATAGACAAAATGCCCCCGGGTAAGCCGACCGGGGGCAATACGAACAGGACTGCAATGCGATCTTAGCCGGAAGACGATCCGCCCGCCGCAATGTTCCCCGAATTTTATGGAAAGCGGAAAATAGCAACGATGAGCCAAACCGCCCTTCCCGACAGCGCGCCGGTGCGCGGAACCGGCTTCGGAGCCTGGTGGTATCGTACCGGGCGCTTCCAGGTCAGCCATCTCATTCTGCTGCTGCTGGCCGTCACGACGCTGACGCCCTTCCTCTGGATGGTGCTTGCCAGCTTCAAGACGCGCGCCGAAGTCGAGCAGATCAATCCGTTTCCTGCCGTCTGGCATCCCGAAAACTACCTGCGCGTCTTCGAGCAGATACCGTTCGCCAAATACTACTTCAACAGCGTCTTCATTGCCGCCTGGGTCACGGCGCTGCAGTGCCTGACGAGCGCGATGGCGGGCTACGCCTTCGCCCGTATCCGCTGGAAGGGCCGGGACCATGTCTTCCGACTCTACCTGACGACGCTGATGATCCCCGGCGTCGTGACCATGATCCCCAACTTCACGCTGATGGTCAAGCTGCATCTGCTCGACTCCTACGCGGGCCTCATCGTTCCGGCAGCCTTCAGCGCGTTCGGGACGTTCCTGCTGCGGCAGTTCATGCTCACCATCCCGCCCGCGCTCGACGAAGCGGCCAGCATGGACGGCGCGACGCACTGGCAGATCTTCTGGAACGTGATCCTGCCGCTCGCCCGCCCCGGCCTGATCACCCTGGCCGTCTTTACGTTTATGGGAACCTACGGCAGCTTCCTGTGGCCGCTCATCATGATCAAGAGCGAGGGGCTGCGCACGCTGCCTATCGGAATGCTCTACTTCGACTCCAACTACGGCAGGCAGACGGAACTGATCATGGCGGCGAGCGTGATGAACATCATTCCGCTCATCATCCTGTTCGTCGTCACGCAGAAGTTCCTGGTGGAAGGCATTCAGTTGGGAGCCGTGAAGGGATAGGGAGAAAATGAGCGTCGCCGCCGATAGAATAACGAAAGAGCCGCGCGAGACGAAGCGCGCGCTCAGCCAGAAGCGCCTGGATTTCTGGGCGGCGATGGCCTTCCTGCTGCCCAATCTGCTCGGCTTCCTGATCTTCACGGTCTTCCCGGTGCTGTTCTCGCTGGTGGTCAGCTTCTCGAACTGGCGGCTCCAGCGCACCATCCCGTTCGCCTGGGTCGGGTTCGCCAACTTCACCGAACTGTTTCATACGGAGGAGTTCTGGCTCTACACCATCAACACGGCCTACCTGATGATCGGCATCCCCATCAGCATCGCGGGATCGCTGGCGCTGGCGCTGCTCTTGAACCAGAAGCTGCGCGGCATGATTGTCTACCGTACCCTCTTCTACCTGCCCAGCTTCACGTCGGGCGTCGCGCTCTATATCCTCTGGAAAGCCCTCTACAACCCGGAGTTCGGCCCACTCAACGCGCTGATCAACGCGACGATGGCCTTCTTCCATCTGCCCGGCCATGCCCCGCAGTGGCTCGCCTCGACGAACAACCTCCTGGGCCTGCAGGTCGAGCATGTCGGCTTCAGCCGGAGTCAGTGGGGTCTCGGCGCGCGCGATGCGATCCTGATCATGGGCATCTGGGTGTCCATCGGCGGCGGCAATATGCTGCTCTACCTGGCGGGGCTTTCCAACATCCCGCAAGACCTCTACGACGCGGGCATGATGGACGGGGCGGGCAAGTGGGCGACCTTCCGGCATATCATCTGGCCGCAGTTGGCTCCGACGACCTTTTTCATCGTCGTCATGAGCGTCATCGGGGGATTGCAGGGCGGTTTCGAGCAGGCGCGGGTCATGACCAACGGCGGCCCGGCGGGGACGACGCAGACCGTCTCGTACTACATCTACACGAAGGCGTTCGAGCAGTTCCAGATCGGCTACGCCTCGGCGGTGGCATGGATTTTGTTCGTTGCTATCCTCGGCGGCACGCTCCTCAACTGGAAATTCGGCTCCCAGCACGCCGATTACTGAAGCCCGCTGCGGGCCACGTTCGGCAAAGCCGCCGATCCCGGTAGGGACGCGCGGAACTCGTGCGTCTGCCAACAGGGTTGGTCTCGTTCAGCCTTTGCCGAGTTCCTCGCGCACTTTCATGAGAATATGGCCCAGGCGGTTCTTCCTGCTTCCGTCTTTGCCACACCCTCAGTAGTAGTCGCCGGGCGCGTTCTCGATTATCTCCATCTTATCGGGGCTGGTTCCCTTCTCCCAACAGGTGGCTTCCAAGTCTACAATAACGTATCGCATAACAAAGCCTTTCATCAACAGATCGTCAGCGCGGCCTCTGCCATGCTCTTCCTCCTGCGGCGAAACAGGGCGCAACAATGCGCCCTGTTTCATTAACCACCGGAACTTACGGCAGACGACGGACTTTCGCCAGGGCCGCATACGCCTCGATCTGTGCGGTGCCGTCCGTCAGGACGAGCCAGGCGAGGTTCTCCTTCGTCTCGTTCGGCTCGAACTGGATCGGGCCGGAGGCATTCAGATGCGGGCCGTGTTCGGCCATGTCGTCGTAGCCGACGTGGGCGCGCGGAGCCGAGGCGATGAGAACGACCGTGTCGCCCGTGACGGCGTTCTCCACCGCCGCCCAGTTCCCGGCCTGCCCGTCTTCCGCGAATCCGCCGCGCCGCCGATGCTTCCTCTGGCCGTCGGACTCCCAGTGGAGAACGGCATTCTCCCGCGTGCCGCCGACCTGAAGCCAGGCCGTGATGCCGCCCTCGCTGTGCGTCCAGGTGCGCGCGTCGGTACGGTTCGTCCAGCGCGTGACGAGAGCGACCACGTTACTGCCGGGCAGGGTCAGGTACTCGACTTCGAGTTGCAGCCAGCGCAGGTCTTTGTGTTCCGGCTGACAGACCGCGCGCACGCCCTGCCAGCGCAGCCCCCGCTCTCCGACACGCTCGACCGGCCCGCCGGTGAACTTCTCGCGGGTCAGCTTGGAGTCCCAGCCGAGCGAGGGATGCACGCCGCCGAACCAGGGATTCGTCCACTGGAAGGGCCGCGCTTCGGGATAGGCCGAGAAGAGATGGTTGACGCCCTTGCGTTCCAGCGCGAAGAGCGATCCCAGGAACTCCGGCGCGGCCCGCAGCGTCAGCAGGCCGTTCTCCACGACGACCGCGCCCTTCTCGTCCTCGGAAACGCGGAGGTCTCCCCCGGTTCCCAGCCGCACCAGCGGAACCTCGAACGTCTCCGTCTTCGGCCCGCTGTCCAGCGCGGCCTTGAGAATCCCGGCGGCGGGCGTCTCCGGCCCCTTCACCCGCACCTCCGCCGAGAACGGATGGTCGCGATCCAGCCTTTGCAGCGCGAACTCCGTCGGCGCCACCGCGAACGTCTCGCCGGTGAGGGTCAGCGTGCCGGACAGCGCCTTGTTGCGCCGGTTCTGCACGGTCAGCGAGACGGTCTCCTCCGCTTCCATCAGCAGCGCGGGCGACGGCTCGGTACGCACCCGCAGCACGCGCTCCGGTTCCGGCGGAGCCTCCTCCGGCACGCCGGACGGCTGGATCAGCCGACGCCACCAGCCGCGCACCGACTTCCAGTCGCCGTTGCCCGCGACGAGATAGACGGGCGGCAGCACGCGCAGAGAGTGCGGCGCGAGTTCGCCCAGATCGAACGTGAGGTTCGGGAAGCGGTTCCACTGCATATCCTCTTCCGGCCCCGGATGCCAGAGGAACCCGCAGACCAGGCCCTCCTCCTCGCACGCCGCCCAGCTTTCCGTAAATCTCGCGCCGTGCGGCAGCGCGTCCATATCGCCCTGCGGGAAGTCGTGCGCCGGTTCATGGATCAGGCCGATAGGCAGGGGCAGCGTGATATGGTCGTGCAGCCAGGGCGGTGAGCCGAAGCGCAGTTGCGCGGACTGCGGCTGGTCGGACGTGTTCACGACGCGATGCTCAATGCGCAGCACGTTGCCGTTCAGGAAAGAGAGCGCACGTTCCACCGTCAGGCCCGGAAACTCCGGCGAGGGAAACGTGACGATCAGTTCCGGCCCGACGGCGGTATGCTCGATGCGGGCGGCGTAGAGCGCAGGCTTCATCTGCCATCCGGCGAAGGGCGGGCCGAGTTTCGGCTGTCCCAGCCCCATCAGGCCGCGATTCGCGCCGTTGTGATGCAGCCACATCCAGCCGCCGCGCAGGTTCGTAGTCAGCCGCACCTCCGGCGACTCCAGCGCCGCGCTCTCGTCGAACGCGGCATCTATGCTCGCCACCGCCGGACTCGCCCCGAACGCGCGGAACGTGACCGGGCGGCTGCCCCGGAACTTCTCGGCCTCATAGCGCATCTGCGTCTCGAAGGCGCCCGGATTCTGCACGGAAAGGGTGAACTCGCACTGCGTTCGGAGACGCGGCAGCAGCGTGAAGTCGTGGGCCGTCTGCGCGCAGGCGATGTCAGGATGCGCGTCCAGCGCCAGCCGCCCGGTGACGGGCGTATCCAGATGGCTCTTGAGCGTGACGACGATCTTCTCCTCGCGACCGGGAAAGATGCCCTGCCCATGATACTCGATCTCGATGGGCCGCACGACCTTGACGCCTGTCTCCAGCACGAGCGGCTGCCCGTCTATGAGCAGCGTGGATCGGACGCGGTGCGCCGTCTGGCCTTCGCGCCGGGGCTGCGCGTCGGGCGCGATGCGCAGTTCGTGGGTCAGGGTGGTCTCTCTGTCCACGTGCAGGCGCTCCTGCACGCTCACCTCCAGCCCGTCCTCGGCCTCCGTCAGCAGCGCGACCTCCAGGGCGCGGCCTCCGTGCGGCGTGATCTCCCAGGTGATGGGAACGGTCTCGCCCGCCGGAGCCTCCTCGACCGGAATGACGCAGGAGACGGCGTATTCGGGCGTCTCCAGGGCCGTCAGCCGCTCGGAGGCGGCGTCGAAGATCAGGTTGAGGAAATCGTCGCCATCGCGGAAGCGATAAGGATAGACCTTCATGCCCTTCCACTTCACGTCGTCCGGCGCGACGACGATCTCGCGCTCCAGGCAGTCGTACCAGTCGCGGTTGGCGAAGAACGCCTTGCCCGCCGGAATCGTCAGCGCGGTGGGCAGGAAGTTGCGCATGAATACGTCGGTTTCGGGAACCCAGTGGAAGCCGGTCTTTTTGTAGAGCGGCACGGCTTTGGTGTTGCCGGGCCAGGTGTGCAGCGTCACCTGCCGGTAGCCCAGTTCGGTGCAGCGCCGCACCATATCGCGCAGCAGCATCTTGCCGACACCCTTGCCGTGATGCGACAGCCGCGCGCCGAGCAGACCGATGTAGGAGATGTCGCGCTGCCCGGCCTGCGCTTCCAGGTTGCAGAAGCCGACGAACTCGCCCTCATGCTCCACGACGCAGACGGCCACGTTGTGCATCCGCTTGCCGTGCGCCTGGATCGTCTCCGCCGTCTCCAGGTTGCCGCGCGTAAAGCCGCCCGGCCAGGCGGTATCGAAATCGTTGAACATGGCCGCAACGCGCTCTGCGTCGCGCCGATCCTGCATATCTATCTCACGTACCTGGTATGACATCGCATCCTCCTCTGCCCCTCGGGCGAACGCATCTCCTCATCTCTACGGTACTCCGGCCTGGCGCGTTTTGCGGAAACGAATCGGGGAGGGATTGCGCGCGGGCTGTGGAGAGTCTCTGAATCTATGAGCCGAAAACCCCCGCCAAAGTTGCAGCCTTCGGGCCGCGAACCCGGCAGCAAAGCCATGGGCGGCATCGGTCAGCGCACGGCTGCCTTTTCTCTATCGCTCCAGCCTGGCCGGAATGCAAATCCGGCTCCGGATGGCTGCGAAAATCGCTGGGAGAGGCTGTTTTTGCGTGCTGACTGCCGGTGATCGCTGTCACGATCCTTCTGTCTGCACGTCAACTTTTTCTGGTATCTGCCGTATTTGAGTGCGGTTCGGCACGCGAGGAATCCCCCGACTTTCCTCCGCATAGCCCCGCCCCGGCTCTGCTCGACCCTGCCGACCCTACATTCTACTCTCATGAAGGAGAAGAACGATCTATGCTGACTCGTAAACTCGGTCTGCTTCCCTGGATCGGGACGCTCGGAGTGCTTGCCGCGCTTCTCGCTGGCTGCGGAGGCAACAACAGCCTCGGCCCCGGCGCGAACACCACCAGCCGCGTGCGTGTCTTCAATGCGCTGGGCGGCTGTCCCGGCGCCGGAGCGGTCACCGTGCTTCAGAGCAACAACGCCGTCGCGCTCAACCCGGCCAATGGCGTGGCCTATGGCACGGCCTCCGGCTATCAACTGGTGCGTTCCGGCAACGGCATCAACACGAACGTCTATACAGCCGGCACGACCACTCCGCCCCTTGCGCCCCAGGTGTCCATAGACCTCTCGCCGCACGACACCAATTCCAACAATGGAACCTATACGGTGGCGGTCTCCGGCGTCTGCGGCCAGACGACGGGAGCGCCCGCCGCGCCCCAGATCAAGCGGTATATTGACAATCCGGGAACGCCTGCGACCAACCAGGCGCTCTTGCGCGTGGTCAATCTCTCCCCGGATGCCGGTTCGGTCGTTCTCTACAACACCAGCGGCAACCCGCCCGTACCGATTGCGGTGGCCGGTTTCCCGACGAACGGCGTCGGGTATCTCGGCAATACCGACTATGTCGCTGTGACGCCGATTGCGGGCCAGTCCTTCAACTTCAGCCTGATCTCTGCGGGCCAGGCGCTGCCGCTGCCCGCCAATGCGGGCGTCGCCAATCTTCAGGCGGGGAACGCCTATACGCTCTTCGTCTTCGGCGAGGTGAACCCGACCGGCGGCGGCCAGCCGCTCAACATCGTCCTCGTGCAGGATGCGCCCATCACCAACCCGCCCTAACCGGCGCGCTCTGTTCTCGTCGCATCCCTGGGTAGAGGACATGCTGCCGCTATCCGGGGATGACTCCCTTTTCGCCACGTTCCCTCAACGAACTCGCGTAGAACAACATCTACCTTTCCGGCCTCCTCTCCCTCCCGCATCATGGCGAGAAAGTCGGCAGAGAAGACCTCCGGGTGTTTCGCCATCTCCTCAATTAACGCGTATCCCTGCATGACCGCGTCGCGTACTTCGCTCAATGCCTGCCGCAGAAATGTATTGGTTTGCTGCTCTATCAAGACACGCAGGTAGTTCGGCAGGTTACCGGAACCGTTGAACACGTCCGCGAACTGACGCGCAAAGGCTCTCAACTCTTCGTCGCTCACTCTCGTCTGTTCCATCCTCTTTTCCTCCTACCTATAGGACGCTGATTAACCCGCCGTTTTGTTTGGCGGTTGAAACCGCTGCTGGACAATCACGAAGTCCGCAAAGGCGGACTGACCTACCCCCCAGCCCAGAGCGCAGCAAGCAACGCCCTTACGGCACGATCTGTCTCTTCCGAAGCGATTCGGGACAGACCGTGCGCCCCGAAAGGGCAGAGGAGGAGAGTCCACGCAGGTGGACTTCGTGCTTTGGCAGCCGCGAATTCATTCGCCGGGCAAATAGGGCAGATATTCGGGTAAAAGGGCGGCAACCAGAGGCGCGGAGAAGGCATTATAGAGAGCAGAGGAGGAAACCACCGATGAGACTAATCAAGAGCCGAACCTGTGCGACGATAGGAACGCGCCAGCGCGGGACAAGGAGACCTGCCCATGCCCATCGAGTACATCCATACCTGCTTTGAAAATGGCTCCCCGGCGCAGTGGGAGACGGATTCGGCAGGCGTGGTTCATATCGGGCTGCTCTACGACTACGAGTACGCCTCTCCCAACCGCGCCGCCGGTCACTGGCATTTCCAGATTCAGGCCCGCGCCGGTACGGAACTGA
>DASRGL010000214.1:0-8604 GCA_035651115.1 Chthonomonadaceae bacterium
CCCGTCCGCGTGACTCCGCCTGCTTCCACAACGACCTTCGCCCCGTAAGCGTCTCGATTGCTTTTTGTGCCGACCAGCTTGACGGCCAGCCAGTGGTTCCGTGTGGGCGTCTCGTTATGGAGCAGGGCGGGAGCGCCGATATTCGGAATCAGCAGCAGATCCACCCTGCCATCGTTATCATAGTCTCCCCAGCACGCTCCCCGCCCGAAGGTCGGCTTCATAATGGCGGCCCCGGCCTGCTGGCTCACATCGGCGAACGTGCCATCTCCGCGATTGCGGAAGAGCAGGCCATGCTGGGCGAGTATCTGTTCGGGGTTGGTGGTGTTGGGAGCCGTCTGAATATGGCCGTTGGTGGCGAACAGGTCCGGCCAGCCGTCGTTGTCGAAGTCGGCGAACAGCACGCCGAACGTTACGAAGGGATAGCTGGATTCGAACAGTCCGATCTGCTTGGCGCGCTCGACAAAAGGCGGCTGGCCCGTCACCTCATAGAAAGCCAGCCCCTCGAAGGCGAAATTGCCGATGGCGATGCCGAACGTACCGTTGTTCTTGTAGTCCGCCGCATCTATGCCCATCCCGGCGCGCGGCTTGCCATTGTCATCCAGGGCGATGCCGGTCTTCAGCCCGATCTCCTCGAAGGTTCCGTTGCCTCGGTTCCGGAAAACGCTGTTCGCCTCCATATCGTTCGCCACCACCAGGTCGGGCCAGTCATCCCCATCCAGATCGCAGACGCAGATGCCCAGCCCCTTCGAGTTGGGATTGACGAGTCCCGCCTTCTGCGTGACATCCGTAAAGCGTCCGTTGCCCTCGTTATGATAGAGGCGGCTCGACTCCCCGGCATAGACGGTCGGGCGGCAGTACTCTTTCGTGTCCGTTCCGCAGAACACGTCGGTCTGCGGCGACCATTTGACGTAGTGGCAGACGAACAGATCGAGTTTGCCGTCCTTGTCATAGTCCAGCCAGGCGGCGGAGGTCGCCATGCCGGTATCGCGAATGCCGCTCGAAGCCGTGACTTCGGCAAACTTGCGCCCGCCGTGTCCGTCCGGGACATTATGAAACAGCTTGCTCTGCCCGACGGCGGTGATAAAGAGGTCATCGTAGCCGTCGTTGTCGTAGTCCCCGACGGCCACGCCCATTCCGAACAGGCGCAAGTTCAGCCCGGCCTGCTGCGTCACATCGGTAAACGTGCCGTTGCCCTTGTTATGGTAGAGGGCCAGGGTGGGCCGGCGGCTTTTGTTTGGGGAGGAGCCGGGCAGGTATTCGTCCGTGACAATGAGAATATCCAGCCAGCCATCGTTGTCGTAGTCGAGGAACGCGCCGCCGCCGCTGACGGTTTCCGGCATCCATTTCTTGCCGAAGCCGCCGTTAGCGCGCGTGCAGTTTAGCCCGGCTGTGCGCGCCACGTCCGCAAAGACGATATTCGCCGCCGGAGCGACCGGAGCGGCAGATCGCGAGGCGGATGGCCTGGGAGTGCAGCCGGTCAAGAGCAGGCCGAAGAGAAGAAGCAGGGTCAGGGCTGGGGGCTTCCTCATTTTTGGAGTTCCTGGGCGGCGGGAAGGGTGGGCGGCGGCAGGCCGACCTGCGCGTAGAAGGCGGTCAGTTCGCGGCGCGGCTCCGGCGCGGTAGGCGCAAGCGCATAGGCGGCCTGCAACTGGGCCAGCGCGTTCGTGAACTGTCCCGACTGGATATAGTGGCGCGCGAGTTCGAGCCGCGCCTGCGGATCGGCGGGATGCCGGTCTATCTTTTTGCTCAACTGCGCCTCGGCGTTGTCGCGCGCGAGGAGGCGCTGCGCGATCTGATCCTGCTCGTGGCTCTGGCGCGTATCTCCCAGACGCGCATAGGCCCGCGAAAGCTGGAGCCGCGCCGCCGCCAGGTCGGGGGAGTTCTCCAGCAGCCGGGTATAGATATAGGCCGCCTGCCGATAGCGCCCCTGCTCCTGATACATCTTGCCAAGCTGGGAATAGGACGGCAGATCGTCGGGCGCGGCCTGCAAGGTCTCCAGAAGAAGCTGCTCGGCCCGCCCGCGATTGCGTCCGGGCAGCATCGGATTATCCAGCACGGCGGCCAGCGTGCGGCGTCCGGCGCGGTCATCGGGATGCGCCGCGACCAGTTTTTCGAGCCGCGTCTGCGCCTCCGACAGATGCACCAGTTTGAACTGAAGATGCCCGGCCATCAGGAGCGCGACCGGATCGTCCGGCGCGACTTTGAGGACGGCTTCCGCCTCGTTCAGCGCGCGTTCGAGATCGCCGCGCTTCTCGTACTCGTAGGCCAGGTGCAGGCGTTCCGGGAACAGGTTGGCCGGGATAGCGCGCGCGGCCTGCTGCCAGGTGGCGCGGGCCTGCGCCTTCTGGCCGAGCTGAGCCTGTGCGCGGCTGAGGCCGATGTAGCTGTCGGCGCTGGTCGGCGCGCGGGCAAGCAGCGCCTGGTAGGTGCGCCGCGATTCGGCGAACAGGCCCAACTGCGCCTGCGCATCGCCGAGCGTCACATAGACTCCGGGCGGCGCGTCGGGATGCGCGCGCAGCAGCGCCAGTCCTTCCTCGCGCGCCGCGAACAGATCGCCGACATGCAGCGCCTCCTCCGCCACGCGGGAACGCAGCACGATGTCGTCGGGATGCGCCTGCGCGTCCTGGCGCATCTGGCGCAGATGATCCAGGCGCTGGCGCAGTTTGAGGCGGTCATCGCCGGGAAGCGGCGGCGGGGGCGTCAGTACGACCTCATCGCTCAGGTGCAGGTGTTCCGATTCCGGGTTCGGTTTCGGCAGAGTGGCGATACGGTAGACCAGCAGGCCGACCGCCAGCGCCGCCAGCAGCGCCGCTCCCAGCAGGCGGGCGCGCGTGGGGCGGGCATCGGGTCGTATGGGAGACGGCTTGCGCGAATCGGTTTGAGAACGGCTCATAGCGCAGTTCTGTTCGCCACAGGGAGCGTGAATTCCTGTCGGGCTGTTGGGCGGACGAGCAAGTGGGAAATATCGCCCTCATCCCCCCGGCCCCCTTCTCCCAACGCTGTGGGAGAAGGGGGAGCTAAACTCTCGGCTTTTCTGTTCCTTCCAACTCGTCCCCGATGTGGAAGAGAGGCACAAGCTGGCACTATAGTCATCCCTCTCCCACAGCGTGGGAGAGGGGACGGGGGTGAGGGCCGTTTATAGAAAGGGGAGGTCTTGATACGCACAGCTTTGGTTTTGATGGCGCTGGCGCTGCCGCTCTGCGCAGCGATGACTGGGGCGAACGCCCAGGCGAAGTTCGAAGACCTGGGCGTGTTTCTCGGCAAGGGCGGCGCGATGAGTACGCTGGTCGGGCCGGGGCCGAACGGCACGGAACGGCTCTATGTCTGCTATACCTATATCTCCAGCCTTGACCTGGTCGCCTACGACCCGGACACGGGCCACGCGCAGGTGTGGCACAACCCGGAGGGCGGAGCCTGGGCGATGGAGAACGGGCCGGACAGCTGCCTCTATCTGGGAACCTACTTCAACGGCCATATCCTGAAACTAGACCCGCAGACAGGAGAACTGAAAGACCTGGGGCAGGCGATTCCGGGCGAGACCTATATCTGGCAACTCTCGCTCGGCCCCGACAAGAAGCTCTACGGCTGCACCTATCCGGGCGCAAAGCTGCTACAGTTCGACCCTGCCACCGGCGCGATGACCGACCTGGGCCGCATGGACCCGACGCAGAACTACAACCGCACGCTCTACGCCGCCCCGGACGGCTGGGTCTACTGCGCCATCGGCTCGGAAAAGGCCGATCTTGTCGCCTACAACCCGCAGACCAAAGAGCGGCGCAGCCTTATCCCGGAGGCGGAGCGAGAGCCAGGTTTCGGACAGATCGTGCGCGGCGCGGACGGCATCGCCTACGGAACCTGCAACGGCAAAAGCTATCGCCTGCACGAGGGGGCCGCCACGCCGATAGACGCGCTGCCCGCCGCGATGCCGCGCACCCGGCTCAAAAACGGCAAAGAGGCTGTCGAGCCGAACACCTATCCGGGCCGCGAACTGCCCATCTTTCGCATCGCCGCCGGGCCGGACGGCAAACTCTATGGCAGCGCCATCCTGCCCGAATACCTGCTGCGGTTCGATCCGGCGGATAAGAAGCCCGTCACGATGGGCCTGATCCCCGGCGCGGAAGCCTACTCGATGCTTGCCGCGCACGACCGGCTCTATATCGCCTCCTACACGGGCGCGACTCTCCAGATTTACGACCCTGCGAAGCCGTTCGACCCCGGCGCGGAGCGCAGCAAAAATCCGGCCTACTACGGCTCGACCGCCCCGGAACAGGATCGCCCCTACGACATCACGCTCGGCGCGGACGGGAAGGTCTATCTGGCCTGCGTGCCGTCCTACGGGCATCACGGCGGCGCGATCTCCTGGTACGACCCCAAGACGGACACGCTCGGCTATGCGTTCGCGCCGGTCGCGGAGCAGGCGGTCGCCTCAATCTGCGCCCTGCCGGACGGCCTGCTGGTCGGCGGCACGTCCATCGAGGGCGGGCCGGGAACGCAGCCGCGCGCAAAAGAGGCCGTGCTGTTCCTCTGGGACACGGCGCGCAGGGAGAAGGTTTTCGAGTGCGTGCCGGTCCCCGGCGCGTCCATTATCGTCAACCTGGCGCGCGGCGGCGATGGGCTGGTCTACGGCACGGCAGGCGGCAAGGTGTTCGTGTTCGATCCGAAGGCGCGCAAGGCGCTGGCGCAAACCGCGCTCAAGCAGGGCGGCGTCGCGCGGGCCGGGCTGCTCACGCTGGACGATGGGCGGGTCGTCGCGCTGGCAGGTTCCTCGGCGCTGTTCCTGCGATATGCAGGCGGCAGGTGGCAGGCGCGCACCTTCGCGCAGGCCGACGCCGCGCTTTCGGTCGGCAAGGCCGTGATCGGAGAGTGGCTCTACGCCGTGACAGATAAGCATCTCGTCCGCTGCCGCATTCCGCGCAAACGGTAGGCCGTCAGTCCGCCAGGACGCTTGTCCGTAGGAGCGCTGCCAGCGGCGCGCTCCCTGGCGGGTATTTCAAAGGCCCGCTAGCCGTTACGTCCTTCCATCTTCCTCTGAGATATGGGATAATAAGGAGCGAAACGCGCGTCAGAAACCCAACGTAAAGGGAGATACAATTGAGCGCAGAGGACGAAAGGCGGAAATGGAGCAGGCAGTTAGGGGAGCAAGTCCTTTCCTACTGCGAACAGTACGCTATTCCTATCCAGGACTTCATGGAAATCCTGCGAGATCAGAAAGTCGTTCCGATGCTGCGTGGCAAAGGCATGGAGTATAATGCACTCTACGCCATTCGGTAGTATACCTCTACAGAGTTGGTAAGGGCGTCGGCGACGAAGCATCAACTCTTTACCGGTACACTACCCGCCATTCGGGATTCCCTAAACCCGGCGGCTTGGGCGGTGAGAAAGCTGAACCTCAACCCACAGCCCGGAACACCGGATCAAGATATCGAGATTACGCACCGGAGGACGGGCGAACGTTTCATCGCTGAGTCGAAAAGCGCGTGTCGCGGCTCTATGACCGCAGGCACGCGCGCGAAACTGCACAAGACGCCGCATTTCAAAGTGAAATGCCATCGAAGCCGGAGCAATACAACGGCGGCGATGAATGATCGCTACAGCACTGATAGCTTCGATGTTCTTGTGACGAATCCTTCTAATGCCCTGTTCAAAGGAGGAACCATCGGCGAAGCCTTTGAAGTCGTGGAGGATCCTGCGCTTATCCGCGTTCTATTTGCGATGTACGGCGTGACCAGTAACGAGGAGTTGATCCAGGCGACCTTGAAAGATTGGCGTTTCGTGTTCCCACCGGTCATTGCAGAGCAGGGCTATATTCCGCGAACGCCGGTCGTGTATCTGACGGACGATCCCAACTGGCGCTCTATGGATCGTCTTGAAAGCCAGCTAGAACAGGCGGTTCGTCAACGACAGGAGCAGCGTCGGCGGTCGCGTAGTTGAGAATGAATATCTCCTTGCCTGTATAGCGTTTGCCTTTCGCGGTCGTCTTCTTTGTCTGATCGTCTGTGCGGTTGATGGTGTAGTTCCACTCTTTTTCCAGAACGCAGTGCGCCCAGGCGTAGAGCGCGCGGACTTCCGGGCTGTTATCATAGGTGAGAAGGAATTTGAGATGGGATGCGTGACGCCGCAAGGTGTCCGCAAGGCGCAGATGATCCTGCCGCGTGAAGCTGTGCGTGTAGAACTTATCCTGATCCGCGTTGAAGTAAGGTGGGTCTACGAACAGGAAAGCGCCATCAGGCGCGCGTTCGATGACCTCGGCGAAATCCAGGCGCGTCAGCAGCGTGTCTTGAAGCTTGAGGGAACATCGCCGCAGGTGCGCGGGCCAGTTTTTGGGCTGCATACTGTACTTGTCACCATAGCCCCAGTAGCAGTTGGCAAGGTTCATGATTCCGGAGTAACTCGTTCTGTTCAGGTAGTACCATCGGAAGGCTCTTTCCAGGTCATTCGTCGGCTGATAGATGTTTTTGAAAAAATGATGCTTCTCTTTGCTGGCTTCCTGTCCATGAAGTAGAGCGATCAGCTTCTCGACATGATCTCGGATATGCAAATAGCAGTTCATCAGTTCCGGGTCCACGTCGTTCAGCTGATTGCAGGTGACTTTCGGCTTGGCGAAAAAAATAGACCCGCCGCCTGCAAAGGGTTCGATATAGAAGCTGTGGGGAGCAATGTGTTCCAGTATCAGTTTGCGGGCATAGAACTTGCCGCCTGCATACCGAAAGGGAGAGTTGATAGCCGCCATATCTATGCTTCGCCTTGAGGAGGAATTATGTTCGTTCCTGGAGACTACAGGGGCTTCCTCCGAAGCGGAAATCTGGGTCTCGGATTTTATCTCTGAGACCTCGAAAAGGCTGGCGGTATACTTACAACGAGCGTCTCTGGCGATGAATTTGTCTGCACAGTCGCTGATTACTCCCATGGACACGCTCCCTCACAATATGTCGTGCTGTGAGTATAACTGTAGAGCCGTCAGACTGTCAAGAGTCCTGTTGACATCTGGCGAGCGGATCGAGTCCGAGCGGGCAGGCGGCCTGAGCAGTGAGATAGGGGTAAGGATGAGCAAGGGAACGGTAGTGGCCGCGATGAGCGGCGGCGTGGATAGCGCGGTGACGGCGGCGCTCCTCAAGCAGGAGGGCTACGAGGTCATCGGCATCACGCTGCAGATATGGCAGGAACACGCGGAGCAGGGCAAGTACGGCGGATGCTGCTCGCTCGGTGCGGTCGAGGACGCCCGCCGCGCCGCCGCGAAGATCGGCATCCCGCACTATGTCCTCAACTTCCGCGACTACTTCGCCGACAGGGTCATCAACAGGTTTGTGGACGAATACAGCAAGGGCCGCACGCCGAACCCATGCGTCGAGTGCAACCGCAGCGTCAAGTTCGATGAACTGCTGCGGCACGCCGAAGACCTGGGCGCGGACTACCTGGCGACGGGCCACTACGCGCGTATCCGCTACAACGAGTCCACCGGGCGCTACGAACTGTTGCGGGCGCGCGACCCGGACAAGGATCAGTCCTACGCGCTCTACACGCTGACGCAGGCGCAGTTAAGCAAGACGCTGATGCCGCTCGGCCATCTGTCCGGCAAGCAGGAGACGCGCCGCCTCGCCGCCGAACTCGGCCTGGCCCTCGCCAACAAGCCTGATTCGCAGGAGATCTGCTTCGTGCCGAAGGAGGGCTATATCTCGTTCTTGCAGGAGAAGGCTCCGGCGGCGGTGCGCCCCGGCAAGCTGGTGGATACCGGCGGCAAGGTACTCGGGGAGCATCCCGGCGTCGCGTTCTACACCATCGGGCAGCGCAAGCGGCTCCCGGCCAGCGCGAACGGGCCGCTCTTTGTCGTCGCGCTGGATGCGGAGACGAACACCGTCGTCGTCGGGCGCGATGAGGAGTTGTATGCCTCCGGCCTGATCGCCGATACCTGTGTCTGGAGCGCCATCCCCGACCTGGAGCGCGCGGCCTGGCCCCTTGCGGTTTCGGCCCAGATACGTTATAATGGCGTCGCCTGTCCGGCGGCCATTTCGCCCGGTGTGGAACCCGGCACGGCGGAAGCGCGCTTCGAGACGCCGCAGCGCGCGGTCACGCCCGGCCAATCGGCTGTCTTCTACGGCGGCGCAGGCGAAGAGGCGGGGCAGGTCGTTATCGGCGGCGGGCTGATCCGCCGCGCGCTGGCGTGATCATGGCACGACAGACGCTCTCCGAGCCGGAGCAGGCGCTGCTCGAACAGGCGCGAACGGCAGCGCAGGCGGCCTACTGTCCCTACTCGGACTTTCCCGTCGGCGCGGCGGTGGAGACCGACAAGGGCGTGTTCGTCGGCTGCAACGTGGAGAATTCCAGCTACGGCCTGGCGGTCTGCGCGGAGCGGGTGGCCCTGTTTACGGCGGTGGCGGCAGGCGCGCGGGAGTTCAAGCGATTGGCCGTCTCCTGCCTGCGCGCCGCTGCCGATGGTGCGCCTGACAGTCGGATGCCCTGCGGGGCCTGTCGGCAGGTGATGATGGAGTTTATGCAGCCGGAGGCGACCGTGGTCGTGGATGGCGCAGGCGTCTGGAGCCTGGCCGATCTGCTTCCGGCGGCGTTCCGGCTTTCGTAAAGATGTTGAAAGCCCCTTCCCCAAGAACA
>DASRGL010000215.1:0-8093 GCA_035651115.1 Chthonomonadaceae bacterium
GAACATACCACTCGAAGTCGCCGGGAAAGCCATACGACCAGGAGGTGACGAGCTGCTCGTCATAGTCCTGTGCATACATCTGATGAGCCAGCCCCAACTCCTTGACGTTGGACAAGCAGGTAGCGGCGCGGGCTTTCTCGCGCGCCTGGGCGAAGACCGGGAACAGAATAGCTGCCAGAATCGCGATGATGGCGATAACGACGAGCAGTTCAATGAGCGTAAAACCCTTTCGCTGTGGATGCATAGACGCATTCCTTTCTGATGGTAGCAATACGAGCAACAAGGACACGCCGAACGCAGCGCGTCTACAGAAGATCCTGGGTACGACACGAAGCAAAGCGCGATGTGCGGCCCAAGGCGCTCAGCGGCTCTGAGACGCAGGCTCCGCCGAAGCAGCCGGATAGAACAGGGCCGGCACACGAACGATCTCGGGCGACATCACCTCCCCACGCATACGCTGACAAAAACGCTGCGCCGCCATCTGGCCCATCTCATACGCGCGCTGCACGATCCGATGGATATTGCTGGGGACATACGGCACGAACGGCGGGCAGTCGTTATAACTGACGATCTCCAGGTCGCCGGGAATCGCCACACCCAACTCCCGACATGCCAGGATGACCGCGCAGAGCAGATAGTCGTTCACGCAGAACACGGCCGTCGGCGCATTGGGCTGGTGCAGGAGAGCGGACAGCGCATCTTGAACAAGGAGACGCTCACGATATCCATTGCCCTCAAGCGGAAATTCGCGTATCCAGGGACGGACGTCCGGCGTCCCGTTCTCGATCATCACCTGCTCGTAGGCGGCGCGGCGGTCTCGAATCGAAGAGAGTTGAATCCGGTCATTTGTAAAGTGCGCGATGCGGCGATGGCCGCGCCCGGCTAGAAAGCGCAGCGCCTCCAGCGTGGACGTGTAGTTCTCCGAAACGACGGCATCTATCAGCAGGCCCTCCGGCACGCAGTCCACGCAGATGATATTGGTTCCCGCCTCGAGGAGCCACTGCATCCGCGCGGTGTTGCTCGGATCGCACGTCGGCATACAGAGAATGCCGTCCGTCGTGGCGCTCATACGTTCAAAGTACTGGACTTCGCGCTGGGGGTCGTTGCGAATATCGCACACCAGCAGATGGTACTCATCCGGCAGGCCATCGCGAATGCCGGAGAGGTACTCCTGTTCGAGGAAATCGCGCGTGCCGTTGAAGAAGACCGCGACATAGCCGGTGCGCCGTCTCTCCGCCGAGGCGACGACGGTTCCGTAGCGCCGTCTGCGCACCACGATGCCCTGCCGATGGAGTTCGTGCATGGCCCGGTGCGCGGTCACGCGGGAAACTTTCCACTGGGCCGCCAGGTCGGTCTCCGAAGGGAGTGGGTCGCCGGATTTGAGCTTTCCCTGGACGATCTCGGCATGAATGGCGTTTGCGATCTGTTTCCAACGCGGAGTGTGCATCTCAAACCTTAGTGTTAGGCGCTAATTGTCTATAGTATAGGAACTTATTTCCGATCTGTCAAGCGATTTTTCTGCCGGTCTTGCCGCAATTTGCGGATTTTCCCGGCGAATGCATTCGCGGCTGCAAAGGCACAAAGTCGGCCTGCGCCGACTCCACTCCCTTCCCTTTAGGGAGGGGCGGGGGGTAGGTCAGTCCGCGCAGGCGGACTTCGTGCTTTGGCAGAAGCGGTTTCAACCGCCGATAAAAAACGCGCAAAGGCTGTCCATCGCGGCGCGATTGGGCCATAATATAGGAAGCCGCCGAAGAGAACGCGGCCGGAGTTGGCGTGCGCTGCGCCTGCGACCCAAAAAGCAGAAAAGGCAGGCCCTATCATGATCACCATCCTCTATGCACAGGGAGACAACGTCACGCACAGCCAGGACGCGGCGATACTCTCCACGCTCCTCCCGGATACGCAGCGCGTTTTCTGGCTCGACCTGGAAGCGCCGACCGCCTCCGAGTTCGACCTGCTGCGCGACGTGTTCCATTTCCATCCGCTCGCCATCGAGGACGCCATGCGCCCCCATCAGCGCCCCAAACTCGACGAGTACGACGGCTACTGCTTCCTGGTGGCCGATGAGGTCTCGCTGGACACCGGCGCGCTGCAGTCGCCGGAGACGGAGGAGGATGCCGTTCAGACGCGCCAGCTCAGCATGTTTCTGGGCGCGAACTATCTGGTCACCATCCATATCCAGCCGGTCGAAGCCGTGCGCAGCTGCCGCGAACGCTGCGACCACCGGCACACGATCCTGGAACGTGACCCCGGCTTTCTGCTCTACTCGCTCCTCGACGTGCTGGTGGATCGCTACTTTCCGCTGCTGGAGACGCTCGATAGCCTGATGGACGATCTGGAAGACAGAATCGTAGACAGACCGGAGCCGGATGCCTTGCAGACCATCTTTGCCATCAAGCGCAACCTGACGCGCCTGCGCCGCCATGCCGGGCCGCTCCGCGAGGTGCTGCAAACGCTGACGACGCGCAACATTCCCGGCATTCAGGAGAGCGCGCTGCCCTATCTGCGCGATGTGGCCGACCATCTGTTTCGCATCTACGAGACTCTGGACAGCTACCGCGACCTGATGTCGAACATGCTCGATGCCTATCTCTCCCAGGTCTCCAACGAGATGAACCGCATCATGCAGAAGCTGACCGCCGTCGCGACCGTTTTCATGCCTCTGACCTTTATCACCGGCGTGTTCGGCATGAATTTCGCGGTCGAACCCTGGCTGCATACTAACTTCTGGTTCTGGATGGTTCTCATGGTGACACTCGGTATTGGAACCTATGCGTGGTTTCATCGTCGAAAAATAGTATGAAGGGAAATATCGGATGACCCTGCCGGACGCGAAGCGGGAGTGGCTGCGCTGGGAAGGGCCGCCGGAACAGGCGCGGCGCGGCAGCAGCCTGGGAAATGCGGCCTGTTTCGCGCGTGCCGACGCCGAGGCGAATCTGGACGGACTCTGGCTGCCCGCCAACGACCGCTGGTACACGGGCGAGTTGGCGCTGCGCGTGACCGATCCGACCGGGGGGACTCTGCGGCAGGTGGCATTTGCCCCGGCGTATCAGGCGGCGCAGTATGCAGAGGAAGCCGGGGCGCGCTGGGAGAAGCGGCTATGCGTCGCTGCGTCCGAGCCGCAGGTCTACTTCTGGCTGCGCGGACAGGGATTTCCCAGAGGCGCGGCGGTCGCGATAGTCTGCGACTGGCGCGTGGGCGCGGCCCGCAGCGAGACGCACCGCGCCCAGCCGCCCCCGCGCGACTGCCAGCGGCAGTGGAGCGTGGAAAAACTCGCGCCGAACTGCCTGCGCGCACGCCCGCAGGACGAGGGCGAGGATCGCCTGACGCTGGAGGCCAGCCATGCGATCTCGGGCTTCGTCTGGACGGAACCGGCGCGGGCGCGGCTGACCTTTGCCGTTCCGGTGGACGCTGCGGGCGCGCTGGATTTCTGGCTGTGCCTGACGGCGCGGGCCGAGGCTGCCGATGAGGAGCAGAGTATCTCCGCCTCGCCGCTTCCTGCCGCCGAAGCCTGCGCGCGGGCAGAGCAGGCGCTTGCGGAAATCGTCGGGTGGGAACCAACAGAACTGAAGAACGTATCTCTGGTGGAGCGCGCCATCGCCTGGGGCAAAATCGGCAGTCGGCGAGTCTGGCATCGGTACGCAACGGGCGACGAGGGCTTTACTAACGACCCGCCGGGCGTCACCATCGTCACGCGCGACGCGGCCTGGTTTCTGTTTGGGGCCGACTATTTCGCGCCGCGCCGGTCGCGCGCCCTGCTGGAGACGCTGGCGCGGCACGCGATCTATCCCGGCGGTAAGATCGCCGAGTATGTGCGCCTCTCCCCCGAAGGCGTCACGCGAGATGACTACGCCCTCAACCTGAACGATGCGACCCCCCTTTTCGTGCTGGCGGTGGCCCATCACTGGGTCGCGACGAACAGCGCCGAGTTTCTGGAAGCGTTCTATCCGATGGCGCGCGGCGCGGCGGAGTGGATTCTGGCCCAGCGGCGCGAGGATGGCCTTGTCTGGTGCGATGGACGCGGAACCGATGTTCACGGCATCGGCGGCTGGCGCAACATCATTCCCGGCTACCGCCTGGCGGGCGCGCTGACGGAACTGAATGCTGAGTGCGTGGCGGCGCTGCGCGTCACGGCGCGGCTGGCGGAGGCGCGGGGTGAGGCCGCAGACGCGGCCCGCTTCGCCGCAGAGTCGGAGCGACTGAACGCGGCGATGACGCAGCTCGTGGCCCCGCAGACGGGCCTGTTGCTGCTGAATCGGGACGAAAACGGCCCGAATGCGAGCCTGGCTGTGGACCTGGCGCTGCCCGCGCTCTTCGAGGCCGGGCCGGAGGAGGCCCGTCTGCGCACGCTGCTGCGGCTTGTGGGGCCGGATTTTCGCGCGCGGTACGGCCTGCGCTGCCTCAGTTGCGAAGACCCGGCCTATCATCCGCGTTTCGGCTGGGGACTGATGGGAGGAAGCTGGCCCAACGCGACCGCCTGGGCCGCTGCCGCCCTCGCGCCCTATCGCCCCGAACTGGCCCGCGAACTGGCGGAAGAGATCGCCCGCGCCCTCTTCCCGGAGAACTGGGCGGCTCCCGGCGTCAGCGTGCCCGGGCAGTTCCCCGAATGGTTCGACGGCGCGACCGGCGAGAGCGCCGGGATGTCGCTCAGTCCCTGGATGCCGGCCACTTATGTCTGGCTCGTGCAGGAGCGTCTGGCGGGCCGGCCGCCCGTCTGGAAAGCCGGCGATTAGCGTCTCTGCGGGCGTACCGTCTGCCCTTGTGACACCGCGCGTCTTCCTCAGTAGGACCCCCCAAAGGAGCGACATCGCGCGCTTTTGGGGGAGAGTCCCCGCAATTTTACCGGGGGATTGCCGTATTACGAGGGGTTATAGTGTATACTTACGATATTCGACAGTACCGTAGATTTTACAGGACGGGTGCCTACCCCCCCACGCGATCCGCCCCACACCCGATTTAATCCGTTCCGAATCCGTGCCGCCAGGAGAGCGTTCGACTGCGGCTCCAAGCCTCTTCAGGACGCGGCGCGGTTGCGGAAACATTGGAGTATATTGCGCTATGCAGCCAACCACATCCCGGCCCGCGCTGTATCGGTCACATGATAGTTGGGTGAAACGCTTGCTTGACGTGGTCATCGCCTCGTTACTGATCCTGTTTCTCAGTCCGTTGCTGCTCGTAGTCTCGGTGTGGATCAAGCTGACTTCACGTGGGCCAGTCCTCTATAAGCAGAAGCGTATCGGGCGTTATGGACGTCCGTTCGCCATCTTCAAGTTCCGTACCATGTATCATGGCGCAGATCGCTGCGGCCCTTCGGTCACGGCTTCGGATGATGACCGGATCACGCCCGTCGGGCGGATACTGCGGGACAACAAGATAGACGAACTGCCGCAGTTGTTCAATGTCGTGCGCGGCGAGATGAGTCTGGTGGGGCCGCGTCCGCAGGTCCCGCGCTTCGTCGAGCATTTCGAGCCGGAACTGCGCGAGATCGTGCTGCGCGTGCGCCCCGGCATCACCGGTTCGACCTCGCTCTATTTCCGCCATGAGGAACGCCTGCTCGCCGACCAGGAGGATCGCGAAGGCTTCTACATCCGCCACATTCTGCCGGTCAAACTCCGCATGGATGCCGACTATGTCCTGGCGCGTTCCCTGCGCGCCGACCTGGGCGTTCTGATAGAGACGCTCCGGCTCTTCTCGCTGGCGCTGTTGCGGCGTATCTTCCGGCTGCAGTCCGGCGAACCCTACGTCATTCCCTGGCAGGAGCAGGAGAATCCGCCCGCCGCCGCGCCGACCCACTTTATTCCCCTGGAACGGCTGGATACGAAGGTTCATGCCATTGTCGCCGAGACGCATAACGGCAATGGAAAAGAGCATAGGCTGGAACCGGAGCGGCGCGAAGTCTCGTATGACACGGGTGAGGAACATCGGTATCGGGCCTGAACGCAGGCCCGATTCGGTGCTGCGCCTGTGTCGAAACCTCGATGGCTTCTCCCCCTGAAGCGGTCACTCTCTGATTTGAAGACCCCCCGTATGCTGAGCGATCTATCCGCTGCTGCGTCTACGCCGTCTGTCATGGGAAGGCGGGACGCCGGGAATATGTCTTGCCGATGTCCGGTGAAATTAAGGAGACTGAAGCTTTATGAAGACTCCCTTCTCTGCTTCCTTGCGTTATGTCCTGCCGCGCTCTATTCTGCTGGCGCTTGCCAGTTTCACGCTCTGGCTGCCGGTCGGCAGCCGCGCGCAGACGGCGCCGCCCGCCGCGCCCTCCGGCATGGGAACGCCGGAGAAGCCCACGCCGGAGAAGCCCACGCCAGAGCAGCCCACACCGGAAAAACCGACGCCGCCTCTGCCCGCCCGCCCCGACCCGGCTAACCCCCTCGTCCTCTTCAATCCGCAGGATAAGAGCGGGAACGCAAACCGCCGTTTCGATCCCGATGGCAATCTCATCGCGTCCGAAAAGAAGCTGAAGGGGGAAGAGCCGCGCGACTATCGGCGCGACTGGGACGATAGTCGGCTCGCGCCGCGCAGCAAGCCGCTCCCGCTCTTCGGTTATGACTTTTTCCGGCCCGCGCGCGAGATCATCCGCGCGCGCCGCGCCTATCTGATGCGGCTCTATGAATCCGAAGGCGCGGAGCCGATAGTCGGCTCCCCTCAGACTCCCGACAGACCGGAGAAGGAGAGGGAAGGCAACCTTCCGGGGCGCAATGCAGAGGACAAGTCCGCCATGCCGCCGATGGGCCGGCAGGGGGAAGAATCGGCCCCGTCAAGCCTGAAGGCGCGCAATCGAGGCAAACGCGCCGCAGACACCAACGCGCCGCTAAAGCAGAATCAGCGCTACGGAGATGAGAGAGACCTGTCGGACGATAACGCCGGGACAGATGAGGATGCTACAGGCGAAGATACGCAGGAAGAGATGCCTGGCCCCTTCGATGCCAGCGGCGACACGATGTCCGATGTCGCGCCTTACGCCGAGGCGCTGGCGGGACGGCGGCGCCTCCCGAACCGGGCCGCCCAACTCTATCAGGTTCCGGACGACACCGCGAACACACGCGCCTCCGACCGCTCCGGGAGAAGAGGGCAGAACGCCCTGTCGCAGCCGGGCGACAATCTGCCGGATCAAGACGCGGCGGATCTGCAGAATATTCCCCGGCGGCGCACGGGACGGAATCGTATGGCTCCCTATCGGATGCGGGGGTATGCGAACCCGCAGGAGGATCAGGGTTACTTGACGGATCAAGAGAACTATTCCGGCCAGGAAGAACGCGCGGACTATCTCTCGCGCAACGGCCTGCAGCCGGATTTCTACCCCTCTCCTGTGGATGCCTACCAGAATGTGGCCGATCCCCTCAGCCAGCTCTTCCGCAATCCCATCGCTTCCGTCCCGCCGAACTACCAACTGGCCCCCGGCGATGTCCTCACCATCCGCATCTCGTCGCCGACCCAGGAACCGCAGACCTACACGCGCACGGTGGATTCGCGCGGCACGATCTCCCTGGGCAGTTTGCAGGCCGTTGTCGTGCGCGGGCTGACTGCCGAGGGCGCAGAGAAGCTGCTGCGAACGCAGTTGCGGCGGCTGGTCAAAAACGCCGAGGTCTCCGTGACTCTCAGCCAGTTGCGCACGATCCAGGTCACGGTCAGCGGCGCGGCGTTCCTGCCGGGAACCTATACGGTTCCGGCGAACACCTCCGCCTACAACGTGCTGAATGCCGCCGGAGGTCCGACCTTCGACGGCACGCTGCGCAATATCGAGGTGCGCCGGGCCGGGAAGGTCGTCGGCAAGCTCGATGTCTATCGCTTCCTGGCACTGGGCGAGGAGACGAACGAGATACCGCTCCAGACCGGGGACATGATCGTGATCCCGCCGCGCCAGTCGCAGGTGAGCGTCAGCGGCGAGGTGCTGCACCCGGCCGTCTTTGAACTGACCCCTTCCGAAACGCTGCAGGATGCCCTCCGCTATGCGGGCGGCGTCAAGCCCTCTGCCGTAGATCAGCGCATCCATATCAAGACGCTCGTTCCCGGCACGGCCCGCGTCGTCACGGATGTGGACATCAAGGACTCGGCGACGGCGCGGAAGACCGCGCTCTATGATGGAGACG
>DASRGL010000216.1:0-2413 GCA_035651115.1 Chthonomonadaceae bacterium
AACACAGCCGTCATCGCAGTGTCGTCAACGCTTTCACCCATCTGATGGCGGGATTGGTCGCCTACTGTCACTTGCCAGAAAAGCCATCGCTGCACACGCTCTTGCCAGGCATATTGGCGGCTTAACCCGAACTCACGTTAACGTGGGTCTTCGGCCTGCATGACGATCTTTGCCAGGGCATGTTGGGCAAGCGGGCCAGGCGGTTGGAACGCTCTGGCGAGTGCTTCGGGGCCACGAAACCAAGCATACGCCAATTTTGCCAGGCGAAACAACAGGTTAGGCAGTAATGAAACCCTGATCTATCCCACCGCTTGCTATGGCTTTACGGTCGGTTTCAGGAAGCCGCGCTTGCGCATCCACTCGCCGCAGAGCATCGGCCAGGTTTTCAAAACCGGATCGCCCCCGCCGAGACCGAAGCCGTGCGGGCCATGCTCATAGATGTGCAGCTCGAACGGCACGCCCGCTTTGCGGCACGCCTCCGCAAACAGCAGGCTGTTTTCGCAGGGGACGCCGGTATCCTCTACCGAATGTACCAGGAAGGTCGGCGGCGTCTTCGCCGTCACCTGCTTCTCATTGGAGAGGAGTTCAACGAGTTCCGGCGGAGGGTTCTCGCCGAGCAGGTTTTGGCGCGAACCGGCGTGCGCCGCAGGGCCTGTCAGCGTGATGACGGGATAGATGAGAACCGCCAGGTCCGGGCGGGAACTGACACGCTCTATCGGATCGGACGCTTTCGGATCGCCGTCGTCGAAGTGCGTGGCGGCGGTGGAGGCCAGATGCCCGCCCGCCGAGAAGCCCAGCACGCCGATGCGGTGCGGATCGAGGTTCCATTCCTTCGCATGGGCGCGCACGGTGCGTAAGGCGCGGGAGACATCGTTCAGCATGGCGGGATGATGGTAGCCGTTGGTCGCCAGACGGTACTTGAGAACGACGCCCGTAACGCCGAGCGTGGTCAGCCACTCCGCGACCGGTTCCGCCTCATGGGGAGCCAGTCCCGCATAGCCGCCGCCGGGACAGACGACGACCGCCGCGCCGTTGCTCTTGCCTGCGGGCGGACGATAGACGGTGATGGTCGGGATGTCGGCGTCCGTGGAGCCTTTTGCGCCGGGCGCGTCTCCCGGCCAGAGCCGCAGCGTTTCCCCTTTGCCCGCCGCCGAACCGCCGGAAAGCGTCATTGCCAGGAAAGCGGCCAGCGCCGCGCCGGAGATCAGAACGGTGGATAGCAACACAAGTTCTCCTTTTTTCATCTCATTGCGGTCTGTGCAGCTTGCACGAGCGACTCGAAGACGCCGCGTCCGTCCGCCGAACCGAGCAGCTTTTCGCTGGCGCGCTCCGGGTGCGGCATCATGCCCAGCACGTTGAAGTTCGCGTTGGCGATGCCGGCGATGTTGGCAATAGAGCCGTTCGGATTGCTCTCCGGCGTCGGCCTGCCCTGCGCGTCGGTGTAGCGGAAGAGGATGCGCCGGTTCGCCTCCAACTCCTGCAGGGTCGCCTCCTCGCAGACGTAGCGGCCTTCGCCGTGCGCAATGGGAATCTGCAACAACTGTCCTGGCCTGTAGGCGCGCGTGAACGGCGTCTCCGCGTTCTCCACCTTCAGAGTCACGAACTCACATCGGAACTTGCAGCCCACGTTCTGCATCAGCGCGCCGGGCAGCAGGTGCGCCTCGCAGAGAATCTGGAAGCCGTTGCAGATACCGAGGACGAAGCCGCCGCGCTCGGCGTGGGCGCGCACCGAGTCCATAATCGGGGCGAAGCGGGCCACCGCGCCCGTGCGCAGATAGTCGCCATACGAGAAGCCGCCCGGCAGAATGACGACATCGAACCCTTTCAGGCGCGTCTCCTGATGCCACACGTACTCGACCGGCTTTCCCAGGACATCCTTGATGACGTAATAGGCGTCCTGGTCGCAGTTGGAGCCGGGGAAGCGCACGACCGCGAACTTCGGCCCGCGCCCGCCCGTCGCCGCAATGCGGTTCTTTGTCAGGGTTCCCGCGCTCATTTGACCACCTCGAAACGATAGTCCTCGATGACCGGATTGGCGAGCAGGCGGTCACACATCTCCTTGACCTCTTTCTCGATGTTGGCGTTGTCCTGCGCGCTCAGTTCCAGTTCCATATACTTGCCCATCCGCACCTGCTCGACGCTGGCATAGCCCATCGAATGCAGGGCGTCCTGCACGACGCGGCCCTGCGCGTCCAGCAGCGTCGGCTTCAGCGTCACGATCACTTTCACTTGCGGCATCGTTCTCCCCTTTCTTTGACCTAACCCCCCCGTCCTTATAAGGGTAGGTTTTTCAAGCGGCCCTCTTGTGTACGCTCTGCGGAGGCGGCTGGGCCGCCGTTGCCGCCGCAAAGGAGGTCGGCCAGGGTTCGGGAACAAACCGTCCTTGCGGCAAGGGCTGTTGGGTCAGCAACGC
>DASRGL010000217.1:0-10142 GCA_035651115.1 Chthonomonadaceae bacterium
GCGCGTGTAGAGCGCGCGGGCCGCTGAGTCCTCCGGCAACATTCCTGCCGTTCGGCTTGCCGCTTCCGGTCTCCGGTCTCCGGTTCCGAAGTCCGGGTTTGCCATCACGAGTAATGCCTGCGACGCCTTCGGGCGATTCGGGCGCTGGCGGGCGTCCAGGGCCGCCTTCATGCCTGTGGCGCTCACGGCATAGACGATCTCATAACGCTCCCAGAGGAACGCCGGGGAGGGAGTCTGTTTTGCGCTGCGGCGCGCAGAGGCCGCAGGCGGCGTCATGAGCAATGCCTGGAACGGCACGTCCCAGAGCGGGCCGTCGGGACAGAGGATCAGACGGCGTTTCCCGGCCAGCGCCGTCTCCGCCGGCGCGATCAGCAGGTGATAGAGTTGGCGGGCCAGGTCTTTGTAGGGGCGTTCCGCAGGCGTATCGGGCCGTCCGGCGCAGGCGTCGCGAAACGTCCGCGCCTGGCGCGAAATCGCGCCGCCCGCGCTTTTCACCCGGTAGACATTCAGGCGCGGCCTGCCGGTCTGCTGGGTCACGACGAACAGGGCGATCTCCTCCGGCTCTCCTTTGCTGCGCCCGGCGTTCAGAACGCTGTACTCCAGCAGGGCAGTGTCGGCAGGCAGGCAGGCGGCGGCCTCCGCCAGCGTCACGGTGCGGGCGGAACGCTGCTGCGCCAGACGGGGATTGCGCAGGTAGAGAGATTCATGAAACGCGCGCCAGTCGCGCTCGCACTGCTGTTGCTGCTGCCGCACCGCCTGAGTCTGTCTCTCCGCTTTCTGAAGGCGGCTCCGATCCGGCCGCGCCTGCTGCCGCAGTTCGTCCAGTTCGCCTCTGGCGGCAAGCCACTGCTGCGACAGTTCCTTGTCCCGGCGCTTGAGCCGCTCCTCCTGCTGCCGGTCTGCCGGAGTCATCGCCTGCGCCGCCTGGACATGGCCCGCCTCCATCAGGTCAATCAGCGCGCGGGCCTTCGCCTTCTGCGCCCACGCGAAAGCGCGGGCGTTCTGGCCGTTCTGGAGCAGGAAGCGCAGATAGCGTCGGTACACGGGAAGCTGCTGCTCAAGGTAGCTGACTTTGGCCTCGGCCAGACGGCCCAGGCTCTCGCGCGAACCTTCCAGCAGGGCCAGTGCGCGCGTATAGTTCGGCTCCGCCGCCGCAGGCCGGCGCTGCTGCTCTTCCAGCGCGCCGATCTGCGTCAGCGTCATCGCCTCCCCGCCCACGTCGTCGTTGTTCCGATAGAGTTTCAGCGCGTTTGCGTAGTGCTGCCGCGCCTCGACGAACGCCCCCAGTTGGGCCTGGAACTGTCCAAGCTGAAGTTCGGCGCTCGCCTCTCCCTCGCTATCGCTCCCTTCGTGAAACAGGGCGCGCGCCGCTTCACAGGAGGCCAGCGCCTGCCGGGACTCTCCGGCCACCATCAGCGCGCCGCTCAGCAGGTAGAGCGTAAAGGCTTTGCTCTGCTTGTGTTCCGCCTGCTCTTGCAGCCGCAGGGACTGTTCGTAGCACTCGCGCTCCCGTTGCGGCTGTTCCAGCTTGCCGTAGGCTCGCCCCATATTGTTCAGGATCATCATCCGGGCGAAGATATCGCCGGTATCACGGTTCCTCTCCAGCGCCTGCTGATAGTACTCCAGCCCGGTCTGTAGCTGGCCGATGTCCGTAGTGAACGTGCCGAGCCGGTCCAGGTCGCGCGCGACGCTGGCCTGGTTCCCCAACTCCTGGTGCTGTTCCAACGCGCGCTGCGTATAGGCCAGCGCATCCAGCAGATCGCCCTCCTGCTCGTAGAGAGTCGCCATGTTTCCGTAGCAGTTGGCGACCGCGTTCCGGTCCCCGGCCGCTTCCAGCAGGGGCAGCGCCTGCGTATAGTCTTCCAGAGCCTGGCGCGCATTGCCGAGTCGCCCCTGCACCGTCGCGAGATTGGAGAGCAGCAGTCCCTCCTCCGGCTTGCTGCCGATCTCGCGGGCCAGCGTCAGCGCCTTTGCGAAGGTCTCCTGCGCGTGCGCCATGTCCTGCGCCTCGCCATAGGCTGCGCCGATATTGCTCAGCACCCGGAGGGTCTTGGGTTTGTCGCCTGCCTTCTGGTAGATCTCCAGGGCCGGGAGCAGGTAGTCCCGCGCCTTGACAGGCTGGCCGGTCATGCGGTAGATCGCTCCCAGGCCGTTGAGCGCGGCGGCCTGCCCGGTCTTTACGCCTTCCGCTTGATAGAGTTGCCGCGCCGCCTCATAATATTCGAGCGCCTTCTGCGGCTGGGAGGTGAGGTTGGCCCCATTCCCCAGATTCAGCAGGCAGAGCGCCTGGCCGAGTCGGTCCTTGAGTTCCCGATAGAGGGCGAGGGCTTGCTCGAAATAGGGGATCGCCTGGGGCGGCGCCTGGGAGAGGAGCGGCGTGCCGAGCCGCACCAGCGCCGCCGCTTCGCCGGAGCGGTCGGTGTGGTCGCGCGCCGCTTGCAGCGCCTGCGCATAGAGGCGGGCCGCTTCTTCCCGATGGCCCTGCGTCTCTTCGGCCTGCCCTTTCTCGAGTAGGGCGCGGATTTCCGGGGAGGGCTGCGAAGGGGCGGATTGCGCGCGGAGAGGAAGCGGTAAAACCAGGCAGAACAGCGCCAGCAGCAGGGTCGTTCTATAGCGTGGGCCGATCCGGTCAAGAAATCGCATAGCGCCTCCTGCGGCAGCCGGAACAGTGCCATGCCGTCTGCCGTCCGTAGAGCGGGATAAGACGGCTGCAATATTCCGGCTGCCGCAGGGACTTTCCTTCGCGCTACGGCAGGTCATCGCGCCCGAAGACTATCGAGCGCCTTTCGAGACCGCTGCGCCTCTACCTGCTGCTGATGGATATAGTTGTAGCCCATTCCCCTGGTTTCCGGGAAGCCCAGTTCCACGGGATGGAGGAACTTGCCCCGCTCTTCACGCGGCTTGACCTGCTCGACCTGCATCGGATGGGCTTTGGCATAGGCGTCCTGCCGCACGCCGGTCACCTGCCAGGAGACTTTCATGCCCGGTGAACCGCCCGCGATCAGGAAGCGGCCCTGCGCGATCTCCTGCGCGATGTAGAGGCCCGATCCCGGCGCGCCGATAGCAGTCAGTTGATAGCGGAAGTCCGTGTTGAGCGCCTCGAACCACTTGGGAAGCTGCACCCAGGCTTCTCCCCGTGCATCCAGTGTCACCATGCCATCGTAGAGGTTCTTCATCTCTGCGCTCTCGATGCTGGCATGGACGAGGTACTTGTTGGCCGGGTCTACCGGGTCGTCTATCTTAAAATGCTTGGAACTGCCATAGATAGCGCCCCCGTTCGTGACATAGAACGTCTCGCTTGACGAATTCCAGCCTCTCAACAGATCGCCGCTGCCGTAATTGACGGCCTCGACCGCGACAACGCTCGCAGAATCCCCAATGCCGCGCACGCCGATATACCCGCCTTCGCCCTGCACGCCGTACCAGTAGCCGCTGTAGCCGTTGATGCCGATGTAGTTGAGGCTGCTGCCACTGACGCCGACAGAGTTCTCGCTGTGGCCCCAGACCCCGCTGCCGCCGTTAGGACTCTCGCCCCAGACGCCCACGCCCGCGCCGAGGTCGTTTTCACCGAACGCGCCGACGCCCCAGCCCGCGAGAAAGCTGTGAGTGCCTCCATTGTAATTGTTGGCATACACCCCATACCCCTGTTTGTACTCACTCACGCCCTGAACGCCGTAGGAGTAGTCGTTGGTGCCAAACGTATAGCCGAAGACGCCCGCATACTGCTGACTGCCGCCGATGACGCCGATGTAGTTGGTACTGCTGCCGCTGACGCCGTACTGGTCAGTGCTGCTGCCATAGACGCCTGTGCCGCTGGCGCTCTGCCCATGGACGCCGATGCCGCTGTCGCTGTAGCCATACGATGCTGTCCCGGTGCCGTTCGCGCTGCTGTCCAGAGCGTATACCCCCACGCTCTTGCCCAGGCTGATCAGGCCGTAATCGCCTTCGGCCCAGATGCCGGTTCCCGTATCGCTATGCCCGAAGACGCCATTCGAGTTGGCGCTGTAACCGCACAGCGCGCCTCCGTTGCCGGTATTGGTGACCTGGAAGGCGCAGTCATCGGTGGCGACGCTGCCGCTATAGGGCAGGAGCAGGACGGGCAGCGCCTTCGCGCGGATGGCGTTCTGGCTCGTCGCCGGCTGGCGAGCGGCCAGCGCAAGGCCCGCCAGGATGAGGGCAGTCCCCATCGTGGCGATGCTGCGTTCGGTAAACAGGGATTTCATGTGACAAGAACCCTCCTTTCGATTTGTGCCGCAGATGCAGCGTGGTTCTCTATCTGAGAAGGGGTCGGGTGACCCACAGGGTCGCGGTTTTGGTGACGCCATTCAGTGTGGCGGAGAGAGTGATGCCAGTATTCGTCAGTACCGCGTTGGTGTTCACGGTAAACGTCGCCGATTTGGAACCGGCAGCGATGACAACCTTGCTGACGGTCGGGTACGCCACCGTCGGCTTACTGCTGGCAAGCGCCACAGTCATCGAGACGGGAGCCGGGCCATCGAGCGAGACGCCGCCTTTTACCGGCGTGCCGCCTGGAACGGAGTAGGAGGAGAGCGCCAGGGTGCGCAGCATCGGCGGGCGCACGGTGATGGCGGCGGACTGGGAGCCGTTATAGGTCGCTGTGATCGTGCCGGTCGTCGCGGCGGTCACCGGCGTCGTGGTCAGGACGAAGGCGGCGCTGGACGCGCCCGCCGGGACGACCACGCTGGTGGGCGCGGTCACTGCCGGGTTCGTGTTGCTCAGCAGCACGGTGATGTCCACCGGCGTCACGTCGTTCAGGGTGACGGTTCCGATGGAGAGATTGCCGCCCGCCAGCGTAGAGGGCGACAGGGTCAGGGAACGGACGGATAGCGGGGTCATCAGGAAAGCGCGCTCCGTTCCATTATGGATGCCGTATCCGACGATCTGCCCCTTATTGTTGATCGCCTGCGCGGAGGTCAGCGTCCACCCGCTGTTGGCCGGAAGCAGCGTATTCAAGTCGCGCATTCCATAAGAACCGAAGACCAGATCCGGGGCGACGAACGCGGGCGCGTACACGCCCCCGCCTATGGGCGCCAGGTAAGGGTTGGGGATATAGAGGAAGGCGTGCGTCACGCCGTTCGCCAGCGCCGCTTGCCCGACGATCTGCCCCGCATTGTTGATTCCGAAGGCCGCGCTGGTTATCCCGCCCAGCGTTCCCAGGTCTGTCATCACCGAGGACGGATATTTCACGAAGGCGTGCTGCGCGCCGGTCGACGTCTCCGACCATCCGACGATCTGCGAACTGTCGTTGATGTCGTAGGCTCCGCTCCGTGCGTAGTAGCCGCCGAGCGCGCCCAGGTCTACCATCCCGCGATACACATCCCAGTAGAAGGCGTGGCTCTGTCCTCCCGGCAGGTTCGAGTAGCCGACCACCTCGGTGCGATAGTTGATGGCAGAGGCTTCGCTGCCGAGGCCGCCCAGCGTGCCGAGATCGTAGGTGTGGCCGGAGAGCGGGTCGCGGAGGAAGGCGCGGAACTGGTCGGACGGGGTAAAGGCGCCGCCGACGATCTGGCCCCAGGCGTTGATGTCGTTGGCGTAGCTGCTGTTCTGCACGCCTCCGAGAAGGAGACCTTGCAGATCGTACATCGTGCCGCCGCTATACAGAAAAGCGTGCGTATGCTCGTTGAGGGCATGGGAAGAGCCGACGACCGCGCCGCCCGGACTGATGCCCTGCGCGATGCTCAGCGCGCCTCCGGGCAGGATCAGTTCGGTCATCGTTCCGTTGCTCCAGAGGAAGCCATAGAGACCGGACTGGCCGACGACCTGGCCGGCGTCGTTGATATTGTAGGCGATGGCGCTCGTCTCCCCGGGCAGCGCGCCCAGGTCTTTGATGGTGTAGACTTGCGCGTGGGTCGGCGCGGAAGCGCCCCAGGTGAGGGCGAGGAGACAGGACAACGTGAACAGGATATGGCGCATTCTCGACTTCATGGTCGGGTATCCTCCCTACACAACGCTTCTGTAGTGCCGGAAACGTCGCGGCTCCGGCACAGGGCCGTGATTCGGCCCTTCTTTTAGAATGGACACGGGCGCAGTGGGGCGCGTGGGATGCCGGCGCGAAATCTGCGCAAAAATCTTGCGTCCGGCGGATTCGGAAGGCTTGCCTGGCTGCTCTTCCGCCGGCAGGCGGGGAACCATTCGTTCCTGCCTCTTCGTAAGGGAGGGTTGCGTGGGGTAAAATGGGCTGTTGCAAGCGACAGGGTGGCTAAGTAGCCAGACCCAATTCGTTGTTTCGACAACATCAGGAGCGACAGGTGGATACCAGCGAAAGAGAGCGCCTCGCCGAAGCGCGGGCCGGGGATCGCCAGGCATTCGATAGGCTCTGCCAGACGTACCGGCCAGAGATCGTCGCGCTCTGCTTTCGTTTCGTGAAGGATAGAGACGATGCCCAGGACGTGGTGCAGGAGACGTTCGCGCGCGCCTGGCAGCATCTCGAAAGCTACCGCAGCGAGGCGTCGTTTCGCACCTGGCTCTGGGAGATCGGGCGCAATCTCTGCCTGAACCATCTGCGCGCCCGCAAGAGCCAGCTCAACCAGCGGACGCTCCGCATGGACGCGATGCCGGAGACAGAACGGCAGCAGACCCTCGATGTGCCGGACACGCGCCCGACGCCGGAGGAGGAGACACTGGACGCGGCCCAGATGACACTGATACGCCAGGAGATACGGCTGTGCGCCGCCGAGCGAAAATGGGAGTCTACCGACTGGGAACTGTTCCTGCTGCGCGTGGAGAAGAACCTGTCTTATGCGGAGTTCGCGCGGCGTCAGGGCCGGGACGAAGCCTACTGGCGCAATCGCTGGCGGGACAAGATCAAGCCGGTGCTGGAAAGGGTGCGGACAAAAATCGCGAATTTACCCGCCTGATGGCACACACGGCAGGGGGAAGATGTGTCTAAAAAGCTAGAGAGACGCCGCCTTCACTCTCGGGCGAGACGTCCATCCAATGCAGACATCGGTTGCACGCACGCAGGGACACAAGAATGAGATGGAACCTACAGAATCGGATGCACGCATCGAAGGGCCGCTCGCCGTCGCGCTAAAAAGCGAGCCGGAAACCTGGTCACCGGACTGCCTCCTGCCGGAACGGATCCTCGCGCTGGCGGAGCATTCTCTGCCGGAAGCGGAAGCGACGGCGCTCCTGGCCCACGTCGCGCTCTGCGCGCGCTGCCGCCGGGAGTACGCCGAAACGGTAGAACTGATGCAGTTGGCGGAGGAGGTGAGCGCGCTGCAAGCGCAGGCCGCCCCCCCTCCTGTCCCGGACGTGCCGCCCGCGCCTCTTGTTCGCCGTGAAGAGGAGGCTCCCGCCGTCTCTCTGCGCAAAGAATCGCCACTGGCTTTCTGGAAGCGATGGTTTTCGCCCGGCCTGGGGTTTGCGCTGGGCGCGGCAGCGGCAGGCATCGTCCTGTTTTTCGCCTGGACCGCTCCGGCGCGGGTGCAGCGTGACCGCCTGGCCTCCGCCCTGGTAGAGCGCGCCGCGCAGATCGCGCAGGCCGAGCAGGAGAACAAGGCGCTGGGGGAGGAACTGGCCGCGCTGCAGCAGAAGCAGGGGGACGCCGCCCGGCTCACGGAGAAGCTGAAGCGCCTGAACGTGCAGGTCAAAGACCAGAGCCTTCAGATCGCGCGCCTGTCCGAGTCGGAGGCGGTCTTGCAGCAGATGCCGCTGCCGACGCCCGACTGGATGCAGGCGCGTGAGAGCGGGATCGTTCGCGGCGGGGGAGGGCCGGAAACCTCCGCCCCGCAGATCGTTCTCCTCCGCCCGGTTCATACGGCTCTTCTGGACACCACGCCGACGCTTGAGTGCCGGCCTGTGTCCGGCGCGACAGGCTATCAGATCAGCCTGGAGCGGGAAGGCTCGAACGAGGAGGTTCCCGCGCCGAAGCCGCTCGCGGCGACGCGCTGGCAGGTGGAGACGCCGCTTCAGCCCGGAGCGGTCTACAAGTGGGCGGTCACGGCGCAGCGCGGCAACGAACTCCTGCGCTCGCCGGTGGCTACGTTCTACATCCTCAGCGTGGCGGAGCAGCGCGAGATCGCCACCGCCCGCCAGAAGTATGCCCAAAGCCCCCTGACGCTGGGAGCCGTCTATGCGCGGTTGGGGATGCTGGACGAGGCCGAACAGCAGTTCCGCCTCGCCGCTCACTCTGCCTCCCATCCGGCGGTCGCAAAACGCTGGCTCCAGGAGATCGAGGCGCGGCGCAGCCGACCTTAAAATCCCCGTTCGGAGCGCCTGGTGTACGAATTCGCGGACTGTCTGAACTCTGATTCGTCGGATTCTAGGATGGACTAGGATGAGGCCGCAGCGCAATCCTAGTCCATCCTGTAATCCCATAAATCACAGTTCAGACGGTCTCTCACGGTTCAGACGGCAGCCTCTTCCTTGTTGACTCCTGATGGCGGAGGATCGGCCGCCGGGGCGAACCGAGACTCGGATTTAGCTCGGCTCTTGTTTCGACGCTGTTTGCCCGGTTCCTGCTTCCGCGCCGGAACCGGGGAAGCTCTTGAATTTGTCGGGCAGCGCGCGAGGGCAAACAGGGGTTGACCTGACTGACCAATTGCATGTACCATAGTGGGTGAACCGAAGAGAAACCTTTCCAGCGCAGAGGAGGGTAGCAGCGATGACGACCAGCGCCGATAAAAATGGCGGCCTCAAGGCGGAGCCGGAGATTCCCGCGCCCCTGCCGACCGATCCGGCCACCTTTGAACTGCGTATCTTCGACCCGAAGCGTATCCGTATCTTCCGAGTCGGCGGCGTGACGCGCCTGACCTGGGAGAACGAGCGGTCGTGGACGCGAGTGACGATGGCGCGCGCCTTTCCCCTCTCCGACCCCGATCACTACATCGGCTTTCTGGACGGCGCGGGCAAGGATGTGGGCCTGATTCACGACCCCAGCCAACTCGATCCCGAATCGCGCAAGATCATGGAAGAGGAGCTGGAGAAGCGCTATTTCGTGCCGGTCGTGGAGCGCGTGCTGAACGTCAAGGAGGAGTACGGCACGGTCTACTGGACGGTCGAGACCGACCGGGGCGAGAAGGAGATCATCGTCCGCAACCTGCGCGACAACCTGCTGGAACTCTCCAGTTCGCGCGTCATCATCACGGACGTGGACGGCAACCGCTTCGAGTTCCCGGACATCAACAAGCTCGACGGCAAGAGCATGGGCATCATCATGCGCAACCTCTGAGCCAAAGCGCCCGAAATTTCCCTCTTCCACAATACCTGGATGAACGTAAGGAAGCAGGAGAGGCATGACGGCAAGGCAGGTAATTCGACGGCTACAGGATGAAGGCTGGTACGAAGTCCGGCACAGAGGCGGTCATAAGCAGTTCAAGCATCCTGACAAGCCAGGCCGTGTAACCGTGCCGATACACGGCAGCAGAGACATCCCGACGGACACGCTCCACCGAATTTACGAACAGGCAGGATAGGGAAGGCCATGAAAGAATATGTCGTGATCTATGAGCAGGGCAAAGCAGGGCAAGAGAACTGGGGAGCCTATGTTCCTGATCTCCCCGGCTGTATCTCGACCGGCAAGACTTTCGAGGAAGTTCAACGCAATATCAAGGAAGCTATCGAACTCCATATCGAAGGAATGAAGGCGGATGGGGAGCCTATTCCAGAGCCGACGACGCGCGCCGCCAGTGTCGGCGTTGCCGCCTAAACTCTCTCACCGCTTGATAGTCGCGCGGCATCTCCTGCGCACCGGCCCGAACCCCCGGCGGCGCGCACACGGCCCAGGCTGCCAGGCAGACGGCCACAGAACATCGTGTCATCTTCTTTCCTCCTGACTCTCTCCCACCGTGCGGGAAAGCAGTATCATGGCTGCGCCGCATAGACCAGAATCTCCGCTTGCTGACGGCCCCGATGGGGGACGGCCAGATAGAGACGCGCTAATGTCGGCACATAGAGCGAGGTGCGCGCCCCCGCCGCCGTCGGAAGGTGAGCCATCGCGGTGTAATGGTCGGGGTCGTTCTGCCGAAACACGTCGAGGACACCCGCGCCGCAGGAAGCGTAGAGGCGCTTGTGGGCCGCATCGTAGCAAAGGTCGTCCGTATCGCCTCCGATGTCGAGGCGCGTTATCTCTCTTCCTGATTTCGTATCGTAGACGAGAAGTTTCGCGGGGTCGCGGCAGC
>DASRGL010000218.1:0-5382 GCA_035651115.1 Chthonomonadaceae bacterium
GACAACATCGGCGTGTGCGGCTACTATGTCTGCCGGAACGGCGTCCGAATCAGCCGCAGACAGACCGCACGCGAAGCCGCCAGCGCGACCAGGCGCGTCACGCTGCTCGATAAGGCGGCCCCACGCGACACAGCCCTCAACTACACCGTGCAGTCCTACGATTTTGCCGGGAATGTTTCCGGCAAGGCAGAGAGCGTCATACGGCCTCTCAATGCGGTCAAATCACCATGAGCAGACGATTGGCGCGACTTTTCATAGGGTTTTGCGGCCTTCTGCTCGCCGTCGGCTGCGCGCGGCGGACGGCATCGGGGCCGACCGAGATCGTCTACTGGACGGGATGGTCGGGACATGAATTCGAGATACAGCAGCAACTCGTAGATGAGTTCAACCGCACACATCCAATGGTGCGCGTGCGGATGCTCTCGCAGTTCGGCACCTCCGGCTACCAGAAGGTGCGCATCGCCTTCGCGGGCGGCGCGACGCCCGATGTGATGTCTACCGTCTGGGCCGATGAACTGGCAAGCTACGCTCTGCGCGGCGTGCTGGCTCCCCTGGACGACGCCCTCAAGCGCGCGGGCCGCGACGTGAATCGCGAATACACGCCCGGCATCGCGCGAATTATCGGCGGCTCTTCCTGGAGGACGACCTGTTCTGGAGATCGCTCTGGAACACGCTCTATATGGTCGTGTTCGGCCTGCCGATCAGCCTGGCCTCCGCGCTGGGCATCGCGCTGCTCATGAACCAGAAGCTGCGCGGTATGGCCTTCTATCGCACGCTCTACTACCTGCCCTCCATCACGCCGGTCATCGCGACCTCGATCCTCTGGATGTGGCTGCTCAACCCGGAGATGGGCCTGGTCAATATCGTGCTGCAAAAGGTCGGCGTGGCGCACCCGCCCGCCTGGCTCACCGATCCATTCTGGGCCAAGCCCGCCCTGATATTGATGGGGCTGTGGGGCGCGGGCGGGAGCATGGTCATCTATCTGGCCGCGCTGCAGGATGTCCCCACATCGCTCTACGAGGCGGCGGCGCTGGACGGCGCGGGGCCGCTGGCTCAATTTCGGCACGTCACGCTGCCCATGCTCTCGCCCGTTATCCTGTTCAACCTGATCATGGGACTCATCGGCGCGTTCCAGTACTTCACGCAGGCCTATGTCATCACCAATGGCGGCCCGCAGGACGCGACGACTTTTTACGCCCTGCATCTGTTCAACCGCGCCTTCTTCGATTTCAAGATGGGCTATGCGTCGGCGATGGCCTGGGCGCTGTTCATTGTGACGCTGCTCTGCGCGCTGGCGGTCTTTCGCACCTCCGCGCGCTGGGTCTACTATGCAGGAGACGCGCGATGAGCGGCCAGAAGGAAGCCAGAGAGCCGAGGTCGGAAGTCCGGGCCAGGCGGATGGCCCTCAAGGCGCTGCTCTCGCACGCCGTCCTGCTCCTGGTCGGCCTGTTCTTCGCGCTGCCGTTCTACTGGCTGGTCAGCACTGCCATCAAAGAGGAAGATTAGTTTCCGATGGAACTGCCGGACATCCATGCGCTGATCGCACTCTTCGATCCAAAACATATCCACCACGAACCGGCGCAGACATGGTTTACCACAGCGCGAACGGTCGGATGGGCTACCTGTCCCCTCACGGAAAACGGGTTCCTGCGCATTGTTTCTAATCCCAGTTATGCCAACTTGCGGCTCTCTATTACAGAACTTGCGGCGGGCTTGCGGACATTGTTTACAACTTACACTGATAATCATCAGTTATATACAGACTATATCTCCTTATGCGATACGTCTCTGTTCGATCTGAATGCTGTGCAGGGGTATCGGCAGTTGACCGATTTGTACCTGCTCGGACTGTGTCAGCAGCGCAGAGCGACTCTCGTTACGTTTGACGAGGGCATACAGCAGCTAAAGCGCGCAATAATCACTGCGCGCCCGGATTTAGTGCGCCTGTTGGTTCCCTGATTCGCTGGCGAACTATGCGGCCTTCGGAGCCTTTTCGACCTCATCCATCGAGGGATGATAGGCGCAGGCGCGGTTGCGGCCCGTATTCTTGGCGTGATAGAGCGCCCTGTCTGCCGCCACAATGACCGCCTCCGGCGACGCAAACGGCTTCTCCAAAACCTCCGAATCGCCCACCGTCACGACGCCGACACTGACGGTGATGGAACGCCCGGAGAAGGAGTGCGCGGCAATCGCCCTGCACAGCCGTTCCGCCGCCTGCATCGCTTTCTCGCCCTCCGTGTTTGCCAGCAGCGCGACGAACTCTTCGCCGCCATAGCGCGCCACCATATCGCCCTGGCGCATCCGTTCCTGCAGCACCTGGGCCAACTGCCGCAACAGGTCGTCGCCTTCCGGGTGGCCGTAGGCGTCGTTGTAGCGTTTGAAATAGTCCACATCGAACAGCAACAGGGAGAAGGGCGCAGCGCCTTCCTCCTCCGTCACCGCCGCCCAGGCGTTGCGCAGGCACTCCTGGAAGGTGCTGTAGTTCGCCAGCCCCGTCTTGCCATCCGTTGCGGCCAGCGCCTCCAGCCGCACGTTCGCTTCGGCAAGCGCGCGCGCCTGCGCCTCCAACTCCTCCTGCGCCTCCGTAAGTTCCGCGCAGTAGGTCTGTAACTGCGCGTTCTGCTCGGCGACCTGCCGCGCGTAGGCATCCAGCGCTGCCGCCGCCGCCAGCCGCTCCGTGATGTCGTCGAAGACCAGCAGCGCGCCCGCGCACGCCCCTGCCCGGATCACCGGCGTACAGATATAGGCGACGGGCAGCGAACGGCCCTCCTTGCCGCAAAAAGTATCCTGTTCGGCCCGATGGGATCGCTCCCCGCACAGCGCGGGCAGGAGCGGACAGTCCTGCGCGTCACAATGCGGTTCGCGTCCCTGCGGCGGATGGAGATAGTCGTGCAGAGGATTGCCCAGCAGTTCCTCCTCGGCCCAGCCGAGCAGACGTTCCGCCGTCGGATTGACAAGCTGGACACAGCCCCGTGTATCCAGGCCGATAAGCCCCTGGCCGAGCGCCGCGAGGATGATCTGCGTCTGCTCCTGCTCCTCCGTCACGCGCGCTGCCGCCCCTTCCAGGATCGCGCGCATCTGATCGCGCTCCTGCTCGAGCGACTGAAGCGCCTCGGCCTGCTGCGCGCTTCGCGTTCGGTTCTGCGCCTGCAGCCTGCGCCAGAACAGGCCGCAGAAGACGCCGCCGACCAGAGCGCCTATTCCCAGCGCTGCCAGGTGTCCTAAACTCGGTTTGCCAAAGAATCGTCCGATCATCAATGAGAGGCCCGTCCTTATCCTCTGCCCCGCTTGCGCCATCCACAACCTCCTGATTGCTCTCACCCGTTCGCGGGGTGCTATCCCTGCACCGCATCTGTCACGGAAGGCCGGGTACCGCTCTATTGGCCTGCCAGTTTACTGCATACAACATGGGTTAGGTCTGATTATTGGACAGAAATGCGCCTATTCGCAGGCTGCGCGTCTAGAAACGATCCTGCCGGGCTTTTTGCAGGGAGTTCAAGGGCCGTTTTCGCTCAGAGATTGGCGGTAACGAAGTCGGTGAGGAGGGAATAGAGGTGCTGGGAGACGCCTTCCAGGCCGTGATGCCTGCCGGGATAGACCATCATGCGGAACGCTTTCTCGTGCTGCTGCAAGGCGGCGGCAAGACGGGCGGTGTGCTGGAAATGGACGTTGTCATCCGCCGTGCCGTGTACCAGCAGGAAACTGCCGCGCAGTTTGTCGGCATGGGTGAGCGGGGCCGACTCCGCATAGCCCTTCGGATTGTCCTGGGGGCGGCGCATGTATCGCTCGGTGTAGAGGCTGTCGTAGAGCGCCCAGTCCGTGACCGGCGCGACTGCGATCCCCGTCTTGAACACGCTGGCCCCCAGCAGCAGGCACAGACACGCCAGATAGCCGCCGTAGCTCCAGCCCCAGAAGCCGATGCGCTTCGCGTCTACGTATGGCAGCCTGCCCAGCCACTTCGCGCCTTCGATCTGGTCGTGGGTCTCCCAGTGGCCGAGGTTCTGGTAGACGCAGGTGATGAACTCGCGCCCGCGTCCCTCCGTGCCGCGCCCGTCCACCATTGCTAAGATATAGCCGCGCTGCGCCATCGTCTCGTACCAGCCGCCTCCGATGCCATAGGCGTTCAAGACTTGCTGCGAGGGGTTTTCGCCATAGGTGCGCATCGCGCCGGGGCCGCCATAGCTGGTCATCAGGGCCGGGTAGCGTTTTTTCGGGTCGAAATCGGGCGGCTTGAGCAGCGCGGCGTGCAGCGTCACGCCGTCTCCGGTCTGGAACGTCGTAAACTCCCATTGGCCGGGTCGCGCTTTCTCCGGCTTCGGCATCGGGTTCTCATGAACGACGGCAACCCGCTGGCCGCTGGCCCGATAGAGGCGCGTATGGGGCGGCATGGCGCGGCTGGAGTGGGTATCGAGATAGTAGGCTCCGTCCGGGGAGAAATAGGGGCGATGCTCGCCGGGCAGGTCGCTCAACGGCACGATCTCGCCGCCGCCATCAAGGAGGACGCTGTAGAGTTGCCTCTCTCTTGGATCGGGCCGCGCCGCTGTGAAGTAGAGCAGGCGGTGCGCGGCATCTACCCCGCAGACCGCGTCCACGTCCCAGTTCCCCTGCGTCAACGGGCGGATCAGGTTGCCGGAGAGATCGTAGAGATAGAGGTGGTTATAGCCGGTGCGGTAGGAGGGCCAGAGAAACTCCGCTCTGTCCTTGAGGAACGTCAGGTCGCTGCGCGCATCCACCCAGGTCTTCTCCTCCTCGGTGAGAATGACGACAGATCTGCCGGTATCCGGGGCGACTTTGAGCAGTTCGATCCGATTTTGCAGGCGGGGCATCCGATGCAGCAGCAGATCTCCCTGTGGCGTCCACTGCATCCGCGTGATATAGATGTCGGTGTCCGGGCCGAGGTCTGCCCAGCGCGTCGGGGGAACGGACGCGCCGACTGCCGGGACCGTGATGAGACCGATTTTCACGATGGGGTTGGGATCGCCCGCCTTCGGATAGCGCGTGAGAACAGGCCGCAGATGCCGGTCGTTGTAGTCGGTGATCGGCACGATGGGAACCCGCGACTCGTCCACCTGAAAGTAGGCGATCGTCTTCCCGTCCGGCGACCAGTCCCAGCCGTCTATCAGCCCGAACTCTTCTTCATAGACCCAGCCGAATCGCCCGTTGTAGAGGGTCGGGGCGGCGGTGTCGGTCAGGCGGGTCTCCGTGCCGGTTGTCAGGTCGAGCCGATAGAGGTCGTCGCCGCGCACATAGCCGATCTGCCTGCTGTCCGGCGACCATTTGGCATTGCGATGCGGCTGGCCGGAGCGCGTGACACGCTTGAGTTCCTGCGTGGCGAGCGTGTAGACATAGAGCGCGGGATCGCCGGGGACGGCAGCGCGGCGG
>DASRGL010000219.1:0-10375 GCA_035651115.1 Chthonomonadaceae bacterium
CAACTTCATCTTCGGCGGGCAGATGGACCTGCTGCCGGGCGTGCGCGTGCGGGCCAACTTCCGGCGGCGGGAGGGCGAGCAGAAGGCGTTTCAGGTAGACTCGGACGAGGTCTATCTGGAAGCGTTCAACCAGTACCGCGCGCCGACCTGGAACGCCGGGCTGCAACTGCGTATCGGCCATGTGCGCTATCTCCATTTTCCCTATCCCGATGCCATCGCGCAGTTCGATCAGGTTCCCGGCATCTCCGACCTGTACGCCAATACCGAGACGGACTATCGCAGCGTGGTCTTGCAGGGCGAGGCGGCGCTGAATAGCGGATGGGGCGTTCACTGGGCCGGACTCGCGCAGGGATTCGAGGGCGATCCGCACGTCGTCGGGCGCGTCATCGAGTCGTACCTGTTCTATCGCAGCGATTTCGGGCGCGGCTGGCATTTCGAGGCGCGCGGGGGTTGGCTGGCGGTGCGCCGCGAACCTTTGGGGCAGTCGGCGCAGCCTGGCGGCAATGTCTACCTCGGCAAGCAGATCGGCGAGTTCAACGTCGGACTGCTCTACGAGAACAAGCGGCGCGAACACGAGTTCAGCGGCCTCATGGTACAGTTCCGACCGACAGAGGTGACACGCGCCCTCGGCAAAGTCTCCTTCGACTACTCCCGCCGTCCGATAGAGGGCTTCTCGGTGCAGATACCGGTCTGGCACGGACGCCTGAACGAGAGCCGGTTCGTGCGCTCCGGCGATGTGCTGGTGGGCGAGGTGCGCGCCGTCCGTATCCGCACGCTCTGGCAGCAGGGTTTCGTGCGCAATCAGTACGAACATCGCCTGGCCTCCTGGGGCGAGACCGGCGATCCGCGCCTGCACTGTGTCGTGACGGAAGAACCCTGGTACTTGCAGACGGAGGCGCTGGTCAGCCCGCATCTGATTCCCGATGCCCGCTGGGAGCGCGACCGGATGGGGCCGGGGCAGTTCGTTCAGCGTGTCACCTACCGCTACTATCGTCCCTACAAAAAAGAGAACGGCGGAGCGTAAGTGCCGAAGGAGGTTCCAGGATGCTGACGCCCGATGAGGAACAGTTCTTTCTCGAAAACGGCTATTTCCATGCGCGCGGCGTGCTGGCCGGAGAGTACCTCGCCAGCATTCAATCGGAGTTCGATAGAGTGTGGGAGTTGGAGCAGCCGAAGGCGAACCAGCACAAGCTGCTGAAGTACCTGGCCTTTATTGACCTGATCGAACATCCGCCGATCCTGGAACGCCACCGGGCGATCTTCGGCGATCAGACGCAACTGCTGCAATACGACCTTCTGCGGCAGGGGCCGCGTAACGAGAGCTTCCCGGAGCGAAGCTGGCATCGCGACTTCACGTTTCCCGGCGACTATCCGGTCTCTATCAACACCATCCTCTATCTCGATGATATGACAGAAGAGGTCGGGCCGACACGCGTGGTGCCGGGGTCGCACCGGGGAACCGCCTGGCCGCCGGAGGAGATGCGGAACCAGCCGCTGCCGGGCGAAGTCGCTGTCTATGCGCAGGCCGGAGACGCCGTGTTCATCAATAGCGCGATCTGGCACACCGGGGGCCGCAACCGGAGCGAGGGACTGCGGCGCGGCATCTATCTGTATTACGGCTACTGGTGGCTCAAGCCGTATGAGGGCGAGCAGCAGCGGCCCTGGCAGTGCTTCGAGAACGCCAGCGAACAGCGTCTCAAGCTGCTCGGCGTCAAGATGCCCGCACGCGACATTCATCAGTACCCACCCATCGAAAACTGACCCCACCCCAGCCCTCCCCTTCGCTAGGGGAGGGAGTTCCGAATGCGCCCTCGCCTCCTTCGCAAAGGTAGAGAGTGCAAACGGCTCTCCGCCTCCTTACGAAGGAGGGAGCTACCGACTGGCTCCCCCTCCTTACGAAGGAGGGGGCAGGGGGGAGGTGCTTAAGGAGGCTTTTATGAAGCAGATCTGGCTCTATCTGAGCAAGTCCGACATTGAAACCGAACGACGACAGTGCGAAGAAGAGGGGCGCGACCTGTCCGGCATGGAAGAGGATTTCGCGCGCGTTCTCAGCCTGGACCTGGAAGATTTGAAGCACCAACCGGCGGCGCGCGGCCTGCTGGACAAGACCATCGCCCTGCCGATCAAGGCGGATTACGCCTTCTGTGAGCCGTCCGATCTGGAAGGCATTCGCGCCGCGCGGCCTGCCGCCCGCCCGCAACTGCCCGCGCTCTCCCTGAACGATGCCCAACTGGAAGACAAGGTCTACGGCGCGTGGGTCGGGCGGTGCGTCGGCTGTCTTCTCGGCAAACCCGTGGAGGGTTGGCGGCGTCCGCGCATGTGGGGCTATCTGAAAGACCTGAATCGCTGGCCTCTAAGTGATTTCTTCCGTTATGACGTGGCGACGCCGGAGGCGCGCGAGAAGTACGATCTCGATAGCGAGTGGGTGCGCCGGATGATGGCCGATCAGGTCACGGCGATGCCGGAGGACGACGACACGAACTACACGACGACGGGGCTTGCCATCCTGAAACGTTACGGCCCGGACTTCACGCCGGAAGATGTGGCGAGCTTCTGGATGAGCGATATTCCGATCCTGCACACCTGCACCGCCGAGCGCGTGGCCTATCGCAATCTCTGCCTGCTCATCCCGCCGCCGAAATCCGCCTCCTTCCACAATCCGTATCGGGAATGGATCGGGGCGCAGATTCGCGCCGACTTCTGGGGCTACGCCGCGCCAGGCGACCCGGAACGCGCCGCCGAGTTCGCCTGGCGAGACGCCTGCATCTCCCATGTCAAAAACGGCATCTACGGCGAGATGTGGGCCGCCGCGATGATCGCCGCCGCGTTCGTCACCGATGACATCCCGACCATCCTCCGGGCAGGACTGGCGCAGATTCCGGCGAAGTGCCGCCTGGCCGATGCCATCGAGAGCGTCATGGAGTGGCAGGAGGTTGGCGTGGACTACGATACGGCGGTCTATCGGCTGCATGAACTCTGGGATGAGAACCGCGCACACGACTGGTGCCACACGATCTCGAACGCGATGGCGGTCGCCATTGCGCTGCTCTGGGGCGAAGGCGACTACGCGACGACGATCTGCCGCGCCGTCCAGCCCTGTTTCGATACCGACTGCAACGGCGCGACAACCGGCTCCCTCCTCGGCATCCTGACCGGGCGCAAGGCGCTTCCTGCACGGTGGGTAGACATCATCAACGATACGCTGCATACCGGCGTCACCGGCTACCACACGGTCAAGCTGGCCGACATCACGCGGGACAGTCTGGAGATCATCGAGAAGGTGGCGAGGTAGGAGAAGACCATGGGATCCGCTAGAGGCTGGCAGGAGGCGCTGCCGGGAGTCCTGCGCTTCGAGGATAGCTGCAATGTCTATGCGGTGCGCGGCCCGCAGGGAACGCTGATCGTCAATGCGGGAACCGGGCAGTGGCTCGACCATCTGGACGGGCTGCCGGGGCCGCTCACGCTGGCCTGCACGCACTATTTCCGCGATCACTCGGCAGGCGCGGCCCGCGCCGCGCGCCAGGGCATCCCGGTCTATGTGCCGGAGGGCGAAGAGGCGGTCTTTGCCGATCCGGAGCAGCATTTCCGGGAGCGGCAGACCTACATCATCTACGACAACCTGTGGGACCTGTTCGCGCCCATCGAGCCGATTCCGGTCGCCGGAGCGCTGAAGGATTATGACACGGTCTCGCTCGCGGGACTGGAGATCAGCGTCGTGCCGCTGCCCGGCGTCACGCTGATGCAGTGCGGCCTGGAACTGCGCCTGCCGACGACCGGGCAGAAAGTCGTCTTCTGCGGCGAGGCGATCCACTCTCCGGGGCGGCTGGCCCGCATCGCGCCGCTGCAGTACAACTATAACGATCTCTCCGGCGCGATCAACTGCCACCTCTCCGCGCAAACGCTGCGCGACCGACAGCCCGACGCGCTTCTGCCCAGCCTCGGACAGCCCATTCTGCGCGAGACGGACGCGGCGCTGGCCCGACTGCAAGCGTCGCTGGAGTTCCTCTGCAAAGACCGACCGGGCGAGTCGGCGGCGATTGCCGACCTTGCAGAAAAACCGCTCGAAAAGGTCACGGATCACGTCTGGATGGCGCCGCAGTCGGTCAGCATCAACTGGTTCGTCCTCAGCGAGTCGGGCAAGGCGCTGGTGCTGGACTACGGCTACAGCACGCGCGGCGTGATGCTGCAAGGCTACCCGACCCCGCAGCGCCGCCGCGCGCTGCTGCACAGCGTCGGCGCGCTCAAGCAGCAGTTCGGCATAGACCGGATAGATGTCGCGCTGATCAGCCATTTCCACGATGACCATGTGTGCGGCGTGCCGGTCTTGCAGCGCGTTTTCGGAACGGAGTGCTGGGCCTCGGAAGCCTTCGCCGATCTGCTGGCCTCGCCCGAAGCGCACTGCTTCCCCTGCGACTGGCCCACACCCTGCCGCATTGACCGCCGCCTGCCTGTAAACGGAACGGCGCAGTGGGAGGAGTATACGTTCCGCTTCGGCCCGATGAGCGGCCATACGCGCTTTGCCGCCCTCATCGGCTTCGAGGCGGACGGCAAACGCTTCGCGCATACCGGCGACCAGTATTTCTTTCAGAAGGGCGTCGGCGACTGGGCGAACAACCCCATCGCGCAGAACCACGTCTATCGCAACGGCGCGCTCCTGGACGGCTACAGGCAGAGCGGCGACTGGATGCTCGCCTGGCGTCCCGACATCGTGATAAGCGGCCACCAGCCGCCCATGCACACGGACGCGGACTATTTCCGGCGCATAGCAGACTGGTCGGAGGAGTATGCGCAGTTGCACGAGCGGGCGATGGCGCTGGGCGCGGACGAGACGCATTTCAACCTGGATAGCTGGGGCGGCTGGATATGGCCCTATCGCACGCATCTCACAACGCCGGGAACAGCGCGCGTTCAGGTCACGGTGCGCAATCCCTTCCCACATCCGGCGCAGTTGGAGGTGCGGTTGGTCGGGCCGCCCGGCTGGGAGGGAACTGGAGCCACGCTCCCGGCGGAAGGCCGCGCGGAGGTACGCTGCGAACTCGCCATCACGCCCAACGGCCCCTGCCGCCGCCAGCCGTTCGCCGTCGAACTGACTGCTGACGGACGGCCTTTCGGACAGGTCGCGGAGGCGCTGCTGACGGTCGGCGGGGAGCGGTTCTGAGGGAGAAACCCCACCCCAGCCCTCCCCTTCACAAGGGGAGGGAGCAACGACTTCTCCCCCTCCTTACGAAGGAGGGGGTTGGGGGGAGGTCAGAGCGAAGCCATGATCGAGATCAGCCCGGAAAACGCGCGCGACTACCTCGTGTCGCGCGGCCAGATTCCCGCCGACGGGGAGGCGCGCATCGAACCGCTCGGATGGGGCATCTCTAACGTCGTGATGAAGGTGGAACTGCCAGGCGACTGCTTCGTGTTCAAGCAGTCCCTGCCGAAGCTGCGCGTCAAAGACGACTGGCCCTTCGACCGCAGCCGTATCTTCGTGGAGCGCGACTGTATGCGGCTGCTCGGCGAACTGCTGCCGCCAGGCAGCGTGCCGTCCGTCCGTTTCTCCGACGACGAGAACTTCACCTTCGGCATGTCCTGCGCGCCGGAGGGCGGCGTGCTGTGGGAGCAGGCGTTGTTGGAAGGCCAGATTGATCCCGTGACCGCCGAACACGCCGGAAACCTGTTGGCTCAGATGCACAATCGCGCCGCCAGCGACGCCCGCGCGCAGACCCGCTTTGCCGATCCGACCGTTTTCTTGCAGGGCCGCGTAGACCCCTATCACCGCACGACGGCGAAAGCGCATCCCGACCTTGCGCCGCTCATCGCGGCGGAAGTCGAGCGGATGCTGCGCACGCGCCGGACGCTGGTGCATGGCGACTACAGCCCCAAGAACATCTTCGCCTATCCCGGCCATCTGTTGCTGCTGGATTTCGAGGTCGCGCACTACGGCGACCCGGCGTTCGACACCGCCTTCTGCCTCAATCACCTGCTGCTGCCCGCCGTTCGCTTCCCGGAACGCCGCGCCCGCTATCTCGAATCGGCGCAGAGGCTCTGGCGTACCTATAGCAGCCATCTGGACGCGGCCCTGAGCGAGGGCATCGAGGCGCACACGGTTCGGGAACTGGGCTGCCTGCTGCTGGCCCGCATTGACGGCAAGTCCAAGATTCCCTACATCACCGAGGAGCCGACAAAGGAGGTCGCCCGGCGCATCGCGCGGGAAATTCTTACGGGCGAGGAAATGTCCCTGCCGGCGGTGTTCGATCTGGTCGAGCGGCGCATTGCAGAGGCGGAACAAGAGTAAGCTATGTCCACAGCCATTCAACACATCCATGCGCGTGAGATCTTCGATTCGCGCGGACGCCCGACCGTCGAGGTCGAGGTGACATTGGCCGACGGCACGGCGGGCCTGGCGAGCGTGCCGTCGGGCGCGTCCACCGGGCGGCATGAGGCGCTGGAACTGCGCGACGGCGATGAGAAACGCCTGCGCGGCAAGGGTGTGCTGCGCGCCGTGCAGAATGTCGCCGACAGCATCGCGCCCCATCTCGTCGGGCAGGACGCGCTACAGCAGGAAGCGATTGATAAAACCCTGATCGCGCTCGACGGCACGGCGAACAAGTCCTGGCTCGGCGCGAACGCGCTGCTCGGCGTGTCGCTGGCGGTGGCGCGGGCGGCGGCGAATGCGCAGAGGCTTCCGCTCTGGCGCTCGCTCGGCGGCAAGGAGGCGCGCGTTCTCCCCCTGCCGATGATCAATATCCTCAGCGGCGGACTGCACGCGCGGCGCAACCTGGACTTTCAGGACTTCCTCATTCTGCCGGTCGGCGCGCAGACCTACTCCGAAGCTCTGGAGATGAGTCTGGCCGTCTATCTCGCCACTTACGATCTGCTGACGGAACGCGGGCTGTCCACTCTCAAGGCGGACGAGGGCGGTTTCGGGCCGATGTTGGAGGGCAACCGCGCCGCGCTCGATCTACTGATGCAGGCCGTCGAACGGGCTGGTTTCGAGCCGGGAGAGCAGATCGCCTTTGCGCTGGATGTCGCCTCCACGCACTTTTTCGATCCGCTGGACGGGCGGTATCCTCTGGGAGCGGAGCAGAAAGTCTGCACAGCCGCAGAACTGATTGATCTGCTGGAAGATTGGCGCGCGGCCTATCCGATCGTCTCCATCGAGGACGGCCTGGCGGAAGACGACTGGGACGGCTGGAAGCTGCTGACGGCTCGCTTGGGCAAAACCACGCAGCTTATCGGCGACGACCTGTTCACCACGAACCCGGAACGCCTGCGGCGGGGCATCGAGAGCAAGGTCGGCAACGCCATCCTGGTCAAGATGAACCAGATCGGCACGCTGACGGAGACGCTGGAAGTCGTCAAGCTGGCGAAGCAGGCCGGTTATCGCACGATCATTTCGGCGCGATCCGGCGAGACGGAGGACTCCAGCCTGGCCGATCTGGCGGTCGCGACGAACGCCGGACAGATCAAGATCGGCTCGCTGTCGCAGTCCGAGCGGCTGGCGAAGTACAACCAGTTGCTGCGCATCGAGGAGGCGTTGGGGGATAAGGCCGTGTTTGCGGGCCGGGAGGCGCTGGCGCGATGACGTTCCGGGTGCTGATTACGGATACCGCCTGGCCTTCGGTCGAGATCGAGCGGCGGATACTGGCGGAGGTCGGCGCGGAACTGATCGTGGCGGAAACGGGCGCGGAGGAGGAACTGATCCGCCTCGCGCCGCCCGCCGACGCCATCCTGACGAACTGGAAGCCGGTCACGCCCGCCGTGCTGGACGCCGCGCCGCGCTGCCGGGTCGTCAGCCGCTACGGGGTCGGGCTGGACAACATCGCGGTAGACCATGCGACTCGGCTCGGCATTCTCGTCACCAATGTCCCCGATTTCTGCCTGGAAGAGGTCTCCGATCACGCGATGGCTCTGCTGCTGGCCTGCGCGCGGAGCGTCGTCACCTATGCGCGGAACGCGCGCGCCGGGAAGTGGGACTTGAAGGCCGGTTTCCCGCTGCCGCGCCTGCGCGGGCAGACATTGGGGCTTGTCGGCTACGGCAACATCGCCCGCGCGCTGGTTCCGAAGGCACTCGGCTTCGGCCTGAAACTGATCGCTTACACGCCCCGCCTGACCCCGGACGCCCTCGCGCCCTTCGGCACGGCGACTAACGACCTGGACTTCCTGCTGCGCGAGTCGGACTACGTCTCCGTCCATGTGCCGCTCACGCCGCAGACGCGCGGTCTGATTGGAGAGCATGAACTGCGGCAGATGAAGCCGACGGCTTACCTCATCAACACCGCGCGCGGCGCGATCCTCGACGAGCAGGCGCTCTATCGCGCGCTGACGGAGGGCTGGATCGCCGGGGCCGGTCTCGATGTCCTCACGCAGGAACCGCCCGCGCCTGACCATCCTCTGCTCTCTCTCGACAACGTCATCATCACGCCGCACGCGGCCTTCTACTCGGAGGCCGCTATCGAGGAGTTAGAGATCAAGGCTGCGACAAACGTCGTACAGATTTTGCAGGGCGCGCTGCCAACTCATATCGTCAATCGGGCCGTGCTGGAACAGGCCCATTGCCGCCTTAAGAGCAAAGCTGGATGAGCAACGTTCGTTCACGGGAGCGTCCTCTGCCGGACGCTCTTATGAGGAACCAATCGAAAACAGGCGCGTATTCAGTAGTGTCCCCCGTTCAGGCTTCAGGTGTAAAACGAGAGCGCCCTGCGCGCCCCTCCGCCTCCGCCGACCCCATCTAAAGACGCTGATATGAGGGCAGAGAACGTGGAAGGGGAGACCCTCCCGAAGTAGAAATCGTTTTTCGCCCCGGGCTGAGAAGGCACGTCACTGCAAGGAACGAATCCGTGAGGTTTCGATAATGACGGAGAAACTTGCCATTATTACGCCCGCTTTAGGCGTGCGTTCCGAAACGTTCATACGGCGGCATATTCAAGACCTGTGCGTTCACCAGACGGTGGCGGTCGCAGTGACCGCCAGCCAGCCCGGAGCCGGATACTGGCAGGCCGATGGTCCCACCCTGATCTTCGACCGGGACCTACGCAGCCTCTGGCATCGGGTGCAGCGAGGGATTCACCGCCGACTCGATCCGAGCTATGATGACGCGCTGCCTGCCACAGAAGCCTTTCTGAAGAGACACCGCGTCCGCGTGATCCTGGGAGAGTTTCTGGATGCCAGCTTGCGATGGCTCCCGGTGGCGCAAACGCTGGGAATACGCTTCTTCGGACACGCGCATGGCTATGATGTCTCCAAGACGCTGCGCCAGCCGACGTGGCAGAAAGAGTATCTACGCTACAACGCGACCGACGGCATCATCACCATGTCGCACGCCAGTCGCGACCGTCTCCTATCCCTGGGCATCCACCCGGCGAAAATTCATGTCGTTCCGTATGGCGTGGACGTCCCGGATCAGCCCCATGCGTCTCCGAGGGAGAGAGCGGAGCGGACGATACGCTGTGTCGCGGTTGGGCGCATGGTCGGCAAGAAAGCGCCGATCCTGACCCTGGACGCCTTTCGCCGGGCGGCAGAAGCCTGCCCGCGCCTGCATCTGGACTATATTGGCGGCGGGGAACTGCTGCCTGCTGCCAGGCAGTTTGTCCGCGCTTTTGGACTGGAAGATAGGGTGACGCTGCATGGCGCGCAGTCGAGCGAATTCGTCCAGAATACGCTGCGCCAGGCAGATATTTTCCTACAGCACAGCATCACCGACCCGGACACAGGCGATGAAGAGGGCCTGCCGGTGGCTATTCTGGAAGCGATGGCAGAGGGCCTGCCGGTCGTCTCCACGCGGCACGCGGGCATTCCGGAGGAGGTAGAAGAGGGCAAAACGGGCTATCTCGTGGACGAGGGCCAAACCGGGGATATGGCAGAGCGTCTCCTTGCCCTTGCGCGCGACCCGGAGTTGCGGAAAGAGATGGGACATGCGGGATGGCGGAGGGTCAGAAACCATTTTACCTGGGAGCAGGAGCGCAGTGAACTGCTGCGCCTCCTGGGTTTGAAGGATTCCAGAGCGCACTGAGAACGTGCAGGACTGCAATTCACAACGTTTTCTCTCCGACTTTCACAATCCGCCGAATCGCGGATGTTTTTTCCCGCCCGCTCCGGTAGGATGATTCTATCTGCTCGCACGGAGTGGAAGTCTATGAGAACAGCGTTCTGGATCGCGGCGCGCGGCGGTAGAGCGCAGACGTTCGGCCTTCGTGGTGTCCGAGCCAGACGCCCGGCAGGAGGCCCGCCATGTATGCAGTCGTCAACACGCGACAGGGTAGGGTGCGCGGTCGCGTTGCCGAGGGCGTGAATGCGTTCAAAGGGATTCCCTATGCGGCGCCGCCGTTCGGGGCCAATCGGTTTCTGCCGCCCCGGCCCGCAGAACCCTGGAGCGGCGTGCGAGACGCCC
>DASRGL010000220.1:0-5538 GCA_035651115.1 Chthonomonadaceae bacterium
TCCAGAAGTTGGAACGAGGTCGGCTCGTCCACCGTCCACCCAAAGACATTGCCCCCGAATGCGAGCGGAGCGATCTCCAATCCTGAATTGCCCAGTTTGCGCCTGGCTGCCATCTTTCTGCTCTCCTTCCTCCCTTCGTGATTGAACCGGGTGCTTTCGTCGGGTTCTTTTAGTACGAACCAGGCGCGCGGCGTGTTCTCAATAGCCCTCACCCCCAATAAGGATGAGAGAGGTAGGATGAATCAGGCACGGCTTCCTCCTTCCTCCCTCAGCCTTCTCTGCCGGGGGTGAGAGCGGCGTCTGGCCTAGCGAATTTGCACCTCGAATGCGTGCTGGAGACCGCGCAATCTGGCTGGAGTGTAGGCCGTGCCGCGTATCTGGTACGCCTGCCCCGGAGCGAACTGCGCGGGCAGCAGCGCACGCGCCATCGCCTGGGAGTAGAGAACCGAGCCGTTGGCGGCGCGAATGGTGTGTACGATCACGACCGAGCCGCCGCATTTGACATAGCTGCTGGTCGCGTTTTTGAAGGTGAACACGGCGGGGGGCGTCATATCGCCGGTCGCCGCGCTGATCGTATCCGCGCCGACGAGAACGTCGGCGATATTCACGAAATCCAGCCAATGAGGATGCGGGTCGCCGCCCGGATAGACGTACTTCCACCACCATTCGGCCCGGTTCGTCGGCGTCCAGTCCCCATCACGCTGCGGGCGAAAACGCTCAGCGGCGCGGCGATCCTCGCCTCCGAGCAGAACGATTTTCCGACGGCGCTGGCCTATTTTGAGGAGCGCCTGGCGATCCAGCGGCAGTCAGGCGATAAGCGGCAGATCTCCAATGCGCTGAATAATCTGGGACTGTCGCTGTTCCATCAGCGTCGGTTCGCGGAGGCGCGGCCTCTGCTGGAGGAGAGTCTGGCGCTCAAGCGCGAGCTGGACGACCGGCGCGGCATCGCCATGTCTGTGGGCAATCTGGGGATGATCGCCAGCGAACAGGGGGATCAGGAACGCGCCCGGAGGCTGCATGAGGAGTGTTTACAGATCTGCCGGGAGTTGGGCGATCAACAGAGCATCGCCTGGACCGTACACAATCTCGGCAATGTCGCGTATCTTCAGGGAGAGATGGCTCAGGCCCGCGCCTACTATGTGGAGAGCCTGCGGCTTCTACTGGGAACTTCAGGACAGGCGCAGCATCGCCTCCACGCTGGGCAAGATCGGGCTGGTGGCCTGTCAGCAGGGAGATGCGGCATCGGGCGTGCCGCTGCTTGGGGGCGCGGAGGCGGTGTTCGATTCCCTCGGCGTGAAGCTTCTGCCGGACGAGGCGACGGAGCAGGAGAGGGCGGTCGCGCAGGCGCGGCAGCAGTTGGGCGAGCCGGCGGCCGAAGCGGCCTGGAACGCGGGCAGGGCGCTGTCCTTCGACCAGGCGCTCGCCTATGTGCCGGAGCTTTACGGCCTTCTCAGTAGACCTACCCCCCAGCCCCACTGCACGGTCTGTCTGATTCCGAAACGATTCGGGACAGACCGTGCGACCCGAAAGGGAAGGGGAGGAGAGTCGGCGCAGGCCGACTTGGCGCTTTGGCAGCCGCGAATGGATTCGCCGGGGCAAAGGTGTCCGCTCCTAAATCCTTGAGGGAGGGGGGGCTAAACAATCACGCCCGCCCCTCGAAGGGCTGCCCCAGCAAGACCTGCGCCCACTGCGCCGGGCCGCTGTCGGCTCCCCGCACGCAGAACCACAGGGTGCATTCCCGCTTCGGGTCCATCACGGCCATCAGGTCGCCGCCGCGCCCGTCTTTCGGCAGGGCCGGGCCTTCGCGCTGCGCGGGAATCGCCGTCGCCGTCACGGGAACGGGCGGCGGCAGCGAGCCGGACAGAGCGCCCGGCACAAGCTGCACCTGCGCAGAGCGGCCCGCCTCGAAGACGCCGCCGCGATCTTTGTCGGAGAGGCCGTGAACGCCTGCGCCTGAGTCGCCCTGGCCCCGGACGCCCTCCGCGCCATGCCCGAACACGCCGGTCGGCCCGGCCCCGTAGACCCCGTTATCGCCTGTCTCGGAGAGGGGTGGGATGGGGGCATCGCCCGCAAGTCCGATGACGCCCGCCGCGACCGGCCCCCGACGTGGAATCGGCACGCCGCCGCGCCCCAGCACGCCCGGCCCCGGCGCGGTCGGCCCCACGACCGTGTCCACGCCGTTCAGGTTGATGGTACTGACCTCGGCCTCCGCGCCCTGCGCGTAGACGCCGACGCTGCCCGTGTCCGTCAGAGGCGGAAGCGGTTTGCCGCTTCCACCGGCAAACCCGATGACACCCGCGCCGTGCGGCAGGCGCAGGTCGTTGGTCGCCTGCCGTCCTCCCTGGCCGACGACGCCCGCGCCGGGCGGATCGGTCGCATCCCAGGTCGGTTCGGTCTGGGAGCCGCCTATCCCGTGGACGCCGATGCCCCCGACGCCGCCATTGGTCCCACCTGCGCCCCTGCCGAGGACGCCCGTCCCCTGGTTCGCGCCGCCGTTCCCGATGACGCCTACGCCGCCGATGTTGCCCGACAGCGTGACCTTCCCGCTCCATCCCGACGCCACGATCCCGTCCAGGGGATGCTGTGGCATCCAGTCGTCATCGAGAAAGTCGCTGCTGTCGTCAACGCTCGGGGACACCTCGACGACGAAGATCGCGGAGCCGTTGAAATCGTCGCCATCGTCCGAGTCGGTGCGCTGCGCCCATAACTGTGTCCTGTCCTCAGCCCGGTTCGTCCGTCCGGCCTCTATGTCTTCGCCGCTGTGATCGGAACCCGCCATCGTCCTCTCCCTTCGCTGGTAAAGATGTCTCAGGGGCGTGTTCTGCCCGCCTTCCGGGTCACGTAGAGGGCCACCCTCTGTCACGCTGGCGTTCTCCCCGGCGCGGGCATACGCCTATTGTCGTCGCCTTGCTTCCCGCCTGCTGTGAACGGTGTGGCGCGAAGAGTATGGAATGCGTCACAGGCGCGAGGACGAGGCCGCCGGGCTGTGTTCTATTTCACAGCCCGGGTGTCACCGAACTCATTGTGTCCAGAGCGGCCTGTGTCGTTTAATAAGGCATCACGATGATACGATCTGGACTGTGGTATCCCGCAAGACGCCCAAGAAGGAGTGAAGAAGCGATGCACGCCACCCTGACACACGCTACGGAAACACCAGTCTTCGACCAGGGCTTTGCCCGGCCCCATCGTTCCGAACCGGCCCATCCGACACGGCCCGCGCCGCGCCGCAGCGCCGTCTCCATCTCTATCCGCACGGAGCGGCTGCCCCCCCCGGCAGACGCCAGAGTTCCCTCCCCGGAAATCGAAACAGACGCCCGCGCCGAAATCTCGCTGACCGGATATAAGGACTTGCTCAGCGCGCAGCAGGAACAAGACCTGGCCCGGCGGATGGCCCATCCGCGCAACCGCACCGAGTACGAGACGGCGCGGCACGCGCTCATAACGGCCAACAGGCGGCTGGTGGCTTTCGTGGCGCGGCGCTACCAGAGAGGGGCCATTCCCCTGGAAGACCTGGTGCAGGAAGGCACCATCGGGCTGATCCAGGCGATTGACCGGTTCGACTATCGGCAGGGCGTTCGCCTGAGTACCTACGCGCTCTGGTGGATACGGCAGGCCATTCTGCGCGCTCTGTCGGAGCAGGGGGAACTGATCCGGCTGCCGGTACACGTACAGACCAGTCTGCGGCGGCTTCAGCAGGCGCATCAGCGGCTGAGCCTCTGCCTGGAACGCGCGCCCAGCGATGAAGAACTGGCGCAGGCGGCAGGGCTGACGGAGGAGCAGGTGAACCAGCTCTTCGCGCGCTCCCTCTCCATTGTCTCCCTGGAGACCCCGGCAGGGCCGAAGCAGGAGACGGCGCTGGCCGACCTGATTCCCGCCCCGGAGGAGTGCGATCCGGCCACGCAGATAGCCCAGAACGACCAGGGCCATCTTCTGCGGCAGGCGCTCAGCGTACTGAGTCCGAAGGAGCAGGAGATATTGGCCTGGCGCTTTGGGCTGGAAGGCGAGGAGCCGAAGAGCCTGGAGGAGGTCAGCCGGGCCTGCGGAGTCAGTCGGGAGCGCGTGCGTCAGATGGAGGTGCGGGCGCTGCAAAAGCTGCGGCGTCAGGCGATGCGGTCTGCGCTTCAGTAAGGAAAAGTCGGCGACCAGGGCGCGTCGCTCAACTCCTTGAGGAAGGCCGCCAGCGCCTCGATAGTCGCCGCCTGGATCGCCTGCCCTTTCTCGGCGGTGGACTCGCGGCAGTCTCCACCCGCCGAGCGCGGCAGATAGAGATGCCAGGGGCGCACGAAATGGGCCGGGAAACGGCGCAAGCAGTCCACCTGCACGGAGGCGGGCGGGTTGTCGGCGAAACGCTCCGGGCGCACCAGTTCCGGCTTGTAGGCCAGCATCAGGCTGGTCTCGAACTCTCCGGCATGGTCGGAGGGATGCCGGATGAGGCGCGCAATCACCTCGGAGGCCATCTCGTAGACGTTGACGAGCGCGATAAAGGGGCCGTCCTGCTTCATCGCGTCGCGCTGGAAGGCGCGAATCACGTCGGGATTGCCGCCATGCGCGTTGAACAGCACGACCTTCTTGACCCCCTCTTTGGCGAACTCGGCCACCAGATCGGCAAGCATCTGCATGAACGTCGGCACGCCGAATTTGAGCGCGTAGGGGAACGCCCGCATATTGTTGTTCAGGCTGATGGGCAGGGGCGGCAGCAGCAGCACGCGCGCGCCCTCGGCGTTGGCGCGGCGCACAGCAGGCTCCAGCGCCGCTTCGAGAAGGAAGGTGTCCGTGCCGTAGGGCAGATGCGGGCCGTGCGGCTCGGTAGACCCCAGGCCGATAGCGCCGACCTGCGGCGCAAATGCCTGTACGTCCTCGATGGTCATCTCCGTGAGGATACCGGAAGCGTTCATGTGGGGTTCCCAGAATCTATACGATTGAGCATGTCGCGAACTCTGTTGAGGCAGTTGAAACTGCACCTGCAAAAGCACGAAGTCGGCCTGCGCCGACTCTAACCTCCCCTCTCCCACAGCGTTGGGAGAGGGGCCGGGGGTGAGGGCCAGTCCGCGCAGGCGGGTTTTGTGCTTTGGCAGCCGCGAATGCATTCGCCGGGCAAGGATTTTCTCTTTTCAGGTCAACAGGTCTTCGGCAGGCATATACGGATAGCCGAACTGCTCGGCGATGTCGGAGAGGGTGACTTTGCCGTTGGCTATATTCAGGCCCGAAAGCAGCGCCCGGTTCTCCCGGAGCGCCTTGATCCAGCCCTTATCGGCCAGCTGGCGGGCATAGCGCAGCGTCTCGTTGGTCAGCGCGTAGGTCGAAGTTCCCGCGACCGCCCCCGGCATATTCGCCACGCAGTAGTGTACCACGCCCTCCACGCTATAGGTCGGGTGGCTGTGCGTGGTCGGGTGCGTCGTCTCGAAGCAGCCCCCCTGATCCACCGCCACATCCACCGCCACCGCGCCCCGCTTCATCGTCTTGAGCATCTCGCGAGTGACCAGCACCGGAGCCTTCGCGCCCCGCCGCAGCACGCCCCCGATGACCAGATCGGCCCCC
>DASRGL010000221.1:0-14324 GCA_035651115.1 Chthonomonadaceae bacterium
TGCAGGCCGAACATGGTCTCGGCGTCATTCTCATAGACTACCTGCAACTGATGCGCTCCCATAAGCGCACGGAGAACCGCAACCAGGAGATCTCCGAAATCGCCCGCGCCTGCAAAAACCTGGCACGCGAACTGAAAGTGCCTGTCATTGCATTGTCACAGTTGTCCCGTGCAGTGGAATCCAGGCCGGATAAAAGACCAATGTTGTCAGATTTGCGCGAATCAGGTAGCATAGAGGCGGAGGCCGATGTCGTCATGTTCATCTACCGCGACGCCTACTACAAGATGAAAGAGGCCGTCAGCGCCGACGAGGAAGAGCAGCAACAGCAGCGACAGGAGCGGGGCGAGGAGCAGATCGAAGAGGCCGAGATCATTGTCGCCAAGCAGCGCAACGGCCCGACCGGGCGCGTTATCGTCGGGTTTATGAAGCACTATGCGCGCTTCGAGAATCTGGATCGCGCCCATATCGGCGACGATGGCGAGTAGATACGGCGGGGCAGGCGCTCCGCCGTAGGACAGCTAAAAGGAGCGAGTATGCGCGTTCTGGTGATCGGAGGCGGCGGGCGGGAACACGCCCTGGTGTGGAAGATCGCCCAGAGTCCGCTGGTGCAGAAAATCTATTGCGCGCCCGGCAACGCGGGCATCGCGAAGCTGGCGGAGTGCGTTCCACTCAAGCCGACCAACCTCTACGGCCTGGCCGATTTTGCGGAACAGAACCAGATAGACCTGACCATCGTGGGGCCGGAAGCGCCGCTGATCGCGGGCATCGTGGATAAATTTGAGGCGCGCGGGCTGCCCATCTTCGGCCCCTCCACCGACCCGGCGCGCATCGAGGGGAGCAAGGTCTTCGCCAAAAAGCTGATGCAGACCTCCGGCATTCCCACCGCCGAGTTCTGGATCTGCGACTCGCTCTCCGTGGCGCAGGCGCGCGTGCGCGACTACTACGGGCAGCGCGGCCCGGAGGCGCGTATCGTCATCAAGGCCGACGGCCTGGCGGCGGGCAAGGGAGTCGTCGTCGCCAACAGCGAAGCAGAGGCGATGGCCGCGCTGGAGCGCATCATGGGCGAACGGGTCTTCGGCGCGGCGGGCGAGAACGTCGTCATCGAAGAGTGCCTGGTGGGGGAGGAAGCCTCCATCATGGCGATCACGGATGGCGAGTCCGTTGTGCCACTGATTCCCTCGCAAGATCACAAGCGCATCTTCGAGAACGATCTCGGCCCGAACACCGGCGGCATGGGCGCGTACTGCCCGGTTCCTGTCATTCCGCCCGATACGGCGCAGCAGGCTGTCGAGCAGATACTCAAGCCCGCCATCGCCGCCATCCGCGACCTGGGCATTCCCTATCGCGGCGTCCTCTACGCCGGGATCATGGTGACGGAGAGCGGCCTGAAGACCATCGAGTTCAACTGCCGTCTGGGCGACCCGGAGACGCAGGCCGTGCTGCCGATGCTGGAGAGCGATCTGGTTCCCCTGCTTCATGCGGTGACGGACTGCTGCCTGGAAGACGTGGAGGTGCGCTGGCGCGAGGGAGCCTCTGTCGCCGTCGTGGCGGCTTCCGGCGGCTATCCCGGCGACTACGAGACCGGCAAGGTCATTACGGGACTGGACGAGGCGGCGCAGTCGGAGGGCTGCCTGGTGTTTCATGCGGGTACGCGCGTCGAGAATGCGCAGGTCGTCACGGACGGCGGGCGCGTGTTGGCCGTCACCGGCCTGGGGCCGGACCTGCAGGCCGCCGCCGACCGCGCCTACGCCGGACTGCGTTGCATCCAATTCGACGGCATCTATTACCGCCGGGACATCGCCGCGCGCGCCCTGAAAGCGGTTTGAACCACTCGCTCCGCTAGTGGCGGTGCGGGGGGGCAAAATCAAAGGGCGAAGACGAATTTGACCATGACACGGCGAGAGAATCGCTGCGCGTTGGGGTCGCCGAGGATAAAATAGGTGTCCATTCCGCCGCGCCCGGCGTTATGGTAAGAGAGGAAGAAGTTCGTCCCGGCGTTTTCGACGACCAGGCGTCCGCCCCAGGCGCGATAGGGGCTGAGTTCGTAGTTGAAGGTCAGAATATGCTGCTGGTTGACGCCGCCATCATAGTTCTCCAGAAAGGTGCTTAACGCCAGGTCGAACTTCTTGAAGAGGCGCACGCTGAGGCCGGGGCCGAACGCCGTATAGGGCTTGCTGGCAAGTTGTCCCGTCGTGAAGAAGAGGCTCCATTGGCGGAACCGGTTAGAGACGTTGCCGCCGATATTGAATCCATAGGTGAAGTCGGTGTCCTGGTCGAATTTACCGCCCCCGATATTGATGCCGAAGCGATAGTCGTCTCGCGTCTCGACCCCCATGCTCCAATGGATCTGGCGGCGGAACGGCCTGCCGTCCAGATGGTTGTCGAAGGTCGGGTTGAGGGACATATCGAAGCTGCGCAGGTAGCCGTGCCGCCACTCCATAGACCAGTCCGTGTAGCTGGACCAGCCTTCATAGTCGGTGAACGGCACATAGCCCAGGCGATCCAGGTAGCTCGCCCCCACGCGCCGGTAGCGCAGGGTCGTGAACAGGTTCTTGTCTTCCAGGTTTACGGCGGTACTCCAGGCCATACCGCCCGCCCCCGGCCCCGCCGACTGCGACACCTCTCCGTTCAGCGACCATTTGCCCTTGCGTGCATTGGCCGAGAAGACGCCCACCGTGTTATCCTCGCCTGGCGCGAGCCTTTGCAGCAGCATCAGGTTAGCGCCTGCCGTCGGGCTGAGTTCGCGGCGTATCTGCGTGACGAAATTGGCCTGATGTCCGACGGCAATGGTTCCCAGCATCCCCAGCGTCGTCTTCGGTGTCATTTTGCCGTAGAGTTTCAGGCCGGTATCCACCTGCGTAATGCGCGCCGAGTCGAAATAGCTGCCGATGCTGTAGAACTCGCCGAGTTCCAGGTAGTCGCGGCCTTCGAGGAAGAAGGGGCGCTTGTCCGGAACGAAGCGTTCGCTGCGGGAGAACCCGACGCTCTCGACCGCGCCCTCCACGCTGGCGAAGTCCGGGTTGATGGTGGCAACGGAGGTCAGTTCCGGGGTCGGCTGATAGCGCAGGTCGAGTCCGGCGCGGAACTGGCTGTGTCCGCCGGACATCTGGCCGGTCGGCAGCAGATAGGGCAGCGCGGAGAAACGGGGCTTCCAGGTCTGTTCCGGCGCTTCCACGCCCTGCCATATCCCTTCGCGCTCGTTGAAGAAGCCGGGGCCGAGATCGCTCCACATCGAGCTGATCTTGGTGCGCTGCTGTTCGCGCCGGAAGTTCAGGCCCATCAACTTCTGACCGCGCCCGCGCGGATAGGAGAGGATGGCCCAGGGGATTCGCATCTCCGCCGTCCAGCCGTCGGAAACGCGCCGGGTCGCAGCGTCCCAGTCTCCCTGCCACTCCAGCTTGCCCGCCCGTCCGCCGCCCATGCGGGTGCGCCGCGTGCCGAGCGGGTTGACCTGGAAGGAGGCATGATCCTCCCACTTATAGGTGAGGAAGGGGTCGAGCCGGAACTCTACCGTGTCGTCGTTGAAGAGTTGGGCGTCGCGCACCGTCTCGCGCGCCACGATTCCGTCCGGCTGGCTGTCTTTGCAGTAGAAGGCCACATAGATGTACGTCTTATCGTACATCAGATAGGCTTCCGTCTGATCGGGGGCCGGCTTATGCGTCTGGCTGTCCAGAAAGACGGAGGCTTTGGCGGCGCGCTGCCAGGCCGGGTCGGAGAGGTCGCCGTCTATCGTCGGCGGTTGGATGTTCTCGGCGCAATGGACGGCTTGCAGGGGACGGCGCGCATAGGGGTCGCCGCCTTCCGCCCGCCCCGGCGGACAGGTTCCTATCAGCAGGAGCGACAGGCACAGAGCGAAAACGGAAGAGACAGAGATGCGCCGCCAGGCAGAGACAGGTTTATGAACGTGGCGCAGCATCAGCATCGGTGTTGCACTCTCCTGGAAACGCGGGAAAGACGGCTTCGCGCGGTCATTGGGCAGGCGAGGCATCGGTGGCTTGCCGGCAAGCGAGGAAGGTGTCGCGCAGTCGCTTCCTAGCGACCAGACAGCTAAATTATAGCATATTTGCCTCATAAATGGTTCGCTTCGCCACCGATTCTGATGACTCTATCGTCGCCAGAGTTTCAGGAAACAAAACGTTCCGAAATTTTGGGCAGATCTCTCCAGGCAGGAACCGGCTTCCGAGAGGGGGAACATTAGGCGGCAGAACACGATCCGACACTCACCCCGACGAGAGGATGCCTGACCGGAGATGCACAAACATGCCGACCTGACGCGCGGGCGTATCGCGAGTTTCCTGGCCGAGACGCTGCGGCCTCGCCTCTGGCAGGCACGGGTTCCGTTGCAGGCCGCCGTCTACCGTCCGCAGGGCAGGCGGCGCGACTACCGGGAGATGCGGATCGCGCCCGCCGAGGCTGCGAACTATGCCTACACGCCGGTAGAGCCGGGTTACGCCTGGGGGCCGGTCTGGTCGGACGCCTGGTTCCGCTTTACAGGCGTCGTGCCGCCGGAGTGGAAGGGGAAGAAAGTCGTCGCGCGCATAGACACGGGAGCCGAATCCCTCCTCTGGGACGGCGACGATCCGCTGCAGGGCATAGATGAGAACCATCGCGAGTTCCTGCTGTTCGAGCGGGCGAATGGCGGCGAACCAGTCACGCTGACCGTGCAGGCGACGGGCATGAATCCGAATGTGAGCGTGCATGGCAGGCCGCAGGAGCCGTCCCCGACGCCCTTCACGTTCCGGTTCGCCGATCTCGCCGTCTATGATGAGGAACGCATCGGCCTCTATCTCGATGTGAACGTCGCGTTCGGCGTGATGCAGGAGCAGCCGCCCGACAGCCCGCGCTACGGCCAGTTGCTCGCCGCGCTCAACGCGGTCGTCAATCTCTACGACGAGAACGATCCCGCCAGCCTTGCCGCCGCCCGGCAGCGTCTCGCCGAGACCTATCAAAGGCCCGCCGTTCCTTCCGCGCACCGCATCAGCGCCGTCGGCCACGCGCACATAGATACGGCCTGGCTCTGGCCCCTGGAACGAACCCAGTTCAAATGTCTCCACACCTTCGCGACCGCCACACGCTACATGGAGCAATACCCGGAGTACAAATTCGTCTGCTCGCAGGCCGCGCAGTACGAGTGGGTCAAGCAGTTGAGTCCGAAGCTTTACGAGCGTATCAAAGCGCAGATACAGAGCGGGCAGTGGGAAGTGACCGGCAGTATGTGGGTCGAGGCCGACTGCAACCTCGCCAGCGGCGAGAGCCTGGTGCGGCAGATTCTGCACGGCAAGCGGTTCTTCCGGGAGGAGTTCGGCATCGAGACGCAAGACCTGTGGCTGCCGGACGTGTTCGGCTACTCCGCCGCGCTGCCGCAGATTCTCAAGAAGGCGGGCATAGACGTTTTTCTCACGCAAAAAATAAGCTGGAACCAGATCAACACGTTCCCGCACCACACGTTTCTCTGGCAGGGCATTGACGGCACGCGCGTCTTTACCCACTTCCCGCCCGCCGATACCTACAACGGCGCGATGACGCCGCAAGAACTGGCCTATAGCGTCAAAAACTTTCGCGAACACGACCGCGCCACGCGCTCGCTCTATCTCTTCGGCTATGGCGACGGGGGCGGCGGCCCGACGGTCGAGATGCTGGAGAACGCGCGCCGCCTCGCCGATGTCGAGGGGATGCCGACGGTGACCATCGAGAAGGCGGCGGACTTCTTCCAGAAGGCGCGGGAGGCCGCGAAAGACCTGCCGGTGTGGGTGGGAGAACTCTATCTGGAACTGCATCGCGGAACCTATACCACGCAGGCCGCCAACAAATATTTCAATCGCAAGAGCGAGTTCGCGCTGCGCGACGCCGAGTTCCTCAGCGTCATCGCTCCGAACGGACTGGCGGACTATCCCCTGGCTCTGCTCGACCGGGCCTGGAAAACCGTTCTCCTCAATCAGTTCCACGACATCATCCCCGGCTCCAGCATCCCGGAGGTCTACGCGGTCAGCTTACGCGACTACATAGAGCTGGATACCGCGCTGCGCAGCCTGATAGATGACGCCGTTCATGCAGTTACCGACTCGATCAACACCATCGGGCTGAAGCGGCCTGTCGCGGTGATCAGCAATCTCAGCTTCTTTGCCAATGAAGCGGTTGCGACACGATTGCGCCCTGATGAAAATCCGGCCGCCGCCGTCGGGCCGGAGGGCGATGTCGTCGCCGTGCAGGTCATTCAGGAAGGCAAAAGTCGTCTGGCGCTGTTCGTGCCGAAGAACGTTCCCCTGCACGGCTATGCGGTCTGGGACCTGGGGGCGACGACCGTGCCGCCGGAGGAAGAGGAGACGCTCTCCGTCTCCACGACCCACCTGGAGAACGATGTGCTGCGCGTGGAGTTCGATGCCAGAACGGGCCTGATTACGCGCCTCTTCGACAAAGACAGCGAACGCGAAGTCCTGAACAGCGTCTATGAGATTGACCGCAACGGCAACCCCATCGGCGAGCCGAACCTGGCCGCGTGCGCCAATCAGTTCCAGCTTTTCGAAGACAAGCCGCTCTTCTGGGACGCCTGGGACATAGACATCTTCGCTTACGAAAAATTTCGGGTACTGACGGAACTGGACAGCGCGGAGGTCGTCGAGAGCGGGCCGGTGCGCGGCGCGGTGAGGTTTACGCGCACGCTTCCGGGCGGACAGTCCAGGATCACGCAGACGGTGCGGCTGACGGTCGGCAGCGCGCGGCTCGATTTCGTGACCACTGTAGACTGGCACGAGACCGACAAGATGCTCAAGGTCGCCTTTCCGGTCGCTATCAACAGCCCGCGCGCCACCTACGAGATTCAGTACGGGCATGTCGAGCGCCCGACACACTACAACACGAGTTGGGATCTGGCCCGCTTCGAGGTCTGTGCGCAGAAGTGGGCCGACCTGAGCGAAGGCGATTACGGCGTCGCCCTGCTGAACGACTGCAAGTATGGATACGACATCCACGACGGCACGCTCCGCCTGACGCTGCTGCGCGCCCCGCAAGCGCCCGACCCGGAGGCCGATAGAGGCCGCCAGGACTTCACCTACGCCCTGCTGCCGCACGGCGGCGACTTCCGGGAAGGCGAGGTCATCGAGAACGCCTACGCCCTCAACAGCCCGCTTCTCGCGGTTCCCGTCACCGGCAACCAGGCGGGAAGTCTGCCGCTGGAACGCTCTTTCTTCGAGGTGGACAATGCGGCGGTCTTCATCGAGGCGATCAAGCGGGCGGAGACGGAAGAGGCGATCATCGTCCGGCTCTACGAGGCGCACAACACGCGCGGGACGGTCACACTGATCACGCCGCTGCCGGTCAGGAGAGCCTATCTGACCGACCTGCTGGAAGCGAATGTGGCGGAACTGCCGGTCGTCAGCGGCGAGATCACCCTGCCCATCCAGCCGTTCGAGATCGTCACGATCAAACTGCTGCTCTGAAAGGAACCGACCATGCACAAAACCAGCTTCTCTCTTTTCCTCCTCGGTATCGGCGGTTTGCTGACTCTCTCCCTCCCGGCCCGCGCCGAAGACGGCATCGTGGCGGTCGGGGGCGAGTTCCTGATGCGAATTCGCGCGGCTTCGGCAGGCATGACCCCGGAACAGCGCGCCCAGGCCGTCACGGATCGCCTGACCGTCATTCTCGGCGACGCCCTGATCCGTCCCGCCGACGTTCGCCCGGTGACGGCGGATAAGAAGACGGTCAGGATTCTGGTGAGGAACCGCCTGCTGGTTACAGTGACGCCGGAAGACGGCAAGGCCAACGGCCTCTCCGCGATGCAGCAGGCCAACGTCTGGGTCAAGCAGTTGCGGAGCGTGCTGCCGAAGATCAACGCTCGCCCCAATCCCAACGAGCAGAATCCGTAAGCCAGCGCCTGACCCTGTCGGGCGCTGGCGCACGTAAAATCCCCTCTCCGAAACTTGCCGGGGAGGGGATTTCGCTTTCGGAATTCGGATAGGGCGAACTCAGCCTTTGAGCGCGGCGTACCGCTTGCCGACCTCGTCCCAGTTGACGACGTTCCACCACGCGACCAGATAGTCGGGGCGGCGGTTCTGATACTTGAGATAGTAGGCGTGTTCCCAGACATCCACGCCGAGGATCGGGGTCTTGCCTTCCATCAGGGGGCTGTCCTGGTTGGGCGTGCTGAGGACCGAGAGCGCGCCCGAACTGTCTCCAACGAGCCAGGCCCAGCCGCTTCCAAAGCGTTTCGCGCCCGCATCGTTGACCGCCTTCTTCAGTTCTTCCACGCCGCCGAAGGTGGACTGAATGGCCTGCGCCAGCGCGCCGGTCGGCTCCTTGCTGCCGCCGGGCTTCATGATCTCCCAGAAAAGCGTATGGTTCGCGTGTCCGCCGCCGTTGTTGCGCACGGCGGTGCGGATCGCTTCCGGCACGGCGTTGAGGTTGGAGATGACCTCTTCGATGCTCTTCTCGTAGAACTGGGGAGCCTCTTTGAGCGCGGCGTTGAGATTGTTGACATAGGCGGCATGGTGCTTGTCATGGTGAATCTGCATCGTCTGCGTGTCAATGTGAGGCTCCAGCGCCGCGTAGTCGTAGGGCAGCGGTGGCAGGGTGAATTCCGGCATAACGACGTTCTCCTTCCTGGGATGAGTGGACGGGGGCGGCCTGCCCCCGCACTATTAACAGTTTACCGCACGCGCCGCGTTTTTCCTTCCGCGAATTTTGGCCCTCGCCCCCTCCCCTCTCCTGCAGCGTGGGGAGGAGGACAAAGTCTACTGCCCGAAATACTCCGGTTGGTTGCGGAGGGCTTGTGGCGGGACGAGGTCGGCGGGCGCGCGGCCTGCCATAGAAGCGGCGATGACGAGTGGGAGGCCGCTTTCCGGATCTCCGCCCATGTAGGAGCCATGCCCCCACGCCTCGCCCCAGGAAACCAGGTCGAAGCGCGAGAAACGCTGCAACTGTCGGTCATAGACACGGTAACCCTGGATACGGGCCTCGCAGCCGCGCCAATACGCAAACTCCCCCTTCTCCCAGCATTGGGAGAGGGGCCGGGGGTGAGGGCCAGAAGGAGATTCGTTCGATGACGATACGCGACTATCTGGCGCGGGAAGCGCGCCGCATCACCGACAGAGCGTTGTCCGAGTATACGGACGCCGCGACGTTTCAACGGCTGATACCCGAACGCCGCCGCCAGTTTCTCGACATGATGGGCCTGGCGGAACTGCCGCCCCAGGAGCAGCGCCCGCCGGTGAACGCCACGATCACCGGCGTGGTCGAGCGCCCGCGCTATCGCATCGAAAAGCTCTACTACGAGAGCCTGCCGCAGCTCTATGTCGCCGCCGATCTCTACGTGCCGAACGAGTTGGCGGCTCCCGCGCCCGCCGTGCTGTACCAGTGCGGCCACTCGCCGATCCAGAAGGTGAACTATCAGGCCCACGCGCGCCGCTTCGCCGAGTTGGGATTTGTCTGCCTCATCCTGGACACCATCCAGTACGGCGAGGCGCGCGGCTACCATCACGGCTGCTATCGGGAGGGATGGTTCCACTGGTACAGCCGGGGCTACACCCCGGCGGGAGTCGAGCTGCTCAACAGCATTCGCGGCCTGGACTACCTGGCGCAGCGCCCGGAGGTGGACGCGGCACGCTTTGGCGCAACGGGGACTTCCGGCGGCGGGGCCTGTAGCTGGTGGCTGGCGGCAGGCGATGAGCGCATCAAGGTCGTGTCGCCCTCCTGCGGCACGGCGACGCTGGCCTCGCATATCGCCGGCCGCACGGTGGACGACCACTGCGACTGTATGTGGTGGATCAACACCTATCAGTGGGACTTAGCCGATGTGGGCGCACTGATCGCGCCACGCCCGCTGCTCATTGCCTCCACCAACCGCGATGAGATGTTCACCATCGCCGCCATCGAGGAGGTTCACGCGCAGTTGCGGAAGCTGTATGCGACGCTCGGAGCGGAAGACAAGATCGGCCTGGTCACTGCGCCGGGGCCGCACTCCTATCAGCCTAGCACACGTACCGGCATCTTCTCCTGGTTCGTCCGGCACTTGCAGGGCAGGGATGTTGCGCCGGAGCAGGTCGGCGATATTGACGCCAGCCCGGAAAGGCAGGAGTCGGAGGAGACGCTGCGTGTCTTCCTGAGTGGCCCGCTGCCGGAAGACCGCACGCCGCGCATTCAGGACGAGTTCATCCCGCTGGCCTTTCCGCCGGAGATCGCGGACAGGACGGCGCTGGAACGGAAACGCGGGGAGGTCGTGGCGGCCCTGCGGGAGAAGACGTTCGGCGCGTTCCCTGCGGCTGTTCCTGACACCCGCCCGGAGATCGCGTTCGAGTTCGCCTGGCCGCGCGCGACCGGCTGCCGCTTCGCTTTCACTCCGGAAGAGGGCTGGCGTCTGCACGGGCGGCTGGTGATTGCGAATGCGGCCACACAGCCTGCGCCTGCGGTCGTGGCGCTCTGCGCGCCCGGCGAGGCGCGCAACGCTTCGGAAGCGTTTATCGGAAGTCTTCCCTCTGCCTGGGCGAAGATCGTCGTCGAGCCGCGCGGAACCGGGGAAACGGCGTGGGGGCCGGAGCTGCAGTGGCATCTGCGCCGCGCCGCCGCCTGGACAGGTCGGACACTGGCGAGTATGCGGGTGTGGGATACGCTCTGCGCGCTGCAGGCCGTGCGGGCGCTGCCGCAGGTGGAGGGCAGCCGGATCGCGCTGGCGGCGCAGGGAGAGATGGCGGCGGTCGCGCTCTACGCCGCGCTGCTGGACGGGCAGGTACAGACGCTCTTTCTGGAATCCCCGCCCGCCACGCAGGACGCGCCGAGCGCACCGGACGGGCGCGGCCCCGCCATCGAGATGCTCAACTGCCTGCGCATCACCGACCTGCCGCAGGTCGCCGGACTGCTCTACCCGACCGAACTGATCTTCACCGGCGCGTATCCTGTCCCGTATGCCTGGGCCGAACTGCTCTACCGCCGCCTCGGCGCCCCCGGCAAGTTCCGCCGCCTCGGCAATCTCTCGGAGTGGAAATCGGAGTAGCTATCTCTTGCTACTGATTGTTGATCTTTGCCTGTACTGCCTCCCATGAGGCTCCTTCCCGTGGGTTGCTGCGGTATACTTCAAGCCGACGGTCTAGCTTATCGCGTTCCGCTTGAGTGAGAGACCATGCTTGCGAGGCTATATTCTCCGAAAAGTCGCTAGCCAACAGCAGGCAGGCTTGAATGTCTTCTCGCATCAGTCTCTTGTACTCCGCGAGAATCTCTTCCTCCGATGCGCCATGTGCCAGCAAGTTCAGAATATACTCGACCGTCAGGCGTGTGCCTCGAATGACAGGAGAGCCTGTCATCGGCTTTATCTTCTCACTCTTTAGGCGAACAAGACGTCACGGGGCCAGGCGGGCTTGAGCGTCCAGCACTGCAGGCGTGTCTGTTCCAACAGAAGGCTCAAATCCATATTGTCCGGGTGGATGACCCAACCGCGTATGAAATGGGCGGCGTCGCGGGCGACCTCTTCGGCGGCAGGCGGATAAGGCGCGTCCGCCGGGCCGGAGACCTTCTCACGACCTGAGATCGCTTCGGCCAGCGCGACGAAGTAGGTTCCCAGGCCGACCGGCTGCCCGGCGACTGTGACCGAGGCCGGAAGGTAGCCGCTCTGCTCCGCTTCCAGCACGGCGGATGCGGCGGCTTTGACGGCCTGCGCGTCGAACTCCGTCACGGACGAAGCGGGGGGCCTCGTGAGCGGGCCGTAGACAGCCGGGCGCGGGTAGCGTTGCTGCGGCGCGACGGCGGCCTGGCAGAGCATCAGCAGGACCTCGCCCGCCGTGAAGAAGTCGGTAAAGAGGACCTGGCGCTCGGCGGCGATGCGGCGCGCGATCTCCTCCAGCTCCGCCTGCGTCGCAAACGGCTTTTGGCCGTCGTAGCGGCGGATGAGTTCGCCCCACCCGACGATCTCGAACCGGTCTTCCTGGCGCAGATAGTCGCAGAGCCGCCGATAGTTCTGCTGCATCGTCGGGATCAGCGCGGGATCGTGCTGCGGCGCGGGCTTCCACTGCTCCGGCGGCGGATTGGCCCCTTTCGAGAAGTTCACGGCGTCCCAGAACATCGTGCTGATGACCCGCGTGGGATGGCACATGAAGAAGCAGAGCCACTCCGCGCCGCGCCGCTCCCCACTCGCATACGCCGTCACCTGGCGCTGCGTCTCGGCAAGATGGCGCTCGAACCGCGCATCCTCCACGAACGTCTCGTCGAAGCCGCCGACGCCCTCTCCGAAGAAGCCCAGGCAGCCCGCGTACCAGCAGACGTTGTGGCCCGGCAGCCGCACGACGCTATAGGCATAGGCGCGGCCCATCCGCCCCATCAAGCCCTGCACCGAAGGCGCCCAACTGCTGCCCGTGCGCGCCCAGCCGAGCAGTGGACGCCCCAGAATCCGCTCGGAGTCCTGCCAGCCCTGCCGATCCCACTCCCAGAGCGCCTCCATTCCGGCGGCGAAGTCTTTGTCCAGGCAGTGTTCCGTCGTCGTCGGATGGACGGAGTGCCAGGTGGAGTGGAACGCGAGATGGTGCTTCTTCAGCGCCTCGATCACATCCCGGCGTCCGCGCCGTTCCCAGAGGCGGACGTTCTCTCCAACGCACATGAACGACCCGGTCAGGCCATACTCGTTCAGTATCTCGGCCAGCCAGAGGGCCGCGTCGTCGCTTTCCGGCGCGATCAGGTCTTCGACATCGAAGCAGAGCGCGGTCGGGATTCGCTTTGCAGCAGGCATGGGGCAGTTTTCTCCTTATTGAGGGCGCAGCCAGCAGCGCCCCTACGCTCTCCCTCTCCCACAGCGTTGGGAGAGGAGGCCTGGGGATGAGAGCAGATTTATGCGGCAGGCTGCACGACATCCGGGCGGCGGCCCACCGAAGGCGGCGCCATGATGCGTTTCTGCTGCTCGGTCAGATCGTCGAACTCGCTCAGATCATAGTACTGCTGCGACCAGGCGGAGTGGCCCGGACTGTATTTGTAGAGTAGCGCGCGGCGCTCGTGCTTGGCCCGCCAGGGATGCGTGCCGTGTACCAGCGCCTCGGTGAAGAACAGGGCGTCCCCTGCCTCGACCACCGGCTGCACGACATAGGGCGCGTGCCGCTCGAAGCGCATCACGTCACGGGGAATGCTGTCCAGAAAGTTGCTCTTGTGCGTGCCGGGAATGCAGACGAACCCGCCATCGCCCGGCCCCGCCGGAGTCAGGAAATAGGTGATGACGCAGAGGCCGTTCTTGATTCGCCCGTCCCGGTATTTGTACCAGTGATCGCCCTCATGTCCTTCGCCGCCGTGCAGCGTTCCGCCCGCATCGCCCTCTCGCATGAAGATGCAGTACTCGTGGTCGAGGCGGAACTTGGTGTCTATGAGTTCGAGCAGATAGGGCAGGATCTTCGGATGGTCAATGAGCCGCCGATAGGCCGCGCCCCAGTGCAGCATCCGGCTGCTCTGCCGCCCCTTTTTCTCTTCCGAGTAGGGGAACTTCTCGTCCGCGATGGCGTTCAGTTCGGCGACCTCGTCGGGCGTCAGCACGTTCTTGATGACCAGATAGCCGTGCAGGTCTACCAGGAATTTCTCTTCAGGCGTCATCCGTCGTAATCTCCTTGCAGAAAGTGTCGAAAGCCGCGAGAGCGCGCTCCGCTTTCCGGCGAGCCTTTTCGCGCCTATCGCGTATCGGCGGCCCCGGCAGTTCCGGGACGATGCCCCAGTTCGCGTTCATCGGGGCGAAATGCTTCGGATCGGTCTCCACCAGGTAGTGGCACAGCGAACCCAACACCGTTTCGCGCGGCGGCACGGCGGGTGGCAGCCCGCGCTGCTGGCGGTGCGCGTTCAGCCCGGCGATCATGCCGATGGCGGCGGATTCCAGATAACCCTCCACGCCCGTCATCTGCCCCGCTAGAAAGACGCCCGGATGCGCCCGCAACTGGCAGGTCAGGTCCAGCAGGCGCGGCGCGCAGACGTAGGTGTTGCGGTGCATGACGCCGTAGCGGATGAATTCGGCGTTCTCCAGGCCGGGAATCAGGCGCAGAATGCGCTTCTGCTCGCCCCACTTGAGCCGCGTCTGAAACCCGACCAGACCCCAGAGCGTGCCTTCCTTGTTCTCCTGCCGCAACTGCACGACGGCCCAGGGCCGCCTTCCGGTGCGCGGGTCTACAAGGCCGATGGGTTTCATCGGGCCGAAGGCCAGCGTTCTCGGCCCGCGCCGCGCCAGCTCTTCTATCGGCACGCACATCTCGAAGAAGACCATCTTTTCGGGCGTATCGCCCTCCTCAAAGTCGTGCAGGGGCGCTTTCTCCGCCGCAATAAGCGCCTGCCAGAACGCCTCGAACTCTTCCTTGTTGAGCGGGCAGTTCAGGTAGTCCGCG
>DASRGL010000222.1:0-20439 GCA_035651115.1 Chthonomonadaceae bacterium
AGCATCTATGGAGGATCGTCACGCATGATCGTGGTCATGGCACCGCACGCTACGGAAGAACAGATTAAAGATGTCGAGCAGCGTATCCTGGATTGGGGGTATGGCGTTCATCCGATCTATGGTACAGAGCGCACCGTTATCGGTGCGATCGGCGTCCCGGAAGCCGACAAGGCCCGCTACATGGAGTCGCTGGAGGCGCTGCCCTATGTCGAGCAGGTCATCAGCATCATCCGGCCCTATAAATTCGCCAGCCGCGAATTTCACCCGGAGGGGACGGTCATTGACGTGAAGGGCGTGCCGGTCGGCGGCAACCAGATCGCGCTGATGGCCGGGCCATGTACCGTCGAGACCTACGACCAGACCTGGCAATCGGCGCAGGCGTGCAAGGCGGCGGGCGCGACCATCCTGCGCGGCGGCGCGTACAAACCCAGCACCTCGCCCTACTCGTTCCAGGGACACGGCGTCGAGGCGCTCAAGATCCTGCGCGACATCGCCGACAAGCTGGAGATGCGCGTCATCACCGAGGTCATGGACCCGCGCAACGTCGAACTGGTCTGCGAGTATGCGGACATCCTTCAGATCGGCACGCGCAACATGCAGAACTACGATCTGCTGCGCGAAGTCGGCAAGGTGCAGACGCCGGTGATGATCAAGCGCGGCATGTGGGCCAAGATCGAGGAGTGGCTTCAGGCGGCGGAGTATGTGCTGCTCGGCGGCAATGTGAACGTGATGCTCTGCGAGCGCGGCATCCGCACCTTCGAGACCTACACCCGCAATACGCTCGATCTCTCCGCCGTTCCCGCCATCAAGGAACTCTCCCATCTGCCCATCGTCATTGACCCCAGCCAGGGAACCGGCAAGCGCAGCCTGGTCATGGCGATGACGAAGGCGGCGGTCGCGGTCGGCGCGGACGGCCTGCTCATCGAAGTCCACCCGCAGCCGGACAAAGCCCTCAAAGACGGCGCGCAGTCGCTCACCTGCGAGAACTTCGCCCAGCTTGTCGCCGAACTCAAGCCCATTGCGGCGGCCATCGGACGAACGCTTTAGATTGCCGGGTACAGAACGTACCCGGCTGGAGGGCCTGACGGCCAATCGTCCTTCGGACGGACAAAGCAGTTCGCGTCCGTGAGGACGCTTGGCGGCGCAGCCGCCCCCCAGACGGGTACTTTCAGTACCCGGCACAATGGATTACCTTAATGCCCCAGGACGCCATTCGCAAACTCGTTGACGGCTACCATCTGACACGCGAGGAGGCCGCCGCCGCCGTCTCCGCCGTGATGGATGGGTTGGCGACGCCCGCGCAGATCGGGGCGCTGCTTATCGCCCTGCGCATGAGAGGCGAGACGGTAGACGAGGTCGCCGGTTTCGCGGAGGGAATGCGCGCCCGCGTCGTGCCGGTGCGTCCTAAGCGCGCGCCCCTGCTGGACACCTGCGGCACGGGCGGCAACACGTTCCGAGTCTTCAATGTCTCGACGGCGGCGGCGTTCGTCGCGGCTGCCGCAGGCATTCCCGTCGCCAAGCACGGCAACCGCGCCATGAGCGGCGTCTGCGGCAGCGCGGACGTGCTGGAAGCCCTCGGCGTGCGCGTCCACCTGACCCCGGAGCAGTGCGCCGCCTGTATTGATGAGGTCGGCATCGGCTTTCTGTTCGCGCCGAACCACCATCCCGCGATGAAGCAGGTTGGCGGGCCGCGCCGCGAGATCGGCGTGCGGACGATCTTCAACCTGCTGGGGCCGCTCAGCAATCCTGCCGGCGCGACGCTTCAGGCGATGGGCGTCTATGACGCCGCGCTCTGTCCTCTGGCGGCGGGCGCGCTCCGCGACCTGGGCAGCCAGCGCGCCATCGTCCTGCATGGCGACATCGGCATCTGCGAGATTTCCACTATCGGCACAACGCAGGTGAGCGAACTGCGCGACGGCGCGGTGACGAACTATACCCTTACTCCGCGCGACCTGGGACTCGACGGCCCGGAGCCACACCCGGAAGACCTGGCCGCCGCGCCGACCCCGGAGGAAAACGCGCAGATTCTCCGGGAGGTTCTGGGCGGCGCAGCCGACGACGCCCCGACCGTCGCGCGCCGCAATCTGGTAGCGGTCAACGCCGCCGCGTCGCTGCGGGTGGCGGGCCGGGCCGAATCGTGGCCGGAGGCCGTGCGTCTGGCGCAGAGCCTCCTCGCTTCCGGCAAGGCGCTGATGACGCTGGAACGGCTGGTCGCGTTCACGAGCGCGCTGGAGTGATCAGGAGAACGTTGCGATGAGTATGCTCTCGGAAATACTGGCGACCAAGCGCACGGAGGTCGAATATCTGCGCGCGAAGGTCTCGCTGCCCCTCTTGCAGGAGCGATTGATAGACGCCCCGCCGACCCGCGACTTCCGCGCCGCGCTCGCCAGCGCCTCCGGCACCGCGATCATCGCCGAGGTCAAGAAGGCATCGCCCTCGAAAGGCATTATCCGCGCCGACTTCGATCCGCTGGAGATCGCCCGCATCTACGCCGCCAACGGCGCGGCCTGCCTCTCCGTCCTCACCGACGAGAAATACTTTCAGGGCAAGCTGCAATACCTGCGCGAGATTCGCGACATCGTCTCCCTGCCGCTGCTGCGCAAGGACTTCATTATAGACCCCTGGCAGATCCTCGAAAGCCGCGCCGCCGGAGCCGATGCTATCCTGCTTATCGTAGCCGCGCTTGCGCCCAAAGACCTGCGCTACTTCCTCCAGGTCGCGCAGCAGTACAGTCTGGCCGCTCTCGTGGAGGTGCATGACCGGGAGGAGTTGGAAGAGGCGCTGGACGCGGGAGCCGACCTCATCGGCATCAACAACCGCGACCTGCATACGTTCCGCACGACGCTTACCACTACCTTAGACCTGCTGCAAACCCTGCCCCACGCTCCGAACCGCCTGATCGTCAGCGAGAGCGGTATCTTCACCCGCGCCGACATCACGCAGTTGGCCGAGGCAGGCGTGGACGCCGTGCTGATCGGCGAAGCCCTGATGAGCGTTCCCGACATCGGCGCGAAGCTGCGGGAACTGCGGGGGGCGTCTTCCGTGCCGGCCGCGCCGTGATCGGGCCGCCCCCGCCGGTCGCTCACTCCGCCTCTTTATCCACTCCGGGCCGCAGCAGGTCCACGAAGCGCACCGTACTGTCCGGCTGCACCTCCGCCCGATAGACATGGACGCGCACCTGCGGCAAGCCGAGGAATCCCTGCCGCAGCACCTCCTCCGCATCGCGCTCCTGCTGCTGCGCGATCTCCTGGCGCGAACCTTGCGGCAGCAGGCGTCTATAGTGCGCGCAGACCGCGTTTTCCGGGCCGTCCTCTCCGGCTCCATGAAAGAGCAGGATGACCTCCTCCGTGCCGTGCGCCCGCATCAGGAAGGCGAACTCGCGCCGGAACTGGTCGGCGCGCAGCAGCTCGAAGCCGCAGGCCGCCAATGCGCCGGGGCCGCCGGGGGCGTACAGGCGGTCGTAGGCCAGAACGCCCATGTGTTGTTCCAGAAAGTCGTCCATGCTCTCCTGAAGGCGTCCATCGGAGCAGGCCACGACCAGCGTTCGTGGCCGCGTGCTGCTCCAGGGTTTTCGACTGATATAGACAGGTATGACTGACATCCTCCTCTACTCCTTACTCCTATGGGTTTGAGATACCGGTCTGAATCGGCCCCTCCCTGTCCCAGGGCGCAGCGATGGTTGAGGGCGTAACCCTGTTACGCCCCTACTGCAAGGGCTGTCTGATTCCGAAACGGTTCGGGACAGCCTGCGCAGGCAGGCTTGGCAACTTCAGACCGGCCTTTTAAGGCCGCGCAGAGGGCGGCTCACTCTGACGGAACATCCAGGCAGGGAACGGCGATATTCAGGGCCTGCCCGTTCCGCCGCACATTCAGCGTGACCGTGTCTCCGACCTCGAAATGCAGCCGGAAATAGCTATGGAACTGGCGTGTCGTCATGGATGGGAACGCCTGCCCGTTGATGCCGACGATCACATCGTCCATCTTTAGCTCGCCCCGCGTCTTCGCCCACGCCTCGCCCGGAAACGCGAAGGTAATGCGCAGGGCCATGCGCTCCGGCGGAAGGTTCTGCTGCCGCTTCTGCTCCTCGGCGAGAGGCTGCATCCAGATACCGATCATGGGCGGAGCGACCTCCTGAGAGGGCCGCCAACTGATGTCGGTTCGGCGCCAGCCGCGCGGCAGGGAGAGCGTCCTGGCCGGCAGCGTGCGACCTTTGCGCTGCAGCAGCAGCGTGACTTTGCCCGCATCCGGCACGGTATTCAAGGCGAACTTCAGATCGGCGGACGTATAGACCGGTGTCTCATTCGCCCGCAGCAGCACATCTCCCGGCTGCACTCAGGCTCACTGCGCGGGCGAATGCGGCAGCGCCGCCTTGACGACATTGTTCGCATCCACATCGAGCGTGAGGCCGATGTTCTCCGGCAGCGGGTACTGAAACAGCCTCTCTTTGGTAAACTTGCCCTCCGCGCGCAGTTGCGCGAAGCGGAATCGGTTCATGTCCACGCCCTTGAAACTGGTGAGCCGCACCGGCACGAACTCCTGAAGCAGCCGCGTCAACTCCCTATCGTCGGGACGCACAACCTGCGCGTCCAATCCCTTGCAGTCCACTCAACGCTCGCAGCGAAAGACAACGAAGAGCGGCTTGCCGGTCTGCCGGGCAATCTGCTGCGCGGCGGCGTAGTCCGTCAGTCAGACCGGTTCCGGCAGCAGGCTGGCAGGCGGCGCGGTCGGTCGGGGGGCAGCAGCAGGCCGAACCCGAGCGCCAGCGCGCTGCCCAGGGAGGCGATTCTCATGGCGATTCTCCTCTCTTTCCGGCGTCCTGCGTGGGCGCGGCGGGGCGGGACGGCGTCTTCCCAGCGGTCGAAGGCGGCATCTACTCCGTCCAACACAGCGCGGAGCGGCGTGATCCTTGCCTCCTCTGTGGCGATCTTGTCGGCCATCGTCACGAGCGCCTGCTGTACGGAGACGGCGGTATCCGGGGTCGGCGGCTGGCTCAATTTCCTTCCCTCTTGCGGGTCTACTCGGTGCGGATGTCGCGCAGGTACCTGACGTGCCTATCCAGGAAGAGCCGGTTGCGCCCGCCAAAATGCACGGATCTTCCCTTCAAGCTCGCCGACACTGTTTTGATGGTGCGCGGGAAATAGGGGTCAACGGCCAGTTCGACATCGGACGGACTCTCCGGGTAGCCGGCCTGCGGGTTCTTTGCGGCTTGCAGATCGCTCACGGCCTGAAGTTCGGTCTTACCCCACAGGTTATCGAGCGGGATCGGGTCGTCCGGGCGGTCGAAACGCCACAGCCAGTAGCGCGTGACCGGCGCATCCGGGGCCGGGGAGATGGGCTGCGCTACCTGAATGGCAGCGCCGAGCGCCGATCCTGCGACGCTGGGACAAGCCCAGACGGCGGTGTTGCGAATATAGGGATCGAGCGTCGGAACGGCCCAGCCCGCGCGCGGATCGGAGGGAGGCCAGCTTGTCCAGGGCCGAAAGCCGCCCGGAAGCGCCCATTTGAGATCGCGGCGGTCGGGCAGGCGCTCGTCATAGTCCTGCACATAGAGGACGAAGGCCGCGCCGATCTGCTGCAGGTTGGACAGGCAGGCGGTCTGTCGCGCTTTCTCGCGGGCGCGGCTGAACACGGGAAACAGGATCGCAGCGAGAATCGCCACTATCGCGATGACGACAAGCAGTTCGATCAGCGTAAATCCCCGGCTGTGACGCACCATGTACCTTGCCCTTTCGCCTCTTACTCTACCTCAAAGCGCCCTTCCGTTTCTACTCCTCTTCTGTCTTGATACATCCTGCCGCAGCGCCCCGCAACCTCTCGACACCAGATGCGCCATCAGCATCCTTCCTCTGTTCATCATACCGACAGTTAGGTACCGTGTCAAGAGAAGTCCTGACTGCGGGATCATTTCTTTTTTAATATCGGAAGTGAGGAGGATTCCCTGTGCATAAGGTTTCCCTTGACAGATTATGCCTTTTAAGGCATAATCTGTGCATGAGGCGACCCATCAAACTCCTGGAATGGCATCCTGATGCAAAAAAGAGGCTCATGGAACTGCCCGAAGCAGTACGTCGCGAGTTCGGGCATGAACTCTATCTGATCCAAACAGGCGCGATGCCTGAGAATGCCTCTCCATTCGAGGGATCACAGGGCAATGATATTTTGAAGTTGGTTGAGAGATTCGATGGCGATACCTATCGCTGTGTGTTTGCTGCAAAACTGGAAACGGCGATCTACGTGCTTCATGTCTACATGAAGAAGGCGAATGAGGGCAAAAAGACACCCAAGCACATCATTGATACCGTGCATAGACGCTATGCCGCCGCCAAGCAAGCAGATGCGGCAACGCGCAAGGCACAAGAAGAGCTAGTCAAAGAGAGAAAGCAGCATGAGCAACAATGAAGAATTCGTCCGAAGCAGTGGCAACGTTTTCGCCGATCTCGGTCTGCCTAATGCGGAAATAGAACTCGCGAAAGCCCAGATGGCGGCTATGATCCGCGACATCATTCGGGAACGCCGCCTCACCCAACAACAAGCGGCCCACGTACTGGGTATTGACCAGGCAAAGGTCAGCGCCATTATGAATGGGAAGGTCAGCGGGTATACCTATGATCGTCTGGTACGTTACCTGAACCAGTTTGGCCGTGATGTCACCCTTCTGATTGGGCCAGAGAAGGCTGAGGAAGAGGGACAGACAAAGGTGATGGTCGCCTATGGGTAGAACGGTCCCGGCAACATGGTTCCGTCAAGGAGGGAACAGTGGCAGCGCGCCCGCTTGTGCCGCAGATCGCGGGAGAATGGTGGCAGATCGCCGGACAGCCAGACCTCGGCGACCTCACGGGGGATGCGCAGGAGCCGGTAGATTTCGCCGTCTGGCAGGCCGCCGATACTACCTGGCAGCTCTGGTCGTGCATCCGCAAGACGAAGGAGACCGGCAAGACGCGCCTCCTCTATCGCTGGGAAGGAGCCGACCTGCTCGCTCCGAACTGGACGCCACAGGGTATCGCCCTGCGCGCCGACCCGCAGTGCGGAGAGACGCCCGGCGGACTCCAGGCCCCTTATGTGTTCAAGGACGGGGAGACTTACTTCCTGTTCTACGGCGATTGGGAACACATCTGCCAGGCGACCAGCCGGGACGGCAAGCAGTTCACCCGCGTCTGCGATGCCAACGGCAAGACGGGACTGTTCGGCGAAGGCCAGGATGCGAACACCCGCGACCCGATGGCGCTGCGCGTGGGAGACCTCTGGCACTGTTACTACACGGCCTATCCCAACCGGCGCGGCGCGGTTTTCGCGCGCACCTCCACCGATCTGCGCCATTGGGGAGAGGCCCATATCGTCAACTCCGGGGGCAAGGCGGGCGATGGCCCGTTCTCTGCCGAGTGTCCGCACGTCGTGGCGCGCGAAGGGTTTTTCTACCTCTTCCGCACAGAGCGTTACGGGCGGGACAACCTCACGCACGTGTATCGTTCCACCGATCCTCTCTATTTCGGGCGGGACGAAGATGCCGCGTACTGGATCACGTCGCTTCCCATCGCCGCACCGGAGATCGTCTCGCACGCAGGGCAGGACTATCTTGCCGCGCTCAACCCGGAGCTAAACGGGATTCGCATCGCGCGGCTTCAGTGGCTTCCTGCCGACGCTTCGTAATTTGCCCGACAAACCACGAGCTATTTCGCTTCGTCTGATAGGAAGCACGCTTATAGAAACAGCCACTATGTCTCAACAAAACACCCGTATCAAAATCTGCGGTATTACGAATTTAGAAGATGCCCGCGCGGCGATAGACTATGGCGCGGACGCGCTCGGCTTCATCTTTGTGCCGGAGTCGCCGCGCTTTGTCGGCGACAGCCCCAATCTCCGCCATATCCTGGAGAGCGTGCCGCCATTCGTCTCCAGAGTGGCTGTTTGCCTGGAACCGAGCCAGATCACCGGCGCTATGGCAGACGGCTTTGAGGCCGTTCAGTTCTATTCGCCCGATGGGAACACGAGCGGCTGCCTCGACAAGCATCTCCTTCAGGCGTTCCGCATTCAGGACGCAAGCAGCCTGGACGAGATCGCGGCGACCATCAGAAACGGCGGACGGCAACTCTCGGCGCTGCTCCTCGACACCTACCATAAAGACAAACTCGGCGGTTCCGGCGAGACCTTCAACTGGGAGATCGCGCGCGAGGCGAAAGCGCGATTCGCGCTGCCGCTCATTCTCGCGGGCGGCCTGACGCCGGAGAACGTGGCCGACGCCGTCGCTGCCGTGCGACCTTATGCGGTGGACGTCTCCAGCGGCGTCGAGGCGGAGCCGGGCCGCAAGGATCATGCGAAGCTGCGCGCCTTTATCCAGGCCGTGCGCCGCGCCGATTCGCTACAGACCTGACCCTGTCGGAGGACAGGAGGTCCGATCTACTCCTTGACCCGCGCTGCGCGCTTGATCGCCAGCAGGCGGGCGTGTTCGGGACTCTGCTTATAGTAGGGATCGAGGGGATAGCAGCCGGAGACCATGCCGTTGCGCGGGCCGGTCGTGCAGTCGCTGAAGGTGCGGCAGAGGCGTTTCTTTTGCAGCGCGCCTTTTGCCAGCAGATCGCGGGGCAGTTCGGGATAGGCCAGCACCATGCGGCCCAGTCCGATAATATCCGCCCAGCCCTCCCGCACCGCCGCCTGCGCCACGTGGGGCAGGAACTCCTGCAGGTAGGTGTAGGCCGTGCCGACCAGGGCCATGTCCGGGTAGCGCCTTGCCAGTTCCCGGCAGACCGCCATCTGCCGTTCCACGCCCACGAGCGGGTCTTCCGGCGGCTGGTATCCATCGGAAGGCGGATAGAGCGCCGGGCGCTGAATGTGCGGGTTGTAGTAGGGACTGCCCGCCGTGACGTTGACCAGCGTAATGCCGAGTTCCTGAAGCAGATCGAAGAACCGGAACGTCTCGGTCAGATCGTGCTTCGTCGGGTCGTTCTCGTTGACGCCGAAGCCGTAGCGATAGGGCAGGCAGTCGGCGTGCGCTTCGGGAATACCGGGGCCGGGCTTGTCGGGCGTCGAGCGGGCCGGGTCGGGCCGGAAGGGAATCAGGTCGAAGGCGGAGAGGCGCACCCCGATCGCCAGGCCCGGCGCTTCCGTGCGGACAGTCTGCACGATCTCGCGCAGGAAGCGGGTGCGATTCTCAAAGGAGCCGCCGTAGTCGCCGGGGCGCGTGTGCGCGCCGAGCAGTTCATGGCCCAGATAGCCGTGACAGTGCTTGATGTCCACGAAATCGTAGCCGACATCGTGGGCCAGGCGCGCGGCGCGTCCGTAGTCGGCGATCAGGGCGCGCAGGTCGCCATCGCTGAGAAGCGGGAAGTCGGGCGGCAGGTTCAGGCGGCGGTCGAGGATCGGATGATGAAAGGCGATCAGCGGCTCCGGCGTGTCCTTCTTATTCGGGCGGCAGTAGCGCCCGGAGTGGGTCAGTTGCAGCCCGATGACCAGGCCGTTCGTGTCGCCCATCGCCTCCCGGTGCGCCGCTATCAGGATTTCACGCAGTTCCGCCAATCCCGCCTTTGTGTCCGGGCGGATCATCAACTGGTTCGGATTGGCGCGTCCGTCCGGGCGCACCGCAACCGCCTCTCCACCCCAGATCAGCTTTGCGCCGCTCTCCCCGAATCGCTGCCAGCGGCGGCGCGTGTGGTCGGAGGGCGTGCCGTCGGGATTGCCGTCCCAGCCTTCCATCGGATGAATGGCGAAGCGGTTACCGAGCAGGAATTTCTCGACGGCGAGCGGTTGAGCCAGCGGGGAGCTTTCTGCCGTCAGCAGCGTATCGTCACAGGGCAGTGCGACGCCGAGCGTCTTCAGATAGGCGCGGAAAGCCGCCACATCGGGAACCGTTGCAAGTTTTCTATAAGGGGTGGGCGCGTCGCTCATCCAGGGGTATCCTTTAATCAGCAGGTCGTTCCAATCCGCGCCAACCATTCACCGGAGAAGCCGTTGGTTCCTGCATAAGCCCTCACCCCCGGCCCCTCTCCCACGCTGCGGGAGAGGGGTGACCAGGGCGCTGGCTTGTCCCTTCCTTCCAACGCGCACCGGAGTTGCAAAAGGGACAGAAAAAGCCAACAACCAGACTCTCCCCTCTCCCGCAGCGTGGGAGAGGGGCCGGGGGTGAGGGCTTATGGAACCGATCTTTCAGTGCGTGCCGAACTTCAGCGAAGGCCGCCGCCCGGAAGTCGTCCAGGCCATAGCCGACGCCATCGCGGCCACGCCAGGCGCGCGCCTGATTGACCATTCCGCCGATGCCGACCACAATCGCTGCGTGATGACCTTCCTCGGCCCGGCGGAAGCGATCCGCGCCGCCGCGCTCGCCGCCGCCCGCGTCGCCGTCGCCCGGATAGATATGCGCATCCATACGGGCGTGCATCCTCGCACGGGCGCGATAGACGTGCTGCCGGTCATTCCGCTCTGGAACGCCACGCGGGAGCAGGCCATCGCACTGGCGCACGCCCTCGGTTCCGATCTGGCCTCGGAACTGGCGCTGCCGGTCTACTTCTACGAATGGGCGGCGGTTCCCGGACGCCCTGCCGCTCTGCCGGACGTGCGGCGCGGCGGTCTGGAAGCCTTTGCCCATCTGCCCCTGATCGGCGCGAAAGCGCCCGACCTCGGCCCGGCGGAGGCGCACCCTACCGCCGGGATCGTCCTCGTTGGGGCGCGCGGCCCGCTCGTGGCCTATAACGTCAATCTCGATACGCCCGACGTGCAGATCGCCCGCGCTATCGCCCGCCGCATCCGCCAGGAACGTGACACACTGCCGGAACTCGCCGGGGTACGCGCGCTCGGACTTTTCCTCGCCTCCCGGAACTGCGCGCAGGTCTCCATGAACCTGACCCGCCCGGAGCAGTCCCCGCTTCCCGCCGTCTTCGCCTTCGTACAGGCAGAAGCGGCCCGGCGTGGCGTGTCCGTGCGGGAAAGCGAGATCATCGGGGCCATCCCGGAGGCTGCATTAGGCGGCGTACCGCCCGCCGCTATTCTGTGGAAGGATTATAAACCCGGGCAGATTCTGGAGACATGGAAAGCCGGGCATTGAAATACCCGGTTCTCTCAATCCAGCAGCTTCATGATGGCTTCGGCGAGCAGGCCCGCGTCGTGCCGCACCACGTCGGTCTGGCTGATGAAGTTGCCGGTGAGAGCGCGATACCCCGCCCGCTTGATGCGGTCAATGTCCGGCTCCACGAGAACGGAGCCGGTCTTGCGGTATTTTTCGAGAAGTTCCTGGCTCGGTCGCCCCGTGTTGACCAGGGCGTAGTCGAAAAGGCGCATCTGCGCGTGCCGCTCGATGGCCTGGATATGGTCGAAAGCCGAGAAACCGTCTGTCTCGCCGGGCTGCGTCATGACGTTACAGACATAGACCTTTTTTGCTTTCGAGCGGCGGATGGCCTCTGGAATGCCGCGCACCAGCACGTTGGGAATGATGCTGGTGAAGACGCTGCCCGGCCCCAGCACGATCACGTCGGCGCGGGCGATGGCCTCTAATACATCTTCGGCGGGGCAGGCGTCGCCCGGCACGAGCGAGATACGCTTGATCTTGAGGGGAGAATGGGCGATGGTCGTCTCGCCTTCCAGGATGGAGCCGTCCTCCATCTCGCCGCGCAGCCGCACATGGGCGACGGTAGAGGGCAGCACGCGCCCGCGAATGTTCAGAACACGGCTCGTCTCCTGAACCGCCCGCTCGAAGTCGCCGCCATTGATGGCGCACATGGCCGCGATCAGCAGGTTGCCGAACGCATGGTCGCGCAGTCCCTCGCCGTAGTTGTTCCCGCCGCTCGTCCCACTCGCCGGAGCCGCAACCGCGTTCGCGCCGGCCGATTCCGCCGCGCGCTGCGCTACCGGCGCGGGCAGCGTGACCTCGTTTTGCGGAGCGGGCAGGCTGTTGCGAAAGCGGAACTGAAACAGTTCCATCATCTGCGGCTCGGCGTCGGCCAGCGCGACCAGGCAGTTACGGATGTCGCCGGGCGGCAGGATGTTGAGCTGCTTCATGATCTTGCCGGAGGAGCCGCCATCGTCGGCCACTGTGACGATGGCCGTGATGTTGCTGGTATAGCGTTTGAGGCCGCGCAGCATCGTGGAGAGGCCCGTTCCGCCTCCGATGACTACGATGCGCCGCCCCTGCGAGAGTTTGCGCTTCTGATAGACCACGTCCACCAGCCCTCCGGGAGCCATCTCCGGGTCGAGAACGCTGGTCAGCGAGGCGATCAGCTTGCCCAGCCCCATCAGGCAGAGCAGCGTCCCCACGACAGTCAGGATCACGCCGAGCGTCGGGGGCCGTATCTCCGCGCGCGTCTGGCGAATGACCCAGTCGGCGATCCGCACGGCCAGCGTCGGGCTGTCCGGCGAGTGCGCCTGGATGATGACGCCGACTCCGACCAGGAAGACCAGCAGCCCCAGGAAGGCCAGCGCGATCCAGCGTTTGACGCGCATTCCGGGATAGAGCCACTTCAGCGAGGTGCGCAGCCTACTCATGGGAGGTCTCCTGCACGGAGGGCGTCACGCGGTCACGGTTCACATCGCGGTGGCGCACGACCAGGCGATACCCGGCCTGGCGCAGCGGCTCCGCCAGCGCCTCGGCCAGCACAACCGAACGGTGCTTGCCGCCGGTGCAGCCGATGGCGATATTCAGATACGCTTTGCCCTCGCGCTGGTACTGGGGCAGCGTAAAGTCCACAAGGCTCTGCATCTTCTCGACGAAGGGAGCCGTCAGCGGGTCTTGCTGGACATAGCGGGCGACGCGCGGATCGCGCCCGTCCAGCGTCTTGAGGCCCGCGACATAGTGCGGGTTTGCCAGGAAGCGAACATCGAACACCAGGTCGGCGTCTATCGGCAGGCCGTATTTGAATCCGAATGAGGTGATGGTGACGAGCAGGCCGGGGCGCGACTCCTCGGCATAAGCGGCATGGATGGCCTCGCGCAGTTGCGCGCCGGTGAGCGCGGAGGTGTCCAGAATGCGGTCGGCGAGGGCGCGGACAGTGTGGAGCAGATTGCGCTCCGCCTGGATCGCTTCCAGGATGCCGCCCTCGGCCAGCGCGTCGGTCGGCGCGGTCAGCAGCGGGTGCGGGCGGCGTGTCTCCTTGTAACGCTGTACCAGCGCCTCCTCGCTGGCATCCACGAAGAGGATTTCGGCGGTCAGGCCCGCCTTCTCCATCTCTTGCAGCACGGCGGGCAGTTCGGCGAACGCGGGGCCGGAGCGCGTATCCATAACGACCGCGCCCTTCTCCCGGCCCTCTGTCCGGCAGAAGTGGACCAGGCCGGGCAGCAGGCGCGGCGGCAGGTTGTCTACCGCGTAGTACCCGGCATCCTCGAAACTGTTCAGCGCCAGCGTCTTGCCCGCGCCCGACAACCCGGTTATGACCACGAACCGCATGGCTGTTGTGCTTTCTGGAATACAGCGACTCTCGCCTTGACTATTCGGCGCGGCGCGGTGGTATCCCTTTACGGTACTATTATGGCAGAAACGAGGGCCGGGTATTTCAATGCCCGGCCCGCTCGTAACGTATTCTGCACCCATCCCGTCTAATCTACGACTTTCCGCGGACAGATCGTTTGCGTCACCTGACTGAAGGAGGCCATGATGATACGCAGACCGCTCCTGATTCTGCTCAGCATCGCGCTGTGCTGCAGTTCCCTCGCGCCCTACGTCCAGGCCCGGCCCCTCCCGGCGAAACCGGATCGGCCCGCGCTTCGTAAGGACGCGCAAGAAGGGAGCAAAACGATGGAACTATCCCCCCTCGAAACCCGCGTCCTCGGCCAGAACCGCTGGCTGCGCGGCGGCCCTGCCGCCCTGCGCCTGATCGTCTCCAACCATCAGACCGGCAGCCCCGTCCGCGCGAACGTCACCCTGACGCTGGCGAAGCTGGAGAACGGCAAGCCCGCCGGGGAGACCCACAAACTCTTCTCCGGCAAGACCGGCGCGGGCGGCGCGCTCGATGCGCAGTTCACTCTCCCCGCCGTCGAACCCGGCCCCTACCAACTGACCGCGCGGGTAGACTCCCCGCTCGGCAAGGACGAGATCGTCCAGCCGATTCAGGTGCAGGAGTCGGTGCAGGTCCTCCTCACCGCCGATAAGCCGCTCTATCAGCCCGCCCAGACCATGCACCTGCGCGCCCTGGCCCTCGACATGGCGACCCGCGCCACGCTGGCCGACCGGCCCATCACCTTCGAGATCGAGGACGCGCGCGGCAATAAAGTCTTCAAGAAACGCGACAAACTCTCCCGCTTCGGCATCGCCTCCGCCGACTTCGTGCTGGCCGATGAGGTCAACATGGGAACCTACACCCTGCGCGCCGTGCTGCCGGAGGGCCAGACCGAAAAGAAGGTGCGCGTAGAACGATATGTCCTGCCCAAATTCAAAGTCGGGCTGACAACCGAGAAGCCCTACTATCTGCCCGGTGAGACCGTCAAGGGAACCGTGCAGGCCAACTACTTCTTCGGCAAACCGGTGGCGGACGGCGAGATCACGGTCGTCGTCAACACAATAGATATTGGCGTGACGAAGCTGGCCGAACTGAAAGGCAAGACGGACGCCGAAGGCAAATACAAGTTCGACTACACGCTGCCGAAGTCGTTCGTCGGGCAGCCGTTCGAGCAGGGAAAGGCCGTCGTCGAGTTCGCGGGGACGCTCAAGGACACCGCCGACCACAAGCAGGAAGTCCACACTTCCGTTCCGGTGGTCAAGGAGCCGATCCTGCTGGTTCTCGTGCCGGAGAGCCGCGCCCTCGTGCCGGACGTTCCCAACCGCCTCTTCATCGCCGCCGCGACGCCGGACGGCACGCCCCTGAAGAACGCGAAACTGACGGCCTCGGTGGACTTCGCGCAGAACGCCCTGCCGAAAGAGACGGCGCTGACGACCGATGACCTGGGCATCGCGACCTACCAGTTCACGCCGCAGAAAGGCAAGCCTGCCACCGTCACGGTCAAAGCGACCGATGCGAACGGGCGCACGGCGACCGCGCGGCAGGAACTCCAGGCCGCGCCGCAGCAGGAGGGCGTCATCCTCCGCTCCGACAGGACTCTGGCGAAGGTCGGGCAGACTCTAAACCTGACCGTTCTCTCCTCCACGAAGGGCGGCACGGTCTATCTCGACATCCTCCGCAACAAGCAGACCGTCCTCACCCGCGCGCAGCCGATGAAGGGCGAGCCGGTCAAAATCGCCGTGCCGATGACGCACGATATGGTCGGCACGCTGGAACTGCACGCCTACAAAATCCTGCCGAACGAGGAGATCATCCGCGATACGCGCGTGATCGTCGTCTCCCCGGCGGACGATCTGACCATCAACGTGGCGGCGGACAAGGGCCAGTACCGGCCCGGCGAGGACGCCCTGCTGAAGTTCGCCGTGACGGATGCGCAGAAGCGCCCGGTGTCGGCGGCGCTCGGTCTGGCGATGGTGGACGAGAGCGTCTTCGCGCTCTCCGAGTTGCAGCCGGGACTGGAGAAGATCTACTTCACGCTCGAAAAGGAACTGATGGAGCCGAAGTACGAGATACACGGTCTCAAACCGACCGGCCTGATCGCCGAACCGGGCGGCCCCGTCCTCATCCGCGATGCGGAGCGGCAGCGCGCCGCCACGATGCTCTTTGCGGCGGTTCCGGCGCAGAGCGACTTCGATTTCCGCGTCAACACCTATCAGATGCGCTGGCAGAAGATGGCGGTGCAGGTCGCCGAGGAGATGATGAAGGCGCACCAGAAGATTCTGAATGCGCTGCAGCAGTACCGCAAGGACACGAACGCCTCGCTGACGGCGGACGAGTCGCTGACCCTGTTGGTGGATAAGGGCTATCTGAGGCAGGCCGATCTGCTGGATCGCTGGGGCCACTACTACAAGACCAACCTCTACGGCAGGAACAACTACGACGGCTACTTCACGCTGAGCAGCGCCGGGCCGGACGGCAAGTGGGACACTCTCGACGACATTCGCGAGGTCTCCATCTACGGCGGGAGGCGGCTCGGCGGCATTATTGCCGGCGGCATGGGGGGCGGCTTCGGAGGAGGCGGCTTTGCCGAGGGCGATGTGCTGCTGGGAGCGCGCATGAGGCAGTTCGGAGCGGTGGACGCTCTCGCGGAGCGCGAGGCCAACGGCGCATTCCAGGGCGTTCCGGCAGCAGCGCCGATGGCGCTCGCAATGGACAAGGCGGCGGTTCTGCGCGGCGAAGCGCGGGATAAGAAAGACGCGGGCGGCGGCGGAGATGCGCCGCGCGTGCGGGAATACTTCCCCGAAACGATGTACTGGAACCCCAGCCTCATCACCAACGAGAAGGGGCAGGCCGAACTGCGCCTCCCGATGGCCGACTCCATCACCACCTGGCGGCTGAGCCTGATGGCGAACAGCGTGCGCGGGCAGCTTGGCAGCGCGACCGCCCCGGTGCGCGTCTTCCAGGACTTCTTTGTGGACATAGACCTGCCGGTATCGCTGACGCAGAACGACCGCGTCGAGATTCCCGTCGCCGTCTACAACTATCTGCCCGAATCGCAGGAGGTCACGCTGACCTTGAAAGAGGAACCCTGGTTCACGCTGGACGGCCCGGCCAAAAAGACCGTGCAGATGGACAAAGGGCAGGTCAAAGTGGTCTACTACCCCATCGTCGTCAAGTCTATCGGGCGGTTCCCGCTCCTGGTGACGGCGAAAGGCTCGAAACTCTCCGACGCCATCCGCCGCTCCATAGACGTGCTGCCGGACGGCAAAGAGTTCCGCCCGACCATCAACGACCGGCTGGAAGGCAAGGCGGAGAAGACCATCGCCATTCCCGACAAAGCCATCGCGGGAGCCAACACCATCTGGGTCAAGCTCTATCCGGGAACGTTCAGCCAGGTGGTCGAGGGGCTGGACGGCATTCTGCGGATGCCCAACGGCTGCTTCGAGCAGACCAGTTCGACCACGTACCCGAACATCCTCGTGCTGGACTACCTGAAGCAGAATAAGCGCATCAATCCCGAACTTCAGATGAAGGCAGAGGGCTATATCAACGTCGGCTATCAGCGCCTCGTTACCTTCGAGACCAAGAGCGGCGGCTTCTCCTGGTTCGGCGACGAACCGGCCCATCAGATACTCACCGCCTACGGCCTGCTGGAGTTCAGCGACATGGCGAAGGTGCATGAAGTTGACCCGGCGCTGATCGCGCGCACGCAGCAGTGGCTTGCGAGTAAGCAGAAGCCGGACGGGACCTGGGAGGAGACGAACCAGGGCATCGCGGAGGGCATCATCAACCGGCAGACGGGCGCGCTCCGCAGCACGGCCTACATCGCCTGGGCGCTGGCGGAGAGCGGCTATCAGGGGCCGGAGGTCGCGAAGGGCGTGGACTACGTGAAGGCGCATCGCGGCGAGGCCAAAGACCCGTATACGCTGGCCGTGATCCTGAACCTGCTGACGAAGGTGGAGCGGGACAGCGACACGACGGCGCAGGTGGCGAATGACCTGATTGCGTTGGCGAAGACGACGGACAAGACGGCCTGGTGGGAAGCGGACACGAAGACCTTCACCGGCGCGACTCGGGAAGGGGCCGACCTGGAGACAACAGGGTTAGCCGCCTACGGGCTGGTGAAGTGGGGCCGCAACGCCGGGTTCGTCAACAAAGTCCTGACCTACCTGGTGCAGAGCAAGGACAGCTTCGGAACCTGGCAGTCCACGCAGGGAACGGTCTGGGCCATGAAGTCGCTGCTGTTCGCCAGCCGGAACGCGGTGGGCGGCGGTAAAGGCACGGTGACGATTCTCGCCAACGGCCAGAAGGCGGCGACCTTCGCCATCACGCCGGAAGACAGCGACGTGATGCGGCAGGTCAATCTGGCAGAGCATGTCCGTCCCGGCAACAACGCCATCACGCTGCAGTACGACGGCGACGGCTCGCTGCTCTACCAGATCGTCGGGCGCTACTACATCCCCTGGAAGCTGGTCGAGCCGCCGCTGCCGGGCTTCGAGCCGCTCGCGCTCAGCGTGGCCTACGACAAGACGACGCTGGCCCAGGACGACACGGCGACCGTGACGGTCAAGATACACAACAACACCGACCGCATCGCCGAGATGCCGCTGATTGACGTGGGCGTGCCGCCGGGCTTTACGGTCGTGCCGGACAAGCTCGACGCGGCAGTGCAGGCCAAGACCATCAGCAAATATACGCTGGCGGCGCGGCAGGTCATCATCTACCTGGAAAAACTCGATCCCGGCCAGACGGTGACGCTGACCTACCAGATTCGGGCCAAGTTCCCGATCAAGGCGCGCACGCCGCTGAGCAAAGCCTACCCCTACTACGAGCCGGAGCGGGTCGCGGTCTCCGCCCCGCAGGACATCGTGGTGGCGAAGTGACCTAACCCCCGTCCCCTCTCCCTGCAAGGGAGAGGGGGAATACACCTCATCAGACGCCTTCCAATGCGACCAACTGGCTGGTGACGACCGAGGGAACGGTGATGTGGCAGTACGCCCCCTCCTGTTGGAACGGTAGCTCCTGGCCGGACGGGACGAGAACGACTCGCGACGGCGCGCGGCCCGTCCGCACGGCGAACTGCACGTCATTCACGGGAACCACGCCCTCGATGAACTCGTTGTTGGCCGTGCGGCGCGGCGATACCTGTCCGTCAGCCCGGACCCCCAGCCGCAGCGCCGCACGGCGCGCACTACTAGAGGTTGACGTAGTATCCTGAGATGAACGCCTGAAAGCTGGCTGACCCCGAACTACTACTCCTGCGGAAGCTGATCGAGGGGGTTGTACCGGGATCGGCGTAGAATCGAACCGGTTGTCCGGTTACAAGCGTGTCTGTCCCGGGGAAGACGGTGTCGGCGAACTGCTGGTTCACAGGAAGGACGAGTTGGACATTGATCCCGCCGGAGCGTGTGGAAATAAAGAAGAATCCCGTTTGTCCATTCGGGACACTTGCCGTGGCCGTGATGTGTTCGATAACAAACCTTTTGCCGGCGGGGACTGGCGCGAAGTTAACTTGCGTGGTTATGCCGGACGTGATTGTAAAGGCTATGCCATCTCCGTGCGGGTTTAGCGCAGGCGTGTCCACGTCTCTGACAGGCGTGAAGCCCAGTGCGGCCATTACCCGCTTCGGACCAATCGCAGTAAGAATGAAGGCCAGAATGAGGATTCCGGCGGCGGCGAGCATAGAGTACTTGAATCGTGGCATTGCATACTCTCCTTTCGACTCGAGGGTCATGCGAACGATACTGTCGTAGTGCGCCGGTTAGCGCGGGCGGCGCAACCGAGCCAGTAGGAGGATACTGCCAAGCGTGAACAGAGAAAGCGCGGCAGGCTCCGGTACGGCCACATAGATCAAGTCATCCACCTGATAGGCTGGTACGAGGAAGGCAGGGTCCGGTTGCACGGAAAAGAGGTCTACCTTTGTGAAGACCACCGATGGGTCGGCGATAATGCCGAGGAAGAATGTCCCGCCCGCTGCGTCCAGGCCGTCCAGGTTTCCAGCAAACTGGCCGGATGCCGTGCCATCTCCTACCCCCAGCCGGTAGGTATCTGCCGGAATGTTCTCAAAGGAGGGCGCATAGAGGAAGTCCGCGCCCATGGCTCGCAAGACGGGCGGCGGTCCACCCGGCAAAGGCTGGAAAGTGAGCCGTACGAAGTCGCCTCCAACGAACACATCGAAAGGCGAGCCGCCAAGAGCCTGGCCTCCGTTACCTCCCGGCACGATTGCGGGCTGCGTGAGCAAGGGATCGGACGCATAGAGAAAATCGCCGCGTCGGTCTGCCGGAGCGATGTCTCCCTGAGCATAGGATTCAAAATCATCTGAGGTTGGTGGGGGCAGTCCTGCCAGAGCGGCAGTAAATGTAGCGCGGTCGTGGAATATCTGTAGTTGGGCGCGGGCTGAGGAACCGATAAGCACAATACCGATGAGAGCAAGGCAGCAGCGCACCAGAACGAGGTTTGTACGATGCACGTAAGTCTCCTTTTACTGCCAGTGGTAGGCAAAGAATACGGCATGCCCGAAATCATGCTTGCTGCAAGAATTGTGCCAGAACTGGTCTGACCTCTATTTATCTGGCATTTGCTGTATCCATGCAGCAAAACCCCGTTGGTACGCCAAAAAGCGGCGAAAATTAGATTGCAAGGGTAGCAACGATTACACCTACCAAGGGGCGCTTTCGGATACGCTCTGGCGACTGCACAGACGCAAGAAGCCGTTCCGGCTCGGAACGGCTTCCTGGTTACTACTTTTGCCTCTTTAATTTCGCTGGCGGAGTTACAGCCTTTCCTCGCTCGGTAAATATGTCGGAACCGGTTGGCTGCCTGTTCTTCGGCAGCCGACCATGCGCCCATGCCGACTTTAGGATCAAACCAACCTCTCAGACGCCTTCAAGAGCGATGACCTGGCTGGTGACGACCGAGGGAACGGTGATGTGGCAGTACGCCCCCTCCTGTTGGAACGGTAGCTCCTGGCCGGACGGGACGAGAACGACTCGCGACGGCGCGCGGCCCGTCCGCACGGCGAACTGCA